>NZ_ATYF01000026.1:0-2408 GCF_000427545.1 Rhodanobacter sp. OR92 | reverse complement strand
TCGCAGGCTGCCACGTCCTTCATCGCCTCTGACTGCCAAGGCATCCACCGTATACGCTTAGTCGCTTGACCATATAACCCCAAGTCGCCTCGGGGCATGCACCCTCCTCAGGTGCAGCCAAGTTACTTCGTTTTCGTGCCTTAACACTTGCCTCGGTTCGGTTCGAACCAAGACGCTTGTCACTCGTTTACNTGTTTTCAAAGAACGTCACACCGGCCTCAATGCCGGATGACTTCAAATCTTGTGTGTGCTGATACTTCACGCGGCGCTTGAGTGGTGGAGCCAGTCGGGATCGAACCGACGACCCCCTGCTTGCAAAGCAGGTGCTCTCCCAGCTGAGCTATGGCCCCATGGTGGGTCTGGGTGGACTCGAACCACCGGCCTCACCCTTATCAGGGGTGCGCTCTAACCACCTGAGCTACAGACCCATGAAAGGTGAACCCCAGAACCCGCGAGCCAAGCTACCTGGTCCCGCTTGACGTGGCCGTAAGCCTCGTTCGAAGCGGCTGTTGTGAAGAGTCCGGCCATGGATGGCCGGTCTTGATGTCTGCTCTTCGCAACAGGGACGTTGCGTAAAGCAAACCCTTCGCGTGAAGTACAGGTGTCTTGTGTGGACGTCTTGCGTGAAGACTCACGCCGTCGTTTCTTGAAAGGAGGTGATCCAGCCGCACCTTCCGATACGGCTACCTTGTTACGACTTCACCCCAGTCATGGACCACTCCGTGGGCGTCGTCCCCCTTGCGGTTAGACTAACGCCTTCTGGAGCAACCCACTCCCATGGTGTGACGGGCGGTGTGTACAAGGCCCGGGAACGTATTCACCGCGGCATAGCTGATCCGCGATTACTAGCGATTCCGACTTCATGGAGTCGAGTTGCAGACTCCAATCCGGACTGGGATCGGCTTTCTGGGATTGGCTCCACCTCGCGGTATTGCAACCCTCTGTACCGACCATTGTAGTACGTGTGTAGCCCTGGCCGTAAGGGCCATGATGACTTGACGTCATCCCCACCTTCCTCCGGTTTGTCACCGGCAGTCTCCTTAGAGTTCCCACCATTACGTGCTGGCAACTAAGGACAAGGGTTGCGCTCGTTGCGGGACTTAACCCAACATCTCACGACACGAGCTGACGACAGCCATGCAGCACCTGTGTTCCGATTCCCGAAGGCACTCCCGCATCTCTGCAGGATTCCGGACATGTCAAGGCCAGGTAAGGTTCTTCGCGTTGCATCGAATTAAACCACATACTCCACCGCTTGTGCGGGCCCCCGTCAATTCCTTTGAGTTTCAGTCTTGCGACCGTACTCCCCAGGCGGCGAACTTAACGCGTTAGCTTCGACACTGATCTCCGAGTTGAGACCAACATCCAGTTCGCATCGTTTAGGGCGTGGACTACCAGGGTATCTAATCCTGTTTGCTCCCCACGCTTTCGTGCTTCAGCGTCAGTGTTGTCCCAGATGGCCGCCTTCGCCACTGATGTTCCTCCCGATCTCTACGCATTTCACCGCTACACCGGGAATTCCACCATCCTCTGACACACTCTAGCCACCCAGTATCCATCGCCATTCCCAGGTTGAGCCCGGGGATTTCACGACAGACTTAAGTAACCGCCTACGCACCCTTTACGCCCAGTAATTCCGATTAACGCTTGCACCCTTCGTATTACCGCGGCTGCTGGCACGAAGTTAGCCGGTGCTTATTCCTCAGGTACCGTCAGCCCCATAGGGTATTAACCCGTGGTATTTCGCTCCTGATAAAAGTGCTTTACAACCCGAAGGCCTTCTTCACACACGCGGCATTGCTGGATCAGGCTTGCGCCCATTGTCCAATATTCCCCACTGCTGCCTCCCGTAGGAGTCTGGGCCGTGTCTCAGTCCCAGTGTGGCTGATCATCCTCTCAGACCAGCTAGCGATCGTCGCCTTGGTGGGCCATTACCCCGCCAACTAGCTAATCGCACATCGGTTCGTCCTGCCGCGCGAGGCCCGAAGGTCCCCCGCTTTCTCCCGTAGGACGTATGCGGTATTAGTCCCGGTTTCCCGAGGTTATCCCCCACGTCAGGGTAGATCCCGATGCATTACTCACCCGTCCGCCACTCGCCACCCAAGGAGCAAGCTCCTCTGTGCTGCCGTTCGACTTGCATGTGTTAGGCATGCCGCCAGCGTTCAATCTGAGCCAGGATCAAACTCTTCACTTAAGTTTTCGATCAACCGAAGTCGATCTATCTTTCTGAAGCGTATGTTCCCAACCAATCAAAACTCATTACTGACTTTTTACTTGGTGGGACGCTTGCATTGCTTGGACAGGTCGCAACCCTCCAGCACAAGACGTCCACACAATTCACCTGCGCACACTGTCAAAGATCTTCACCTTGCCGACCACCGTTTCGGTGATCGCCCCGTGACCTTTCG
>NZ_ATYF01000025.1:0-2719 GCF_000427545.1 Rhodanobacter sp. OR92 | reverse complement strand
GGTTTCCAGATCGCGCGGCTGATCCGCCAGCGCGAGCCGGCCGGGCGGCACCTGCCGATCGTGGCGGTGACCGCGCGCCAGGGCAGCGAGGACGAGGCGAAGGCGCGCGCGGCGGGCATGGACGGCTTCCTGCGCAAGCCGCTCAGCGGCGAGCAGCTGGCGGCGGCGCTGGCGCGGGTGGTCGCTTCGGCGGGCGACGCCCCGGCCTGAGCCGTGGGCCGGCCGGCCCGCTCGCGCCGGTTGGGCGGTTTTGGCATGATGGCCGGCATGGGGCGGCCAACCGCCACGCATGGCGCTGCGTCGGCATGCAATACGGCGCAAGCGTGCATGGAAGCCCGAAGGGGACAACCTGAATGTTTTCGGCAGTCTTGCTGGTCCTGGCCCTCGGGCTGGCCGCGCCCGCGTCAGGCGTGCCGGCACCCGCCGCTGTCGCGACGCAGGCCGATCCGCTGCCGACCCCGCAGTTCCGTCGCTACGACACCTCGGACGGGTTGCCGAGCACCAGCGTCTATGCCGTGACGCAGGATCGCGCCGGTGCGATCTGGTTCGGCACCAAGGGCGGCCTGGCGCGCTTCGACGGCGTCGGCTTCACGGTGTTCCGGCATGCCGAGAATGATCCGGGCTCGTTGTACAACAACGGCATCGCCACGCTGATGGTCGATCGGCAGGGCCGGCTGTGGGCCGCCGGCCTGAACGCGGGCCTGAACCGCTACGACGAGGCCCGCGGTACGTTCCGCCACTGGGGGCACGACCCGGCCGACTCCGCCAGCCTGGCCAGCGACAGGGTATGGGCGGTTGCGCAGACCGCCGATGGCAGCTTGTGGGTGGGCAGCGCCGGCGGGCTCGACCGGATGCGTCCGGACGAGGGCGGCTTCGAGCACGTGGTCGATCCGCCGCTCGGCGCCACCCCGGCCGCGGTCGGCACCGTGGCCGCGCTGTACGTGGATCGCCACGAGCGGATGTGGATCGGCAGCAGCCATGGCGTGTTCGTGCGCGAGGCCGATGGCACGATCCGGCGTGTGCCCTCGGCCGAACCGCGGCGGACCATCGACGCGTGGCGGATCGACGGCAGCGGCGACGAGGTGCGCATCGCCGCCACCGACGGTCTGTGGATCGTCGGCGCCGACGGCGTGGCACGCCGCTTCGGCGCCGGCGTGATTCCCGACACCAACGTGATGAGCAGCGTGCGCGACGACGCCGGCCGCCTGTGGGTCGGCACGCAGAGGGGCCTGTTCCTGCAGGCGCGCCCGGGCGGGCCGGTGACCGCGGTGGCCGACCAGCCGGTGCTCTACGGCAACTTGCCCGGTACCTGGGTATGGCAGCTGATGGTCGATCGCGAAGGCGGCCTGTGGGCGGTGCTGTACGACGGCGGCGTGGCGTACCTGGGGCCGGGCTGGAACCGCTTCAGCCGCTTCACCCACATGCCGGACGACCCGTCCAGTTTGCGCGACGCGATCGCGACCACGATGGCGCGCGGCAAGGACGGTCGCCATGTGTGGGTGGGCCAGCGCGGCGGCCGTGTCGACCGGCTCGATCCGGTGGCCGGCACGGTCGAGCACGTGATATCGGGACTGCGCGGCGACGTGGTCGGCATGACCGAGGACGCGAGTAACCGCTTGTGGGTGGTGGTGCAGGGCGCGTTGTATCGCGATACTGACGGGCGGCTCGATCGGGTCGATCCGACCGGCGCGAAGCTGCAACGGCCGCTGGAGGTGGAGCCCGGGCCGGACGGCCAGATGTATGCGCGCACCTTCGGCCAGGGCCTGTTCCGCATCGACCCGGAGACGCTGGCGGTGCAGCCGGTGCCGATGGACGGCTCCAGCGACAAGGTGCGCTGGGGCAGCCAGATGACGCTGCACGACGGCGTCTTCTGGTACGCCAGCGACGGCGGCATGATGTGGCTGGACACGGCGCAGGGCCGTTTCGTGATGGTGCCGGGCGGGCCGACCGGGCAATCCGTCGATGCCTTCGATTTCACCGCCGACGGGCTGTGGATGGCCAATGCCGACGGGCTGGTCCACTACCGCCGCGGCGACGGCGGCATCGTGGTCGATCGCCGGATCGACGCGACGCATGGCTGGCCATCGGTCAACGTCACCGACCTGCGCGTCGATGCCGCCGGCCGGGTCTGGGTGTTTGGCCACGACGGCCTGTGGCGGTTCGCGCCGGACACCGGCGCGTTCCGTTCGTTCGGCCTGCAGGACGGCCTGACCAACGGCGAGTTCTTCCGCGGCTACGCGCGGATGCCCAGCGGCTACATCTACGCTGCCACCCTGGGTGGCGTGGTGGCGTTCAACCCGGACCGGAGCAACCGGCAGACCAGCGTGCCGCAGATGGCGCTCACTCAGGCCCGGGTGCGCCACCGCGGCGTCACCCAGGTACTGCCGATCGGCACGCAGCCCCTGCACATGGACTGGCACGACAGCCAGCTCGCGATCGAGGCGCGGGTGTTCTCCTACGTCGCGCCGGCTGCCAACCGCTACCGTTTCCGGCTGCACGGTTTCGACAGCGACTGGGTGGACACCGGCAGCCGCGGCGAGCGCGATTTCAGCGGTCTCGGCGCCGGCGACTACACGCTCGACGTGATGGCCGCGGGCGCGAACGGCCAATGGGTGCACCTGGCGACGCCGCTGCGCATCCACGTCGAGGCGCCGCCGTGGCGGCGCTGGTGGGCGTGGGCGATCTACGTGCTGCTCGCGGCCGCGCTGGTCGGCCTGGT
>NZ_ATYF01000024.1:0-3452 GCF_000427545.1 Rhodanobacter sp. OR92 | reverse complement strand
ACCAAAGCCCCCGAGCGTTGCCGTTGGGGGAGTGAGGCTGATAAAGACGAAGGCCTCCCCGGATGGGGAGGCCTTCTAAGGATAAAGCCCCTGGCGGTGACCTACTCTTGCATGGCAAAGCCACACTACCATCGGCGCATGCGCGTTTCACTTCTGAGTTCGGGATGGGATCAGGTGGGACCACGCCGCTATGGCCGCCAGGGAAGGGGTGGGAGCAGCGCTGACGCGCCGGCTCCGCATTTTTGAAGAGTCCGCCACGGATGGCGGGGTTTTGACTCTTCTTTTCGTGAGAGGGATCTCACGTGAGATAAATCGTAAACGAGTGACAAGCGTCGAGGTGAATTCGATATTTGGCAAGTGCCTTGGAACGATCGCTCTTTCGAAGGCTCCGGCCATGGATGGCCGGTAGCTTCGCAGAGGGACCTGCGTAAAACAAAGCCACTTGGGGTTATATGGTCAAGCCGCACGGCTCATTAGTATCAGTTAGCTGAACGCATTGCTGCGCTTCCACACCTGACCTATCAACCACCTGGTCTTGATGGTGCCTTAAGGAGAGTCAAGCTCTCGGGAGATCTCATCTTGGGGCGTGCTTCCCGCTTAGATGCTTTCAGCGGTTATCACTTCCGTTCATAGCTACCGGGCAATGCCTCTGGCGAGACAACCCGAACACCAGCGGAACGTCCACTCCGGTCCTCTCGTACTAGGAGCAGCCCCCCTCAAATCTCCAACGCCCACGACAGATAGGGACCGAACTGTCTCACGACGTTCTGAACCCAGCTCGCGTACCACTTTAAATGGCGAACAGCCATACCCTTGGGACCGGCTACAGCCCCAGGATGTGATGAGCCGACATCGAGGTGCCAAACACCGCCGTCGATATGAACTCTTGGGCGGTATCAGCCTGTTATCCCCGGAGTACCTTTTATCCGTTGAGCGATGGCCCTTCCATACAGAACCACCGGATCACTAAGACCTACTTTCGTACCTGCTTGATCCGTCGATCTCGCAGTCAAGCACGCTTATGCCTTTGCACACAGTGCGCGATGTCCGACCGCGCTGAGCGTACCTTCGTGCTCCTCCGTTACTCTTTGGGAGGAGACCGCCCCAGTCAAACTACCCACCATACACGGTCCCTGACCCGGATTACGGGCCGAGGTTAGAACGTCAAGCACTTCAGGGTGGTATTTCAAGGATGGCTCCATGCAAACTGGCGTCTGCACTTCAAAGCCTCCCACCTATCCTACACAGAAGAACTCAACGTTCAGTGTAAAGCTATAGTAAAGGTTCACGGGGTCTTTCCGTCTTGCCGCGGGAACGCTGCATCTTCACAGCGAATTCAATTTCACTGAGTCTCGGGTGGAGACAGCGCCGCTGTCGTTACGCCATTCGTGCAGGTCGGAACTTACCCGACAAGGAATTTCGCTACCTTAGGACCGTTATAGTTACGGCCGCCGTTTACTGGGGCTTCGATCAAGAGCTTCGCCTTGCGGCTGACCCCATCAATTAACCTTCCAGCACCGGGCAGGCGTCACACCCTATACGTCCACTTTCGTGTTTGCAGAGTGCTGTGTTTTTGATAAACAGTCGCAGCGGCCAGGTTACTGCGACCCTTCAATGCTCAGTCACGCACGTGACCACATCGAAGGGCGCACCTTCTCCCGAAGTTACGGTGCCATTTTGCCTAGTTCCTTCACCCGAGTTCTCTCAAGCGCCTTGGGATTCTCACCCTGCCTACCAGTGTCGGTTTACGGTACGGTTTTTCTACAGCTGAAGCTTAGTGGCTTTTCCTGGAAGCGTAGTATCGGTCACTTCGCCCAAAAGGGCTCGTCTCGGTGCTCGGCATAAAGGATCCCGGATTTGCCTAAGATCCATGCCTACCGCCTTTCCCCGGGACAACCAACGCCCGGTAGACCTAACTTTCTCCGTCCCCACATCGCACTGTAGAAAAGTGCTGGAATATTAACCAGCTTCCCATCGACTACGCATTTCTGCCTCGCCTTAGGGGCCGACTCACCCTGCGCCGATGAACGTTGCGCGAGGAAACCTTGGGCTTTCGGCGTGGGGGCTTTTCACCCCCATTATCGTTACTCATGTCAGCATTCGCACTTCCGATACCTCCAGCAGACTTTACAATCCACCTTCACAGGCTTACGGAACGCTCCTCTACCGCGTGCACTTGCGTGCACACCCCGAGCTTCGGTGCATAGCTTAGCCCCGTTAAATCTTCCGCGCAGACCGACTCGACCAGTGAGCTATTACGCTTTCTTTAAAGGATGGCTGCTTCTAAGCCAACCTCCTGGCTGTCTATGCCTTTCCACATCGTTTTCCACTTAGCTATGACTTTGGGACCTTAGCTGCGGGTCTGGGTTGTTTCCCTTTTCACGACGGACGTTAGCACCCGCCGTGTGTCTCCCGGATAGTCTGTCCTGGTATTCGGAGTTTGCCATGGTTTGGTAAGTCGCGATGACCCCCTAGCCATAACAGTGCTCTACCCCCAGGAAGATTCGTCCGAGGCGCTACCTAAATAGCTTTCGAGGAGAACCAGCTATCTCCGAGTTTGTTTAGCCTTTCACTCCTATCCTCAGCTCATCCCCATCTATTGCAACAGATGTGGGTTCGGTCCTCCAGTGCGTGTTACCGCACCTTCAACCTGGCCAAGGATAGATCACTCGGTTTCGGGTCTACTGCCAGAGACTATGCGCCCTATTCAGACTCGATTTCTCTTCGCCTCCCCTATACGGTTAAGCTTGCCACTGACAGTAAGTCGCTGACCCATTATACAAAAGGTACGCAGTCACCCTTGCGGGCTTCCACTGCTTGTACGTATACGGTTTCAGGGTCTATTTCACTCCCCTCTCCGGGGTTCTTTTCGCCTTTCCCTCACGGTACTAGTTCGCTATCGGTCAGTCAGGAGTATTTAGCCTTGGAGGATGGTCCCCCCATGTTCAGACAAGGTTTCACGTGCCCCGCCTTACTCAATTTCACACAAAGTGCCCTTTCGTCGACTGGGCTATCACCATCTATGGCCGGCCTTTCCATGCCGTTTGACTAGAACACAATGTGCTTTTGGGCTAGTCCCCGTTCGCTCGTCGCTACTCAGGGAATCTCGGTTGATTTCTTTTCCTCCGGGTACTTAGATATTTCAGTTCCCCGGGTTCGCCCTGCATGGCTATGTATTCACCATGCAGTACTCCTTGCGGAGTGGGTTTCCCCATTCGGACATTGCCGGATCAAAGCTTGTTGCCAGCTCCCCGACACTTTTCGCAGGCTGCCACGTCCTTCATCGCCTCTGACTGCCAAGGCATCCACCGTATACGCTTAGTCGCTTGACCATATAACCCCAAGTCGCCTCGGGGCATGCACCCTCCTCAGGTGCAGCCAAGTTACTTCGTTTTCGTGCCTTAACACTTGCCTCGGTTCGGTTCGAACCAAGACGCTTGTCACTCGTTTAC
>NZ_ATYF01000023.1:0-7886 GCF_000427545.1 Rhodanobacter sp. OR92 | reverse complement strand
CTGGATTATCGGTCGCTTTCGCTGGTTCGTCGGGCGTAAGGCCTAACCAGTCATTCGAGGCGGACGGCTTCGCCGCCGCTCAATTCCAGCGTTAGGCACCTCAAACAATTGCGAGGAGTTTCAGATGCACGTCGTATCAACCATCGTCGGGGCGCTTCTTCTACTTTGGGGCTGCGTCGGTACGCTTGCTACCCTCTCGGCTCTTCTTTCTGGTGCCGGCGGTTCGGCCTTCCATCTTGGCTACGTGCTTGGCCTTGCTCTCTGCTCTGCAATTTCTGTTTTTCTCGGCCTCAGGGCCTTGAAGAGCGGAAGAACCAAGGTGGCAGGTAGCGCGGGTACGTAAGCACGTGCCTAACAACTCGTTCGAGGCGGACGGCTACGCCGCCGCTCAACTCCAGCGTTAGAGCCTATGAAGCAGACTACGGCAGCAAATCTGGCTTTGGTTCTGGTTGTGGCTGGTTGGCTGCTCGCCTTCTTCGGCGTCACGTCGCAACTTGGTGATCCCTCGCCCTCCGTTCCGCGCGCACAAATCGAAGCCGCTCGGCACCTGTCAATTGCAGTATTGGGCGTCGGTGTTGTGTGCATCTTGGCCGCACTTTGTCTTTCCGGTTTCAGTTTTACTGCAGCCAAAGTTCGTGCCAGCGTTTGCGCTGCGCTAGGCTTTCTACCTGCAATCGCTGTTATCTGGAGCATGCTGTGAGTGGCAGTGCGCTCTAACTACTCGTTCAAGGCGGACGCCTCCGGCGCCGCTTAACTCAAGCGTTAGGCGTCACAAAGGGGAAACCTATGGCCTCGACGAAAAGCACGAATACGCAGCGACAACACTGTCCCGTAGTAGAAAAAGAGGTCACTCTCACCGTCGAGGTTGTTTCGCTTCCAAACGGCCCGTCTGCTATCGGTCGCAAGAATTGTTCAAACATCGAGAGCTGCCTAGTTAAGTTTGGCAACCTAAGCACAGTCCCTCAATGTCTCTTGCACTCCTTGGGCGCGTAGGTGTCGCCTAACAACTCGTTCAAGGCGGACGGCTACGCCGCCGCTTAACTCCAGCGTTAGGCATAAGGGGGGAAGTCCGTGGCACCGGAGACGATCTTTGGCGTCGCTGTCATTGTTGTGGCCGTCTTGGCGTTGGTCGCCAAGCTCGTTCCGAAGCGTCAACCGCCGGAGAAGTTCTTCAAGTGCTCCCGCTGCCATACCCTTACTCGGCACAACAACCGCACCATTGAGGCGTGGCGTAACGGTAAGCCAAAGTTCTTCTGCCAAGCCTGCCACTCAAATTGGTTGCGTTCGCACCCATCGCAAGATAGCGAGCAATTCTCCTCAAGCGGTTCCGCATCCGGCGGTTCGGGCTGCCTCGGTGTTGCAGTCTTGTTCGCGCTGCTACCACTAGGCGGCATGTTGCTGTGGGCTTATGCCTAACAGTTCGTCCAAGCGGACGCGCGAAAAACCGCGCGCCGCTTAACTCTAGCGTTAGTCGGCAGCTCGTGTTGGTTTGCCGTATCGTGTGTTTCGCTCAGCTTCGCGCTGGCTTGTCGTCCGTCGCCGCAGCAGCATTTCGCGCAGTGTCGTCGCAAGCCTGAGCTTTCAGAGCTGGCAGTTTTGGGGTGGTTGGTTGCTCAAGCTTCGCGTTCGTCGTGCGCCCACATCGTCGCCCGAGCGTGCTGCGTCGCAACCGTCTAACTCCTCGTCCAAGCGGACGGCTTCGCCGCCGCTTAACTCAGGCGTTAGGTTGGTCAAGATCACGCAAGTCATGGAGTGACGGAACCAGAACTCCCACTTTGAAGGGGTAGTAGAAATGGAAGATATGGAAGACGACGGGCGTCCGAGCGACATTCTGGTGGAGTCATCGCCGTCCGCTAATAAAATGGGCAAAGTCACTTTTGTTGGCGGAAATTTCGGTACGGGTACAGCCCATCTTGTATCCGGCGCCAAGATAAACCTTCCTGGGTATGGAAGTGGAGCAATTCCACTGCATCGCATCGAGTCCGTGGAGGTAGCAACAGAGCAGTCAGTCAAACGACTCTCGGGTACGCTTGGGTGGGGTGCAGTCGGCGCGGTAGCGCTGGGGCCCATTGGGATGCTGGCTGGGCTTATAGCGGGCGGCAAATCTAAAGAGGTGTCTTTTATAGCGGTCCTCGAAGGGGGATGGGTGTTTGTCGCAACAGCCGATATCAAGACCTTCGGCCTCATAAAGGCGGCCACCGTTCGTCGACGCTAATTTTCCTTCACGCGGCCGACTACGCCGACGCTCAACTCCAGTGATACACGGCTACAGCAGAATCTGAGGTAGGTACAATGTGAGCATGCGAACGAAGTACCCAATGACATGTGTGTGCGGTCACAAAGGCGCATTGTGCCTTCGCGAAAACGATCAGCCTTACTCGTCTATGTGGGAGAGCTACTCACTCGATAACTTCAATGGTGGTAGCCACCGGGTGGAAGGTTTTGCTGATTTGCCAAGCGTCTTCGCTGCCATACGTCCTACTTGCCCATCCTGCGGCGCGAAGCTAGATGCGGGCAACTTCGACAAAAGCTGAGTGGCTTGTTCTGCCGTGCTGCAAGGCAACCTAACCACTCATTCGAGGCGGACGGCTACGCCGCCGCTCAATTCCAGCGTTAGGCATTCAAAATTGGCTCGCATCAATTACATCAAGATCACTGGCTGGTTCTGGTTGTTGCTTGCCGGCTTTTGGTTGCTTCTGTTCGGCCTGTCGGCATCTCAGCATTCCGAGGGGTCACCACCGACCGCCGCGTTGTCTATAGCGTTCCTGTTGTTGTTTTTGCTGAGTGGTTTGGCATTGGTCCGTCGGTGGCGTTTTCTTTGGTGGTGGCAAATTCCCGCAGTGCTAGCCCTCGTAAGCATCTGGTACATTATTTTTGCAAGTGGCCTCGTTTGGCGGCTCGTTGCCTAACCAGTCATTCGAGGCGGACGGCTTCGCCGCCGCTCAATTCCAGCGTTAGGCACGGGGGGAGACTATGAACGAGGTTCGAGAGGCCCAGGCTTTTGACCAAACTCTTGCCGGCAAATGGGGCCTCGTCATCCTGTTCGTCGGGTTCTCCGCACTCGAGATTTGGGCGCTATTTTCTGGCGTCGTCACGCTCGCGCACTGGAAGGGGTGGCTCATCGCGGGTGGCGCGGTGTTCTTTCCAATCATGGCATTGTGGTCAGCCATTGACCTCACCAGAGATAGTCGCCTTATTGGCATCGCTCGGCATCTGGCTACCGCGATCAAGTGGCTTTTGGCACTCCCATTCGTCCTCGTGGCCGTGGCCTTTATTGGCTGGTTGTTGTATCAAGCGGCTGGCTGGCTCGCTACCATTCCAAGTTGGGCAGCGGTTATCATCGTGTTGTTGCTACTTATTTACAGCAAGCGTGACACCCGTGCCTAACAATTCGGTCAAGCGGACGCAAATCCCGCTACGCGGTCTTTGCGCCGCTTACCTCAAGCGTTAGGCGCTGCTAGCGCGCATCAAGGGGAACGGGCGTGCAGAGATTGTTCCAAGTGGTGATTCTAGGGCTCGCCGTGATCGCCGGGTCGGCGCAAGCATCCGATACTGGTGGGGGTTTCTTCATCGCTGGCGGCGTCGGTGGCGTCACGTGTCCAAACTTCGTATCGGTTATGGAAAGGGCTAGGTTGGATGGCATAGGCTCGGCCGCGTACGCAAACGAAACTCAAGGCTTCACGATGTATCTTCTTGGGTTCGAAACGGGATACAACATGGCCGAGCCTCATACCTATGACGTATTTCCAAACGAATCCACTGCGTATCCTCTACTTAACTGGGTCGAGAATTGGTGCAGGGTTCACCCTACCGCGCACTTCGGCGAGGCCGTTGTTGCACTGGCCAAACATAGTTACCCGATGCGCCAACAAATACAACCAGCCGAGCCGGCAGCATCTAATACGTCGCCCAAACCGGTGCGCTGAGGTCCACGTTTCATTCGGCTACACGTCAGTAGCAACAAGAAAGGCAGCGTGTTATGAAGGGCGACGAGTACATCAAAGATAAGTCCATCGAAGATCTTCTTACCGCACTCTACACGGACTCCCAGGTAAACAGTAAGGTCTGGGAACAGCAGCGCGCCGCATTATTTGCCCGGTGCGCGCAAGACGTCGGAAGTTCCATACGCGAGTACACACAGTCAAACAAGGCGCTTTCCGGCCGACTGCTTTGGTTAAATATTATCCTAGGTATTTTCACGGTAATCGGGACGATTCTAGCGGTGTGGTCGCTATTCTTTGATGGCCGCGCCTAACATCTCATTCCAGCGGACGCTCGCCTACGGCTCGCGCCGCTGAATTCGGGCGTTAGAACTCAATGGAGATTGCTGTGCCCGAGAGAGAGGTGATCAAGCAAGACTGCCCCCTATGCGGATCTCCAGCGGACTTTTGCCTCGTCGACTTCAACAAGTGCAAATACTTCGAGTGCCCGAGTTGCAGTTTGTTCCAGATATCGCTGCGAGCCGAGAAGATTCTTCTTCAAGCCCCTCAACAATGGCGCGACGGCTACGCAACCAGGGCTCAGCAGGCACCAGAAGGACATGCATTGGTCATTCGTGTTCCGCCTCCATCACAAGAGATCGGCGCTGCAAGCGCAGCACTTTCTGGCAAGTTCGTTCTTAGGTCAGAACTTCCACAATAATGTCGGCAGTAAGTTCTAACATTTTGTTCAAGGCGGACGGCTTCGCCGCCGCTTAACTCCAGCGTTAGACCTGTCTCAGCAGATGAGACGTCCGGGTGCTTTGATAGCATCGCTGAGATAGTCAGCGTGCAGTGGAGGCAGGAAAGTGACAGATCATCAGATCATGTGCATCAACAAGACCAATCGTCAAAGCGCGCATGAGCGCATTCAAAGTATCGGGGGCATCGGCAACGGTGAGCGCTGGAAAATTTCCCAACAAGACGCAATTGCTGGCATAGAGTCCGGCAAGTGGCGATTCTGGGTTAGCGTCAACGGTCAGTCTGTTTGGGTTGTTGTCGCCGTCAGCGCCGCTGGCAACAAGTACATCAAGACTCAGAATGACGGCGAGCAGCCGAACAACCTATTGAGCCTTCCCGAGTGCCCGTAAACAGGTCTAACATTTCGTCCAAGCGGACGCGCGGAAAACCGCGCGCCGCTTAACTCTAGCGTTAGCACCCACAGATGGACCGCGACTATATTCTGAATCGGCTTGTACCTTACAGCTTGGGCGCTGTCAGCGCACTCGCGCTTGCGCTCAAGTACCGCATGGCTTGGGATGCGCCGAGGCGAATGGAAATTTACTTCGACGGGAAGTTATCGATCGAGGGAAATTCCAACGCATTTATTAACCCGGCAATCGAAGCTGGTCTAATTCACTGCCGAGCCCTCTTGGAGTTTTTAGGTCTCTGTGTTCAAGGCAGCCACTTACAAAACGTCAAGTTGCCACGCCGCCGGCAAGACGACGTAGGCATAGAGTCTTTCTCAAATTCGTCGGGGCCGTTGGGGTTGGTCACACCAACCGTAGCCATTTCTCATTATTCCGGTCCGGCCTTGCAGGCCGAGAGCGCGTTACTCGCCGTGTTCCACGCTGCAAACAAAGGTTTTGCACATTTCACCGACGGCTTCGACGCTTCGCTGGTAGATGGTGATGCAATGGAGGTTGCAAGTCGGGGTGTCCCTTCGCTCGTCATAAGCCATCTCTATACGCCGCTGGGCTTGCCGGCTCCAGACTTCGAGATCAAAGGTCGGCCTCGCAGTGGGTGCTAACATCTCGGTCAACCGGACGCTCACCCCACTACGCGGGGTTCGCGCCGGTTACCTCGGGCGTTAGGGCGCTACCAAATCTGGCACGATCATTGCGTGTGAAAAGTAGGTGCGTGTGTTGTTGCCACGTATCCAATCACTGCGTGGCCGCGCCGTCGGCACGCGGTCCAGACGCCTTGCACAAGGGGAATCGCCGTGAAGCTTTTAATGTTGGGAGCCGTTGCGCTCGTTCTTTGTAGCCTACAGGGTTGCGCCACCTACGGTTCACTGACCGCCGTGCCATCCCGTGGTGAGCGGTCTGTCTTTCAAGACGGCCAAAACACGATCATATCCACACAGCTAAACACGGTTGCCGTGACGCCGCGTAGCAACAGGATTAAAAGTGGGGATCAGGGTGCATTCGTAATCGCCGTACACAACGGGCTGACAAATGACTTGGTCTTCTCAACGGAAAACGTATCTGCGTCCGATACGGTAAATGGGCGAGTGGAAGCACTACACGTTTATACCTACGACCAGCTAGTAGCACAAGAAAAGCGGCGTCAAGCATGGGCGGCATTTGCCGTCGCGCTCGCTGGCGCTACGGACTCAATAAACGCAGCGAATGCTGGGTATTCACATACCTACGGAACCTATTCGGGGTCCGCATATGCCAGCAATGGTGTAAGCGCCTACGGGTATGGAAATTATTCGAGCACCACATACAATTATGCCGCAGCGCAGGCGGCGCAAAATGTAGCAAATGCCAACACTAGCGCACGATTTGCAGCATTGGCAGAACAAGGGCAGGAGAACTTACGGGCCTTATCGTCAACGATACTCAAGAAGCAAACCGTGTTTCCTGGGACGTGGTACGGTGGCGTTGTGATGGTGTCGTTACCGAGTGTTACCAGCACACGGCAGCAGGTCCGATTGGACGTGGAAGTCGGTGGCGAGCATCACGAGTTTCTGTACAACCTCGAAAAGGCGAGCAACTAATGCGCGCCTAACTATTCGCTCAACCGGACGCAAACCCGCTGCGCGGGTTCGCGCCGGTTAGCTCAAGCGTTAGGCCAATCTCAAAACCCTCGTGAGCACCAAGCAATGAGCATTGAAAAAGACACGGAGTCACGCTGGATCCAGCTCAACGACTATGAGCTTAGCTCTAACGCCAAAAGGGACGCTCGGCCAGAGCGCGACTTAGATTCATATCCTTGGACCGTCGAGGATCACGAAAATATTCGTCGTATGGTGCAGGAAATGACCGGCCGTCTTGACCGCGTTGAGCAGCGCCAATCTGTCTTATATCGCATCACGCATGCCACACTTTCCTCGGTAAACGGCTTGCGTTACACACTCATCTTGGTTGCAATTTTTGCGTTTCTAGCGAGCCTCTGGCAAAAATGGTTTTCGTGATCGCTGGGGGCTGCTAGCCTAACAACTCATTCGAGGCGGACGGCTCCGCCGCCGCTCAATTCCAGCGTTAGGCTTCAAATGCGAAATACGCTCCGTAAGCCACAGACCATCTACACAGCTACCACATGTTTGTGGCTCGTTGGCATGTTGGCTCACTGCGTTTGGCGTACCCACGCAGCCCTTTCTGGGCCACCCAGCCCCGACCTTTACGCAAACCACGTATCCTTCCAGCTCGTCACGTTCTTAGTTTTCTGGATGCCTGCATGGCTCATCGGGCTGCTGCTAATACTAGTCGGTGAGTTTGCGGTCTTTGGGCGCAAGCCTAACCAGTCGTCCAAGCGGACGCGCGAAAAGCCGCGCGCCGCTTAACTCAAGCGTTAGGCTTCAAGAGCTTTCCGGGTCAGTGGCAAGTCAACGCCAGCGTCCAGGTCGCGCTCCGCATCACCTTGGTTTCTTCGTTCGGCGTCGGGCTGGCCTGCGCGTGTTGCGCGCGTGCGCTGGGGCAGTTCTTCGCAACTTGCGCGCGTGTTCGTTTGCGCATCCATCGCGTCTTCCGCACGCGCGGTGCGTAGCAACGTCACCATCTCGTCAGCAGCTTGTCTGTCGTACGCAGGCCCTCACCATTTCGCGTTCTTGTAGTGCGTTTGGTGTGGCGCTATCGTCCATCAAAGGTCGCGCCTCGGGGCCGCCTAACAGTTCGTTCAAGGCGGACGGCTTCGCCGCCGCTTAACTCTAGCGTTAGGCCTTTCAAGGAATATCCGTGAATT
>NZ_ATYF01000022.1:0-17086 GCF_000427545.1 Rhodanobacter sp. OR92 | reverse complement strand
GAAGTGGTCGGCATCCGCGACACGCAGAAGACCACCGTGACCGGCGTGGAAATGTTCCGCAAGCTGCTGGACCAGGGTCAGGCGGGCGACAACGCCGGTCTGCTGCTGCGCGGCCTGAAGCGTGACGACGTCGAGCGCGGCCAGGTGCTGGCCAAGCCGGGCACGATCACGCCGCACACCGANTTCGAGGCCGAGGTCTATGTGCTGAGCAAGGACGAGGGTGGCCGTCATACGCCGTTCTTCAAGGGCTACCGTCCGCAGTTCTACTTCCGCACGACCGACGTGACCGGCGCGGTGACGCTGCCGGAAGGCGTGGAAATGGTGATGCCGGGCGACAACGTGAAGATGGTGGTGAGCCTGATCCACCCGATCGCGATGGACGAAGGCCTGCGTTTCGCCATCCGCGAAGGCGGCCGCACCGTCGGCGCCGGCGTGGTGGCCAAGGTCATCAAGTAGGTAGAATGCAGGGAATAGGGACGAGGGAATAGGGAATCGGAAAGGCTCGCGACCCGCACTTTCCGGCTCTTCTATTCCCGCTTCCCTATTCCCTATCTCCATTTTTACGCCAGTAGCTCAATTGGCAGAGCAGCGGTCTCCAAAACCGCAGGTTGGGGGTTCGAGTCCCTCCTGGCGTGCCACTTCCCCGAGGACCAAGACGGGTGACGATGGCAGGGTCGGCCGCAAGGCACGGCATGCTGCTGACACCGAGTCGCTAGTGCATGAATACCAAGGCAGAACAGCCCAAGGGCACGAACGCCGCCGACATCGGCAAGCTGGTACTGGCGGGCCTGGTGCTGGCTGCCGGTATCTTTGCCTATTCCTGGTTCGGCCGGGACGGCAGCATTTCATCGTCGATACGCCTGCTGGGCGTGCTGGCCGCATTCGTGGTGGCGTCGGCGATTGCCGCGTTCACCGCGCTGGGCCGACGGGTACGGAACTTCATCGCCGAGTCGCAGTTCGAGATGCGCAAGGTGGTCTGGCCGACCCGCGACGAGACGATCAAGACGACCGGCATCATCATCCTGGTGGTGATCGTGTTGTCGTTGCTGCTGGGTCTTATCGACCTGATCCTGAAGTCGGTCATTCTCGACTGGCTGCTGAAGCTGGGTGGTTGAGGTGAGCATGAGCAAGCGCTGGTACGTGGTGCACGCCTATTCGGGTTTCGAGAACCAGGTGAAGCGTTCCCTCGAGGAGCGCATCAAGCGCGCCGCGATGGAAGAGAAGTTCGGCGAGGTGCTGGTGCCGACCGAGGAAGTGATCGAGATGCGCGGCGGCCAGAAGCGGCGCAGCGATCGCAAGTTCTTCCCGGGCTACGTACTGGTGCAGATCGAGACGAACACCGAGGGCAAGTCGCCCCGGATCGACGACGAGTGCTGGCACCTGATCAAGGAAACCCCGAAGGTGATGGGGTTCATCGGCGGCACCGCCGATCGCCCGCTGCCGATCAAGGACAGTGAGGCCGAGGCCATCCTGAGCCGCGTGCGCGAGGGCGTCGAGAAGCCTCGCCCCAAGGTGCTGTTCGAGCCGGGCGAGATGGTGCGCGTCACCGAGGGTCCGTTCAACGATTTCAACGGTGTGGTCGAGGAAGTCAACTACGAGAAGAGCCGCCTGCGTGTGGCGGTGCTGATCTTCGGTCGTTCGACCCCCGTGGAATTGGAGTTCGGTCAGGTCGAAAAGGCCTGAGTTCGCGAAGGAGCCTGTTCGAGGCTAATCCGCTCGATACCTTCCCCTCTTCTCACCGGCGGGGAAATGGCGCTTCGCCCGGCCGAGGCCCCCTGTCCTTGGATTTCAGCCCGAGGTCATTGCTGGCACGGGGCTTGCTGATGATCCGGTAAATCTCTATACTGCGCGGTTCACGCGGGGTCTTTTTGGCCCGGCGTGTACGCGTTTCGGATCCGCATGAGGCGGGTCTTCCCTCCATCCATGGAACGGTGAACAGCGAGGAGCCGCAAGGCGCCTGGACTCGCGAGGAACATCCAATGGCAAAGAAAGTCGTCGGTTACATCAAGCTGCAGGTCAAGGCCGGTCAGGCCAACCCGTCGCCGCCGGTGGGCCCCGCCCTCGGTCAGCGCGGCCTGAACATCATGGAGTTCTGCAAGGCGTTCAATGCTGCCACGCAGAAGCTGGAGCCGGGTCTGCCGATCCCGACCATCATCACGGCGTACTCCGACCGCAGCTTCACCTTCATCACCAAGACTCCGCCCGCCACCATCCTTCTGAAGAAGGCCACCGGTGTCGCCAAGGGTTCGCAAAAGCCGAACACCGACAAGGTCGGCAAGGTCACCCGCAAGCAGCTGGAAGACATTGCCAAGCAGAAGGAGCCGGATCTGACGGCTGCCGACCTTGACGCCGCGGTGCGCACCATTGCCGGTAGCGCCCGCAGCATGGGCCTGACGGTGGAGGGTTAAGACATGAAGATCACGAAGCGCATGAAGGCCGCGCAGGCCGCGGTGCAGCCGGGCAAGTTCTACGGCCTGGAAGAAGCCCTGAAGATCGTCAAGGACAACGCCAAGGCGAAGTTTGCCGAGTCGGTGGACGTGGCCGTGCGTCTGGGCATCGACGCGAAGAAATCGGACCAGGGCGTGCGTGGTTCCTCGCTGCTGCCGCATGGCACCGGCAAGACCGTCAAAGTCGCGGTGTTCTGCCCGCCGGGCGAGAAGGCCGAGGCCGCCAAGGCCGCCGGTGCCGATGCTGTCGGCATGGACGACCTGGCCGAGCGCATGCAGGGCGGTGATCTCGACTTCGGTCGCGTGATCGCTACGCCGGACGCCATGCGTGTGGTCGGCAAGCTGGGCCAGCTGCTCGGCCCGCGCGGCCTGATGCCGAACCCGAAGGACGGCTCGGTCACCGCCGACGTCGCCACGGCGGTGAAGAACGCCAAGGCCGGCCAGGTGAAGTTCCGCAACGACAAGGCGGGCATCATCCACGCCACCATCGGCAAGGCGAACTTCGAAGCCAGCCAGCTCGCAGACAACCTGAATGCGTTGATCGCCGACCTGCTGAAGGCCAAGCCGGCCACGGCGAAGGGTCAGTTCCTGCAGAAAGTGGCGTTGTCCAGCACGATGGGCGTCGGCGTTGCCGTCGATACCTCGTCGCTGACCATCGCCGCGAAGTAAGAATCAAGTCCCGCACCGGCCAGGTGCCAGTGCGGGCAGTTTTTGAGGGCAGTCCCGGTGTCTGTTGGATGCCGGGACCGCTGTCAAAGACCGCAGGCGCGATCAACGCGCGACGACGACGGGCAGGGAGCTCGGTTTTGGCAGGGAATCGCCGCGTCGCCAACGGGATTGCTTAATCGGGTTTTTCGCGAATTCGGCCTGCGCAGATGGTGCTGCCCCTTCTGGAATCGTTCGATTTGTTCTGGAAAGGCCAACACCCGGGGCACCGCAGTGCCCCCGACGTCACGGAGGGCGTCGCCCAGGACCGCAAGCGGCAGGAGCCGTGAGCGGAGTTCATTTGGAGGAGTGCAATGGCTCTCAATCTGTCTCAGAAGCAAGAAGTAGTCGCCGAACTGGCAGAAGTTGCCGCGAAGGCTCACTCCCTGGTCGCTGCCGAGTATGCGGGCACCACGGTCGCTCAGATGACCGCGATGCGCAAGAAGGCCCGCGAATCCGGCGTGTACTTGCGGGTTGTCAAGAACACGCTGGCGTCGCGCGCCGTGGCCGGTACCGAGTTCGAGGTCGTCAAGGACGCCCTGGTCGGTCCGCTGCTGTACGCATTCTCGACGGAAGAGCCCGGTGCAGCCGGGCGTCTGATCAAGGAATTTGCCAAGGACAACGACAAGCTGAAGGCGAAGCTCGTCTCGGTGGAAGGCAAGCTGCTGCCGGCCGCGCACGTCGACGTGCTGGCCTCGCTGCCGACCCGCGAACAGGCGCTGGCCATGCTGGCCCGCGTACTGGCCGAACCGGCCACGATGTTCGCCCGCGTCGTCAAGGCCGTGGCCGACAAGCAGGGTGGTGGCGAAGTCGCCGCCGAGGCCCCGGCTGAAGCCGAACCCGCCTAAGTTCATCGTCTATCAAATCGAATCCATTTCCAGAGGTAAATGCAATGTCCCTGACCAACGAACAGATCGTTGAAGCCGTCGCCGCCAAGTCGCTGATGGAAGTGATGGACCTGGTGAAGGCCATCGAAGAGAAGTTCGGCGTGACCGCCGCCGCCCCGGTGATGGTTGCCGCAGGCCCGGCCGCTGCCGGCCCGGCCGCCGAAGCGCAGACCGAGTTCGACGTCATCCTGAAGACCGCCGGCGCCAAGAAGGTCGACGTGATCAAGGCTGTCCGCGCGATCACCGGCCTGGGCCTGAAGGAAGCCAAGGACCTCACCGAGGCTGGCGGCGTCCTGAAGGAAGCCGTGTCGAAGGAAGATGCCGAGAAGTTCAAGAAGGACCTCGAAGCCGCCGGCGCCACGGTCGAACTGAAGTAATCGGCGCCCTTGCGCGCCGTCAGTTTGATCTAGCGTCAAGCAAGCCTGGGGGCGCGAGCCCCCGGGCTTTGCCTGCTTAGGCGGGAAGGGGAATGGAGAATAGGGATTCGCAGGTCGACTCCCCATTCTCGATTCCCAAATCCGCGGATTTGTCGAACATCTGATTTTTCATTCAGCCGGTGTGTGCACCACCGGCGTCACTGCGAACCGAGGCGCTACCGATCATGGCCTACTCGTTTACCGAGAAGAAACGCATCCGCAAGGATTTTGGCAAGCGTCCGCCCGTACTGGGCGTGCCGAACCTGCTGACCATCCAGACTGATTCCTACCGGGAGTTCCTGCAGGAGCACGTCGCGCCGAAACAGCGCGGCGAGAAGGGTTTGCATGCCGCGTTGAAGTCGGTGTTCCCAATCTCCAGCTATTCGGGCAATGCCGCGCTCGAGTACGTCGACTACCGCCTGGGCGAGCCGGCGTTCGACGAGCGCGAGTGCCGCAACCGCGGCATGACCTACGGCGCCCCGCTGCGCACCACCGTGCGCCTGGTCATCTACGACAAGGACAGCCCGGCCTCGAAGAAGGTGGTCAAGTACATCAAGGAGCAGGAAGTCTACATGGGCGAGATTCCGCTCATGACCGACACCGGCACCTTCATCATCAACGGCACCGAGCGCGTGATCGTCTCGCAGCTGCATCGTTCGCCGGGCGTGTTCTTCGACCACGACCGCGGCAAGACGCACAGCTCGGGCAAGCTCTTGTTCTCGGCCCGCGTGATTCCCTACCGCGGCTCCTGGCTGGACTTCGAGTTCGACCCGAAGGACGCGCTGTTCACCCGCATCGACCGTCGCCGCAAGCTGCCGGTGACGGTGCTGCTGCGCGCGCTCGGCTACAGCAACGAGGAGATGCTGGGCATCTTCTTCGAGCACAACGTGTTCCATCTCGGCAAGAAGGGCGGCACCACGCTGGAGCTGGTCGCCGAGCGCCTGCGCGGCGAGACGCTCTCCTTCGACCTGGCGATCGGCGGCAAGGTGCTGGTGGAAGCCGGCAAGCGCATCACTGCGCGCCACGTGCGCCAGCTGGCGGCCGAGAACATCACCGCGCTGGAAGTGCCGGACGACTATCCGGTAGGCCGCATCGTGGCGACCGACATCGTCGACGCCAAGACCGGCGAGCTGCTGGCCTCGGCCAATGACGAGATCACCGCCGAACAACTGGAGAACTTCCGCAAGGCCGGCATCGAGATCGTGCCCACGCTGTACGTCAACGACCTCGACCGCGGCGCCTACATCTCGCATACCCTGCGCATCGACAACACCAAGACGCCGCTGGAGGCGCTGGTGGAAATCTATCGCATGATGCGCCCGGGCGAGCCGCCGACCAAGGATGCCGCGCAGAACCTGTTCTTCAACCTGTTCTTCACTTTCGACCGCTACGACCTGTCGGGCGTGGGCCGGATGAAGTTCAACCGCCGCGTGGGCCGCAAGGACATCCTCGGTCCGGGCGTGCTGTACGACCACAAGTACTTCAGCGAGCGCAAGGAAGATGCGTCGCAGGCGATGGTCAAGGAACTGGGCGAAAGCTCCGACATCCTCGACGTTCTGAAAGTGCTGATCGACATCAAGAACGGTCACGGTACCGTCGACGACATCGACCACCTGGGCAACCGTCGCGTGCGTTCGGTCGGCGAGATGGCCGAGAACACCTTCCGTATCGGCCTGGTGCGCGTCGAGCGCGCGGTGCGCGAGCGTCTGTCGCTGGCCGAGGCCGATGGCCTGACCCCGCAGGACCTGATCAACGCCAAGCCGGTCGCGGCAGCGGTGAAGGAGTTCTTCGGCTCCTCGCAGCTGTCGCAGTTCATGGACCAGAACAACCCGCTGTCCGAAGTGACGCACAAGCGCCGCGTCTCCGCGCTCGGGCCGGGCGGCCTGACCCGCGAACGCGCCGGCTTCGAAGTGCGCGACGTGCATCCGACCCACTACGGCCGCGTCTGCACCATCGAGACCCCGGAAGGCCCGAACATCGGCCTGATCAACTCGCTGGCCGTGTATGCCCGCACCAATGCCTACGGCTTCCTCGAGACGCCGTACCGCAAGGTCGCCAACAGTAAGGTCACCGACAAGGTCGACTATCTGTCGGCGATCGAGGAAGGTGACCACGTGATCGCGCAGGCGAACTCGCCGCTGGACAAGCACGGCGCGTTCCTGGAGGACTTCGTGTCCTGCCGTTTCCGCGGTGAATCCGAGCTGCGTCCGGCCTCCGAAGTGGACTACATGGACGTCTCGCCGATGCAGACCGTGTCGGTCGCCGCGGCGCTGGTGCCGTTCCTCGAGCATGACGACGCGAACCGCGCCCTGATGGGCGCGAACATGCAGCGCCAGGCCGTGCCGACCCTGCGCTCGCAGACGCCGCTGGTGGGTACCGGCATCGAACGCGCGGTGGCGCGCGACTCCGGTGTCATCGTCAGCGCCAAGCGCGGTGGCGTGATCGACCAGGTCGATGCGGCGCGTATCGTGGTGCGCGTGAACGAGGAAGAGGTCGGCGACAACGATGCCGGCGTCGACATCTACACGCTGACCAAGTACACCCGCTCCAACCAGAACACCAACCTCAACCAGCGCCCGCTGGTGAACGTCGGTGACGTGGTGGCGAAGGGCGACACGCTGGCCGACGGCTCGTCGACCGACCTGGGCGAGCTCGCGCTCGGCCAGAACATGCTGATCGCGTTCATGCCGTGGAACGGCTACAACTTCGAGGACTCGATCCTGCTCTCCGAGCGCGTCGTGCAGGAAGACCGCTACACCTCGATCCACATCGAGGAGCTGTCCTGCATCGCGCGCGACACCAAGCTGGGCGCCGAGGAAATCACCGCCGACATCCCGAACGTGGGCGAGCAGGCGCTGGCGCGGCTGGACGAGTCGGGCATCGTCTACATCGGTGCCGAGGTGAAGGCCGGCGACATCATGGTCGGCAAGGTCACGCCGAAGGGCGAGAGCCAGCTCACGCCCGAAGAGAAGCTGCTGCGCGCGATCTTCGGCGAGAAGGCGTCCGACGTGAAGGACTCGTCCTTGCGCGTGCCGCCGGGCATGGACGGCACCGTCATCGACGTGCAGGTGTTCACCCGCGACGGCATCGAGAAGGACAAGCGCGCCAAGCAGATCGAGGAAACCGAGGTCAAGCGGGTCCGCAAGGATCTGGACGACCAGTTCCGCATCCTCGAAGGCGCGATCTACAGCCGCATGCGTACCCAGCTGGTCGGCAAGTCCGCGATGAGCGGTCCGGGCGGCCTGAAGCGCGGCGCCGAGATCACCGACGCCTATCTGGACGGCCTGAAGAAGGACGACTGGTTCAAGATCAACGTCAAGGACGAGGACGTCACCGAGTTCCTCGAGCGCGCCGCCGACCAGATCAAGCGCCACAAGGAAGAGTTCGACAAGCGCTTCAAGGAGAAGCAGGGCAAGATCACCCAGGGCGACGACCTCGCACCGGGCGTGCTGAAGATGGTCAAGGTGTTCCTGGCCGTGAAGCGCCGCATCCAGCCGGGTGACAAGATGGCCGGTCGCCACGGCAACAAGGGCGTGGTGTCGAACGTGGTGCCGGTGGAGGACATGCCGTACTCCGCCGACGGCGTGCCGGTCGACATCGTGCTGAACCCGCTGGGCGTGCCGTCGCGCATGAACATCGGGCAGATCCTGGAAGTGCATCTGGGCTGGGCCGCCAAGGGCCTGGGCAAGAAGATCCAGAAGATGCTTGAAGCGCAGGAGAAGGTGGCCAAGATCCGCGAGTTCCTCGACCAGATCTACAACAACCACGTCGCCGGCGCGGTGCAGCATGTCGACCTGAAGTCGCTCACCGACAAGGAAATCTTCGCGCTCGCCACCAACCTGCAGGAAGGCGTGCCGATGGCGACGCCGGTGTTCGACGGTGCGGAAGAGACCGAGATCAAGGCGATGCTGAGGCTGGCGGACCTGCCCGAGTCGGGCCAGACCACGCTGTACGACGGCCGTACCGGCGAGGCGTTCGATCGCCCGGTTACCGTCGGCTACATGCATTACCTGAAGCTCAACCACCTGGTCGACGACAAGATGCACGCGCGCTCCACCGGCCCGTACTCGCTGGTTACCCAGCAGCCGCTGGGCGGCAAGGCGCAGTTCGGCGGCCAGCGCTTCGGCGAGATGGAAGTGTGGGCGCTGGAAGCCTACGGCGCGGCCTACACCCTGCAGGAAATGCTGACGGTGAAGTCCGACGACGTGCAGGGCCGCAACCAGATGTACAAGAACATTGTCGACGGCAACCACGAAATGTCCGCGGGCATGCCGGAATCCTTCAACGTGCTGGTGAAGGAAATCCGCTCGCTCGCCATCGACATCGATCTGGAAGAGATCAAGTGATCCGCGCAGTCACCGGAGATTTCGAATGAAAGACCTGCTCAATCTGTTCAACCAGCAGCGCGCGACGCCGGATTTCGATGCGATCAAGATCGCGCTGGCCTCGCCGGAGCTGATCCGCTCGTGGTCGTACGGCGAAGTGAAGAAGCCGGAGACGATCAACTACCGCACCTTCAAGCCGGAGCGTGACGGCCTGTTCTGCGCCGCGATCTTCGGACCGGTGAAGGACTACGAGTGCCTGTGCGGCAAGTACAAGCGCATGAAGCATCGCGGCGTGGTCTGCGAGAAGTGCGGCACCGAGGTCACCCTGGCCAAGGTGCGTCGCGAGCGCATGGGCCACATCGAGCTGGCCAGCCCGACCGCGCACATCTGGTTCTTGAAGTCGCTGCCCTCGCGCATCGGCCTGATGCTGGACATGACCCTGCGCGACATCGAGCGCATCCTGTACTTCGAAGCCTTCGTGGTGATCGATCCGGGCATGACCGCGCTGGAGCGCGGCCAGCTGCTCAGCGAAGACCAGTACCTGGAAGCGACCGAAGAACATGGCGACGAGTTCGACGCGCGGATGGGCGCCGAGGCGGTGTTCCACCTGCTGAAATCGCTCGACCTGCCGGGCGAAGTGATCCGCCTGAAGGAAGAGATCGGCTCGACCAACTCCGAGACCAAGCTGAAGCGGCTGACCAAGCGCGTCAAGCTGATCGAGGCGTTCCTGGAATCCGGCAACAAGCCGGAGTGGATGGTGCTGACCGTTCTTCCCGTGCTGCCGCCGGATCTGCGTCCGCTGGTGCCGCTGGACGGGGGCCGTTTCGCGACCTCCGACCTGAACGACCTGTACCGTCGCGTCATCAACCGCAACAACCGCCTGAAGCGGCTGCTCGAGCTCAATGCGCCAGACATCATCGTGCGCAACGAGAAGCGCATGCTGCAGGAGTCGGTCGATGCGCTGCTCGACAACGGCCGCCGCGGCCGTGCCATCACCGGCACCAACAAGCGCGCGCTGAAATCGCTCGCCGACATGATCAAGGGCAAGCAGGGCCGCTTCCGCCAGAACCTGCTCGGCAAGCGCGTGGACTACTCCGGTCGCTCGGTGATCGTGGTCGGTCCGACCCTGCGCCTGCACCAGTGCGGCCTGCCCAAGAAGATGGCGCTGGAGCTGTTCAAGCCGTTCATCTTCGCCAAGCTGCAGGCGCGTGGCGAAGCCACCACGATCAAGGCGGCGAAGAAGCTGGTCGAGCGCGAAGAAGCCCAGGTGTGGGACATCCTCGAAGAGGTGATCCGCGAACATCCGGTACTGCTGAACCGTGCGCCGACCCTGCACCGTCTGGGTATCCAGGCGTTCGAGCCGAAGCTGATCGAAGGCAAGGCGATCCAGCTGCATCCGCTCGTCTGTACCGCGTTCAACGCCGACTTCGACGGCGACCAGATGGCCGTCCACGTGCCGCTGTCGATCGAGGCGCAGCTGGAAGCGCGCACGCTGATGATGTCGTCCAACAACATCCTCAGCCCCGCCAACGGCGAGCCGATCATCGTGCCGACCCAGGACGTGGTGCTGGGCCTGTACTACATGACCCGCGAGCTGATCAATGCCAAGGGCACCGGCATGGTGTTCTCCGGCATTTCCGAGGCGCGTCGCGCGTACGACAACCGTGCGGTCGAGCTGCATGCCCGGGTCAAGGTGCGCCTGAAGCTGGTGCATATCGCCGAGGACGGCGCCCGTACCCACGAGACGAAGATCGTCGACACCACCGTCGGCCGTGCGCTGCTGGCCGAAATCCTGCCGGAGGGCCTGCCGTTCGAGCTGGCCAATACCGAGCTGACCAAGAAGAACATCTCGCGCCTGATCAACTCCAGCTACCGTTTGCTGGGCCTGAAGGAAACGGTGGTGTTCGCCGACAAGCTGATGTACACCGGCTACCGGTTCGCCACCCGCGCGGGCATCTCGATCGGCATCGATGACATGCTGATCCCGGCCGAGAAGAAGACCATCCTCGACGAAGCCGAGAAGGAAGTCGTCGAGATCCAGCAGCAATACCAGTCGGGCCTGGTCACCGCCGGCGAGCGTTACAACAAGGTGGTCGACATCTGGTCGCGCACCAGCGAGCAGGTGGCCAAGGCGATGATCGACGGCATCGGCACCGAGAAGGTCGTCGATGCCGAGGGCAAGACGGTCAGCCAGAAGTCGATGAACTCGCTGTACATCATGGCCGACTCCGGCGCGCGCGGCTCGGTAGCGCAGATCCGCCAGCTGGCCGGCATGCGCGGCCTGATGGCGCGGCCGGACGGCTCGATCATCGAGACCCCGATCAAGGCCAACTTCCGCGAAGGCCTGAACGTGCTGCAGTACTTCAACTCGACCCACGGCGCCCGCAAGGGTCTGGCGGATACCGCGCTGAAGACCGCCAATTCCGGTTACCTGACCCGCCGCCTGGTGGACGTGGCGCAGGACGTAGTCATCACGATGGACGACTGCGGCACCGAGGACGGTGTCACCATGCAGCCGATCGTCGAGGGTGGCGATGTGGTCGAGCCGTTGCGCGACCGCGTACTCGGCCGCGTGGTGGTCGAGGACGTCTACGCCCCGGGCGACGATGACCGGCCGATCGTCACCCGCGACACCCTGCTCAACGAAGCCCTGGTCGAGAAGCTCGACAAGGCCGGCGTGCAGATCGTCAAGGTACGTTCGCCCATCACCTGCGAAGCCATCCACGGCGTGTGCAAGCTGTGCTACGGCCGCGACCTGGCCCGTGGCCACCTGGTCAACATGGGCGAGGCCGTGGGCGTGGTCGCCGCGCAGTCGATCGGCGAGCCAGGCACCCAGCTGACCATGCGTACCTTCCACATCGGCGGCGCGGCTTCGCGCGCGGCGGCGGTGGACAACGTGACGGTGAAGACCACCGGTTCGCTGAAGTTCAACAATCTGAAGTCGGTACAGCACAAGCAGGGCAACCTGGTGGCGGTGTCGCGCTCAGGCGAACTGAGCGTGATCGACGCCAGCGGTCGCGAGCGCGAGCGCTACAAGGTGCCGTACGGCGCCGTCATCGCGGTCAAGGATGGCGCCCCGGTCAAGCCGGGCCAGACCGTGGCGAACTGGGATCCGCATACCCATCCGATCGTCACCGAGGTGGCCGGCGTGGTGCGCTTCATCGACTTCCTCGATGGTGTCACCGTGCAGAGCCAGACCGACGAGCTGACCGGTCTGGAGTCGGCGGTGGTCACCGATCCGAAGCGTCGCGGCGCGCAGGCGAAGGACCTGCGTCCGATCGTACGTCTGGAAGATGCCAAGGGCCGCGAGCTGAAGCTGCCGGGCACCGACATTGCCGCGCAGTACTTCCTGCCGGCCGGTGCGATCGTGTCGATCCAGAACGGCGCGGAAGTGGGCGTAGGCGACGTGATCGCGCGCATTCCGCAGGAAACCTCCAAGACCCGCGACATCACCGGCGGTCTGCCGCGCGTGGCCGACCTGTTCGAGGCACGCAAGCCGAAGGAGCCGGCAATCCTGGCCGAGCGCTCCGGCATCGTCAGCTTCGGCAAGGACACCAAGGGCAAGCAGCGCCTGATCATCAAGGACGCCGACGGCAACGAGCACGAGGAGCTGATTCCGAAGTGGCGTCAGGTCATCGTGTTCGAGGGCGAGCATGTGGAGAAGGGCGAGACCGTCGTCGACGGCGAGCCGAATCCGCATGACATCCTGCGCCTGCTCGGCGTGGAGCCGCTGGCCACCTACCTGGTCAAGGAGATCCAGGACGTGTACCGCCTGCAGGGCGTGAAGATCAACGACAAACACATCGAGGCGATCATTCGCCAGATGCTGCGCAAGGTCGAAATCGTCGAGCCGGGCGACAGCCACTACCTGCGCGGCGAGCAGGTCGAGCGCGTGCGGATCAACGGCGAGAACGAGCGGGCGACCGCCAAGGGCGAGCGTCCGGCGGATTACCAGTCGGTGCTGCTGGGCATCACCAAGGCGTCGCTGGCGACCGAGTCGTTCATCTCGGCAGCCTCGTTCCAGGAAACTACCCGCGTCCTTACCGAGGCGGCGGTTCGCGGCACCCGCGACAGCTTGCGTGGCCTGAAGGAAAATGTTATTGTCGGCCGTCTTATTCCGGCAGGTACGGGTCTGGCATACCACGCATCGCGTCGTCGCCAGGGCGGTTTGACCGCCACGGAGCTGGAGACTCTTTCCGGCTCCACGCCTGCAGTCTCGTTCGCCGAGGCTTCGGCCGGTGGTGAAAACGGTGTCGAGTAAATCCGTTCGGGATCTTGCTCGCTGACATACGAAATGAGGTGCAGGGACGCACCTCGTGTTCGGGTCCAGGACGGCTGAGCGCTGGCTTGCCTATGGCGGGCCGCTCATGTTAAATTCCCGCTTCTTGGCAGACCGAGCTTATTCGGGCTGCCTTTATGTTTTCAGGAACAGCTTCGCATGACGACAGTCAACCAGTTGGTGCGCAAAAACCGCAGCCCCAAGACCTACAAGAGTGGGTCGCCTGCACTGCAGAGCAGCCCGCAGCGTCGTGGCGTCTGCACGCGCGTTTACACGACCACTCCGAAGAAGCCGAACTCGGCCCTGCGCAAGGTTGCCAAGGTGCGCCTGACCAACGGCTTCGAGGTCATCAGCTACATCGGTGGCGAAGGCCACAACCTGCAGGAGCACTCGGTGGTGCTGATCCGCGGCGGCCGCGTCAAGGACTTGCCGGGCGTGCGCTACCACACGGTACGCGGCAGCCTCGATTGCGCCGGCGTCACCAAGCGTCGCCAGTCGCGCTCGAAGTACGGCGCCAAGCGCCCGAAGAAGTAACGGCGGCTTACTTACTCGAAGAGTGCGGCCACGGACGGTCGCTTTTGCTCGGCAGGCATGGTGCCTGCAAGAAATACAACAGTGCGGCCAGGGTGGTCGCTTTTCCGGTGGGCAGGAATGCCCGCAAAAATAACGGACAAAAAACATGTCGCGCAAAGGTTCACATCCCGCCCGTCTGGTTCTGCCGGATCCCAAGCATGGCAGTCAGCTGATCGCCCGTTTCATCAACATGGTGATGAAGAGCGGCAAGAAATCGGTCGCCGAGAGCATCGTCTACGGTGCGCTGCAGCATATCGGCGAGAAGAATGCCGAGCCGGTGGCGCTGGTCGAGAAAGCGCTGAACAACATCGCTCCGGCGGTCGAGGTGAAGTCTCGCCGTGTCGGCGGCGCGACCTACCAGGTGCCGGTCGAAGTGCGTCCGGGTCGCCGCATGGCGCTGGCGATGCGCTGGGTCATCGACGCTGCCCGCAAGCGCGGCGAAACCTCGATGCCGCGCAAGCTGGCTGCCGAATTGCTGGAAGCTTCGGAAAGCCGCGGCGGCGCCGCCAAGAAGCGCGAGGAAACGCACCGCATGGCAGAGGCCAACAAGGCCTTCTCGCACTACAGGTGGTAAGTGGGTCGGGTCCTTGCCGTCGTCGCTGATGGCGAGGCGGCTCCGCCATCCTGGCAGACTCCTAAATAGAAGCGCGACCCGGACGGTCGTTTTCGAAACAGGGCAGGGTTGCCCGGCAAAGGTAAATATCCATGGCACGCACCACTCCCATCGAGCGCTACCGCAACTTCGGCATCATGGCTCACATCGATGCCGGCAAGACCACCACCACGGAGCGCATCCTGTTCTACACCGGCGTCAGCCACAAGATCGGCGAAGTGCACGACGGTGCGGCCACGATGGACTGGATGGAGCAGGAGCAGGAGCGCGGCATTACCATCACGTCGGCGGCCACGACGGCGTTCTGGAAAGGCATGGATCGTTCCATGCCCGAGCACCGCTTCAACATCATCGACACCCCGGGACACGTGGACTTCACCATCGAGGTCGAGCGTTCGCTGCGCGTGCTTGATGGCGCGGTATTCGTGTTGTGCGCGGTTGGTGGCGTGCAGCCGCAGTCCGAGACCGTGTGGCGCCAGGCCAACAAGTACAAGGTCCCGCGCCTTGCCTTCGTCAACAAGATGGATCGCACCGGCGCGAACTTCAGCAAGGTGATCGAGCAGCTGAAGGCTCGCCTGGGTGCCCATCCGGTGCCGATGCAGGTGCCGATCGGCGCCGAGGACAACTTCGCGGGCGTGGTCGACCTGCTCAAGATGAAGGCGATCATCTGGGACATGGAGTCCCAGGGCATGAAGTTCGAGTACCAGGAGATCCCGGCGAATCTGGCCGACAAGGCCGCCGAGGCGCGCAGCTTCATGGTGGAGTCGGCTGCCGAGGCCACCGAGGAGCTGATGAACAAGTATCTCGAGGGCGGCGACCTCAGCGAGGAGGAGATCATTGCCGGTCTGCGCCAGCGTACGCTCGCGAACGAGATCATCCCGGTATTCTGTGGCACGGCGTTCAAGAACAAGGGCGTCCAGGCGATGCTCGACGCCGTGGTCCAGCTGCTGCCGTCGCCTGCCGATCGCCCGCCGGTCGCCGGTGTCGACGAGAACGAACACGAAGCCACGCGCAAGGCCGATGACGCCGCGCCGTTCTCCGCGCTGGCGTTCAAGATCATGACCGACCCGTTCGTCGGCTCGCTGACGTTCTTTCGCGTCTACTCGGGCACGCTGAACTCCGGCGACGCCGTGTACAACCCGATCAAGAGCAAGAAGGAGCGCATCGGCCGCATCCTACAGATGCACGCGAACGAGCGTCAGGAACTGAAGGAAGTGCGTGCCGGCGACATCGCCGCCGCGGTCGGCTTGAAGGACGTGACGACCGGCGACACGCTGTGCGCGCAGGATCACGTGATCACCCTGGAGCGGATGACGTTCCCGGAGCCGGTGATTTCGATGGCGGTCGAGCCGAAGACCAAGTCGGACCAGGAGAAGATGGGCATCGCGCTCGGTCGTCTGGCCGCGGAAGATCCGTCGTTCCGTGTGCGCACGGACGAGGAGTCGGGTCAGACGATCATCTCGGGCATGGGCGAGTTGCACCTGGACATCCTGGTCGACCGCATGCGTCGCGAGTTCAACGTCGAGGCCAATGTCGGCAAGCCGCAGGTGGCCTATCGCGAGACGATTCGTGCTTCGGATGTCAAGTCTGACTACAAGCACGCCAAGCAGTCGGGCGGCAAGGGCCAGTACGGTCACGTCGTGATCGAGCTGTCGCCGATGACCGACGCCGACCGTGCCGATCCGAACGTGAAGGACGACTTCCTCTTCATCAACGACATCACCGGCGGCGTGATCCCGAAGGAATTCATCCCGTCGGTCGAGAAGGGCCTGCGCGAGACCATCACCAGCGGTCCGCTGGCCGGCTTCCCGGTGGTGGGCGTGAAGGTCAAACTGGTGTTCGGTTCGTACCACGATGTCGACTCGTCCGAAATGGCGTTCAAGCTGGCTGCTTCGATGGCATTCAAGCAGGGCTTCGCCAAGGCGAACCCGGTGCTGCTCGAGCCAATCATGAAGGTCGAGGTGGTGACCCCGGAAGAGTACGTCGGTGACGTGATGGGCGACATGAGCCGTCGTCGCGGCCTACTTCAGGGTCAGGACGACACGCCCTCGGGCAAGACCATCGACGCGATGGTCCCGCTGGGCGAGATGTTCGGTTATGCGACGACGATCCGCTCGCTGACCCAGGGCCGCGCCACCTTCACGATGGAATTCGACCACTATGCCGAAGCGCCGAACAACATCGCCGAACAGGTCATGAAGAAGGCCTGACCGGGCCGGCTTTCCCACGCTTAATTAGTGCGATCGATCCCTGATCGCGAAAATCGAAGAGCGGCCCCGCGGCCGCGCTAATTGATTGGTTCTTTCTAGAGGTCAGAGTCATGGCAAAGGGTAAATTCGAACGCACCAAGCCGCACGTCAACGTCGGCACGATTGGTCACGTGGATCACGGCAAGACGACGCTGACGGCGGCGCTGACGAAGGTCGGTGCGGAGCGCTTCGGTGGCGAGTTCAAGGATTACAGCGCGATCGACGCGGCGCCGGAAGAGAAGGCGCGCGGCATCACGATCTCGACGGCGCACGTGGAATACGAGTCGCCGAAGCGGCACTACGCGCACGTGGATTGCCCGGGGCATGCGGACTACGTGAAGAACATGATCACGGGTGCGGCGCAGATGGACGGCGCGATCCTGGTGTGCTCGGCGGCGGACGGTCCGATGCCGCAGACGCGCGAGCACATNCTGCTGAGCCGTCAGGTGGGCGTGCCGTACATCGTGGTCTACCTGAACAAGGCGGACATGGTGGACGACGCCGAGCTGCTCGAGCTGGTCGAGATGGAAGTGCGCGAGCTGCTGACCAAGTACGACTTCCCGGGCGACGACACGCCGATGATCCACGGTTC
>NZ_ATYF01000021.1:0-41449 GCF_000427545.1 Rhodanobacter sp. OR92 | reverse complement strand
CTGTTCCAGCGCTTCGAGCAGGCGGAGAGTCCGCAGCGGCGCGCCGGCAGCGGGCTGGGGCTGGCGATCTGCCGCGAGCTGGTGGAGATGATGGGCGGCAGCATCGAGCTGGAATCGCGGCTGGGCCACGGCAGCACGTTCCGCGTGCGGCTGCCGCTGGNCGAGCCGGCGGCGCCGGTGCCGGTGGAGCGGCCGAGCGGTCGCCGCTACCGGCTGCTGCTGGTGGAGGACGACACCATCGTGGCGGCGGTGATCCGCGGCCTGCTGGAGCGCGAGGGCCACGCGGTGGTGCACGTGGTGAACGGGCTGGCGGCGCTGGCCGAGCTGGCGCACGCGCAGTTCGATGCGGTGCTGCTGGATCTGGACCTGCCGGGCGTGGACGGTTTCCAGATCGCGCGGCTGATCCGCCAGCGCGAGCCGGCCGGGCGGCACCTGCCGATCGTGGCGGTGACCGCGCGCCAGGGCAGCGAGGACGATGCGAAGGCGCGCGCGGCGGGCATGGACGGCTTCCTGCGCAAGCCGCTCAGCGGCGAGCAGCTGGCGGCCGCGCTGGCGCGGGTGGTCGACGGCGCGGCCGCGCCGGCGTGAATCACATGTCGTACTTGTGCAGCTCGAAACCCAGTCGCTGGTATTCGCGCCAGCGCGTGCGTGAACCCTCGCGTTCGGCCGGGTCGGCGGCGACCACTTCCAGCACGCGCTGGTAGCGGCCGGCGGGGCAGCTCTCGCGCAGGTTGATCAGCAGCGGCCGGTCGGCGCTGTCCACGCCCGGCGGCACGATCAGTACCGCCGTCTCGTCGTCGTCATCGTCGCCAGCCAGCTGGTGCGGGATCATGGCGTCGTCGTCGAACGCCCACAGCAGTTCGTCCAGCGCTTCGGCCTGGGCAAAGTCGCGAGCCAGGATCAGCATCGGCTGCCCGCCGGCGAATGCCTTGTTCGCCAGCTCGCAGACCAGCAGCAGCGGCTGTTCGCGAAAGCGCGGCTTGTCGATCAGGTAGAAGTCGGCGCGCATAAGGTCGGGAGTGAGTGGCGAGAAGAGGGAAGTGAGAGTAGGGCGATGGGCATGATGCCTCAAACCTTCATCGCTCACTCCTCACTTCGCGTCACTCACTGCTCGCTCCGGTCCAACAGCCACTGCGCCAGCAGCGCCACCGGGCGGCCGGTGGCGAGGCCCTTGCGGCCTTCCTCCCAGGCGGTGCCGGCGATGTCCAGGTGGGCCCAGCGCTGGCCGTCGGTGAAGCGCGACAGGAAACAGCCGGCGGTGATCGCGCCGGCGCTCTTGCCGCCGATGTTGGCGACGTCGGCGAAGCCCGATTCAAGCTGCGCCTGGTAGTCGTCCCACAGCGGCAGGCGCCAGGCGCGGTCCAGCGTTTCCTCGCCGGCAGCGAGCAGTTCGGCGGCGAGGTCATCGTGCTTGCTCATCAGGCCGGTGGCGTGCTTGCCCAGCGCGATCACGCAGGCGCCGGTGAGCGTGGCCGCGTCGACCAGCGCCTGCGGCTGATACGTCTGCGCCGCATAGGTGAGCGCGTCGCACAGGATCAGGCGGCCTTCGGCGTCGGTGTTGAGCACTTCGATGGTGAGCCCGGACAGGCTGGTCAGCACGTCGCTGGGGCGGTAGCTGTCGCCGTCGGGCATGTTCTCCACGGCCGGCACCACGCATGCCAGGTTGAGCTTCAGGCCCATCTTCACCGCAGCGACGAACGCGCCGAGCACGCCGGCAGCGCCGCCCATGTCGAACTTCATCTCTTCCATGCCGGCGCCGGGCTTCAGGCTGATGCCGCCGGAGTCGAAGGTGACGCCCTTGCCGACCAGCACGTACGGCTTGGCGCCGTCGTGGCCGCCCTTGTATTCGAGCGCGATCAGGCGCGGCTTGTTGACCGAGCCGCGCGCCACCGCCAGCAGCGAGCCGAAGCCGAGCTTCGCCATCGCGGCTTCGTCCAGCACGCTGCAGCTGACCTTGCCCTGCGCCTCGGCGAAGGCCTGCGCCTGCGCCGCGATGTAGGCCGGGTTGCAGATGTTCGGCGGCAGGTTGGCCAGTTCGCGCGCGAAGCGCACGCCCTCGGCGATCGCCACCGCCTGGTCCAGCCCGCCTTGCGCGTCGGTGCCGGCGGCGAACGTCAGCGCGGCCAGCTCCGTCTGCTTGCTCTTGTCGCGCGGCTTGAACGTGGCGGTGTAGCGGTACGCGGCGTGGTCGCAGGCCAGCGCGGCGATGCGCACGCGCCAGGCGCTGTCGCGACCGGGCACCTCCACCTCGCTGAGGTAGGACACCGCATTCGCCACCGGCAGGCGGCCGAGCGAGCGCGCCGCCTCGATGTTCACCTTCTGGTAGCGCGCGGCGTCGAACGATTTCTGCGCGCCGAGTCCGACCACCAGCACGCGTTGCGCGGCGACACCGGCCGGCGCGAACAGCACGGTGGTGGAACCGGCCTTGCCGCTGATGTCGCCGCTCTCCACCTGGCGCTTGATCATGCCGCCGGCGGCGCTGTCCAGCTGGGCCGCCGCACTGGTCAGCACGCCCTGTTCGTAGACGCCGACCAGCACGCAGGCGCTGTCGACGGTGGCAGGAGCGGCGGAGCCGAGGCTGAACTGGAGCGTCATCGAGGTGGTTCCTGCAGGGGTCCGGCTGGCGGCCGGACAGGCTAGACTTGCGGTTTGCCGGCGCCGATCGGGCCGGGCCGTACAAGCGGACAAGTTTATCGCATGCTGAGCATCCTCGACCGCTACTTCCTGCGCGAGCTGGCGCAGACCGTGACCGCCACCGTGGTGGTGCTGCTGGTGGTCGTGGCCGGCAGCGCGTTCGCCAAGGTGCTGGAGCAGGTGGCCAACGGCAGCTTCCCGGCCAGCGTGATGTTCCAGGTGCTGGGGCTGCGCACGCTCGACGGCCTCACCAACATGCTGCCGCTGGCCAGCTTCGTCGGCGTGCTGCTGGGGCTGGGGCGGATGTACCGCGAGAGCGAGATGCACGTGCTGTCATCGTCCGGCATGGGACCGCGCGGATTGCTGCGTCCGGTGCTGCTGCTCGGCGCGCTGCTGGTCGCGCTCACCGCGCTGGTTTCGCTGTGGCTGGGGCCGTGGGCGGTGCGCACCAGCGACGCGCTGGTGGCCGAGGCGAACCGCTCGGTGATCGCGGCCGGCCTCGACGCGGGGCGCTTCACCGAACTGCCGGGCAAGGGCGGCATCATCTTCGTCGACAGCCTGAGTCGCGACGGCAGCAAGCTGGGGCGCACGTTCGTGGCAACGCAGAGCGAGGGCAAGAATGGCCCGCCGCACCTGAAGGTGGTCAGCGCGACCAGCGGCGAGCTGTACCAGGAGAGCAACGGCGAAGGCCGCTTCATCGCGTTCAAGGACGGCTGGCAGTACGACATTCCGCTCGGCGCGAACAACTGGCGGCAGATGCAGTACCGGCGCAACGACACCTCGCTGTCCAGCGTGCAGGCCGACGACGACGATGATCCGGCGCACTCCAAGAGCAGCTGGGCACTGTTCCGTTCGGACGACCCGACCGACCGCGCCGAATTCGCCTGGCGCGCCAACGCGCCGCCGTTGACCTTCGTGCTGCTGCTGCTGGCGTTGCCGCTGTCGCGGCAGAGTCCGCGCGAACCGAAATACGGCCGCCTGCTGCTGGCGGTGGTCACGTTCTATCTCTATTACACGCTGCTGGCGCTGGGCCGTGCGCAGATCGGCAAGGGCCACTGGCATGGCGAGGCGCCGCTGTGGGCGCTGCATGCGCTGGTGCTGGCGCTGGCGCTGTGGATGCTGTGGAAGCAGTACGCTCCGCGCAAGCTGCGCAAGCGGCGCGTGCTGCCGGGCTTGCCGGCATGACGGTGTTCAACATCAAGCGGGTCGACCGGCTGGTCGCGCTGAGCGTGCTCGGCTCGATGCTGATGGTGTGGCTGGTGCTGACTGGCTTCGATGCGGTGAGGATACTGCTGGTGCAGCTGGGGCACGTCGGCAAGAACGGATACACCACGAGCAGCGCGCTGGCCTATGTGCTGGTGACCTTCCCGCGCCGCGCCTACGAGATGTTCGGCAACGCCGCGTTGATCGGCGGCCTGCTCGGCCTGGGCGGGCTGGCCGGCACCGGCGAGCTCACCGCGCTGCGCGCCGCAGGCATGTCGCGCCTGCGCATCGCCGGCTCGGCGGTCGGCGTGGTCGCGGTGCTGATCGTCGGCGTGGTGGTCATGGGCGAGACGCTGGCGCCGTGGGGCGACCAGCAGGCGCAGGCGATGCAGCTGCGCACGAAGACCGGCAGCCTCGGCATGGGCACCAGCAGCGGGCTGTGGGCACGCGACGGCGCCAGCGTGATCAACGCCCGCGGCACCTCGCTGAAGCAGCGCGACGGCGTCGGCGCGGTGCAGCTGAGCGACGTGCGCGTATTCACCTTCAGTCCCGACGGCAGGCTAGACCGCTTCATCTGGGCCAGGACGGCCGAGCACAACGGCCGGCAGTGGGTGCTGCACGACGTGCGCATCACCACGCTGGATGCTCAGGGCACCCATGCCAGCGTGGCGGCCGCGCTGCCGTGGCAGTCCAGCCTCGATCCGCAGGTGCTGGCGCAGTCGGTGATCCAGCCGCAGTACCTTTCCATGCGCGACCTGCGCCGCAACATGGACTACCTGGAAGGCAACGGCCAGAGTCCCGGCACCTACGCGGTGGCGTTCTGGGGGCGTGCGCTGTATCCGCTCAACGTACTGGTGCTGGTGCTGTGCGCGATGCCGTTCGCGTTCGGCTCGCTGCGCTCCGGCGGCCTCGGCAAGCGCATGTTCATCGGCATCCTGCTTGCGCTGGGCTGGTACTTCCTGCAGCAGGCGATGGTCAACTTCGGCACCGTGTACGGCATGCCGCCGCTGCTGGCGAACCTGCTGCCGGCGCTGATCCTGGTGACGGCGGCGTGGCTGTATTTCCGCCGCCGCGTCTGAGTGCGCCGTCGGGGCGCGCGCACTTGCCCGCGGCGCCGGATACGGCCAAGCTGGCCTTCTTTGCCGACCGCAAGGGGTGAGCCGTGGAATGGGTGGATCTGCGCAGCGATACGGTGACGCGTCCGACCGCGGCGATGCGCGCGGCGATGCTGGGGGCCGAGGTCGGTGACGACGTCTACGGCGAAGACCCGACCGTCAACGCGTTGCAGCAGCGGCTGGCCGACGAGCTCGGCTTCGACGCCGGCCTGTTCGTGCCCAGCGGCACCCAGTCCAACCTGCTGGCGTTGATGAGCCATTGCGAGCGCGGCGACGAATACCTGGTCGGCGCGGACGCGCACACCTACAAGTTCGAAGGCGGCGGCGCGGCGGTGCTCGGCTCGATCCAGCCGCAGCCGATCGTGCAGGCGGCCGACGGCAGCCTGCCGCTGGAGCGCATCGAGGCAGCGATCAAGCCGGTCGACCCGCATTTCGCGCGCACCCGCGTGCTGGCGCTGGAGAACACCTGGCATGGCCGCACGCTGCCGCTGGACTACCTGCAGGCGGCCCACGACGCGGCACGCGCGCACGGTCTTGGCCTGCACCTGGACGGTGCGCGGCTGTTCAATGCGGCAATCGCCTGCAACGTGCCGGCGCGCGAGATCGCGCGCCACTTCGATACGGTGTCGGTGTGCCTGTCCAAGGGGCTCGGCGCGCCAGTCGGTTCGGTGTTGCTCGGTTCGCACGCGCTGATCGACAAGGCGCGGCGCTGGCGCAAGGTCGCCGGCGGCGGCTGGCGCCAGGCCGGCATGCTCGCCGCGGCCGGCCAGTACGCGCTGGATCACCACGTGGCGCGGCTGGCCGACGACCATCGCCGCGCCGCTTATCTCGCCGGACGTCTGCGCGAGATCGCCGGCGTCGACCTGCTCGGCCAGTACACCAACATGGTGTTCATCGACGTGCCCGCCGGGCGCCTGCGCGAACTGGACGTCCATCTGCGCGACGCCGGCATCCGCATCAGCATCGGCTACCTGCCCACGCTGCGGCTGGTGACGCATCTGGATGTCGACGACGCCGGCATCGAGCGCACGGCCGCGGCATTTGCGGAATTTTTCGGGCGCGGTTGAGCGGCAGCGGCACGCCGGCCAGCCGCTCGACATCGGACCGGCGCAGGTTGTTGGCGCGCCCGATGCCGCCGCCATCGACCCTGCCTGCCGGGGCCGCGGGCACCACCCGCCGGCGTCCGTGCGGCGGCCGCCAAATGAAACCGCCTGGCCGTGTCGAGTCCGGGAAACCTCGCTCGTCGCTTTCGAGTCCGGCCGATCCGGCCAGCCTGAAGAGGGACATCGATCATGCGCAAGTTGACCTCGCACCTGTTCATCTCGCTGGATGGTGTCGTCGAGGCGCCGGACAGGTTTCTCCGCGACGACCTGTATCAGGACCTGTCTCTGTTCGACGAGGAGACCGTGACGGGGCAGGATGCCGTGCTGTTGGGACGCAGGACGTACGAGGCATGGGCAATGTTCTGGCCCGGCGCTGAAATCGAGCCGTTCGCCAGCTTCATCAACCAGGTACCGAAATATGTCGTTTCAGGCAGCTTGCGGACCCTCGACTGGGCGCCGTCGAGGCTGCTTTCCGGCGACGTCCTCGACGAGATCGCGGCGCTCAAGCGCCAGGCCGGGCAGGCGATCGGCGTCCACGGCAGCATCAGCCTGGTACAGGCCCTGCTGGCGGCCGGATTGCTTGACGAGTTGAGGTTCGTCCTGTGTCCGGCGGTAGCCGGCCAGGGCCGCCGCCTGCTGTCCCGCGAAGGGGAGCCGATCCAGCTCGACCTGCAGTCGGCGCGCACCACGCCGGGCGGATTGCAGTATCTGGTATTCCGGCCGCGCCGTTAGCCGGCGTCGCCCACCCGTGCGGTTCGGCCCGCGTCGATGGCGGGACGCGCATCCACCCGCAACACCAGCTTTCCCCGGTGGCTGCCGTCGAACAAGCGGTTCAACACTTCCGGCGCGTTTTCCAGTCCCTCGGCAACGGTTTCCTCGGCCTTCAGCCGGCCGTCGCGGATCCACCCGGCCAATGCCTGCACCGCCTCGCGCGTCCTGGTGTAGTCGAGCACCAGGAAGCCGCGCATGCTGAGCCGTTTCATCACGAGGATGCCGTAGTCGTCGCCCGGCCGTTCGGCGCTGTTGTAGCCGGAGATCAATCCGCACAGGGCGACGCGGCCGCCGATCACCATCCGTGACAGCACCGCGCGCATCACCTCGCCGCCGACGTTCTCGAAATTCACGTGCACGCCATCGGGGGTAGCGGCCTTGAGTTGCTGTTTGAAGTCGGCCGCCTTGTAGTCGACGGCGGCGTCGAAGCCGAGTTCGGCGGTGAGGTGGCGGCATTTGTCGGGGCCGCCGGCGATGCCGACCACGCGGGCGCCCATGATCTTGCCGAGCTGGCCGGCGACGGAGCCGACCGAGCCGGCAGCGGCGGAGACCACCAGGGTTTCGCCGGCTTGCACCGGGGCGATCTCGGTCAGGCCGTAGTAGGCGGTGACGCCGCTCATGCCGGCTGCGCCAAGCAGGGTGGGCAGCGGGATGCCGGGGGCGGCAGGCAGGCGCACGTAGCCTTTGGCGCTTTCGTGCAGTACCAGGTAGTCCTGCCAGCCGGTGAGGCCCTGCACCAGATCGCCTTCGTGGTACTGCGCCGAACGCGACTGCACCACGCGACCCAGGCCGAGCGCACGCATCACCTCGCCGATCGCCACCGGCGGCAGGTACTGCGGGATGTCGCGCATCCACACGCGGTTGGTCGGGTCCATCGAGAGGTACAGCACACGCACCAGGACTTCACCGTCCTTCAGCTCCGGCACGGGCTGTTCGACCAGGTCGAAATCCTCGCGCCGGACCAGGCCTTCGGGGCGGGTCTTGAGGCGCAGCTGGCGATTGAGCTGGGGCATGCGGTTCACCGTGACGGAGAGGCGTTCCACTATACGGCGCCTGTTGCCGCGATCAGGCAACCCCGTTGTGCATCGTGCTGCGTTGAATCGTTGATCGGCATCCGTTTGCACCGGAACCGTCGCCGGCGGCGGGCATGGCTGTGTGCCTGTCGTGTTCCACTTACACTGTGCCGGCCGCACGGCACACGGGGAGAACTGCATGCTTGCTCGAACGCTCGGACTGCTGGGTCTGTGGTTGCTGCTGGCGGCGCCGTTGCCGGCGCAGGACGTACCGCCACCCTTGCGCGACTGGCAGGGCTGGGTGCTGCATGACGTGCCGCAGCACGACTGTCCGTTCCTCGCCACCCAGGTGCCGAACGCCGGCAATCGCCTGTGCGCCTGGCCCGGCCGCCTGCTGCTCGACGCCGGCAAGGACGGCGCTCGCTTCAGCCTGGATGTGCGCGTGGATGCGCCAAGCTGGGTGGCGCTGCCTGGCGATGCGCGGAGTTGGCCGCAACAGGTCAGCGCGAACAACCAGGCGGTCACCGTGTTGCAGCGAGGCGATCAGCCAATGGTGTGGCTGGCACCCGGCGATTATCAGTTGCGCGGCACGCTGCCGTGGGCGGCGCGTCCGGCGCGCCTGCGCGTGCCTTCGACGATCGGGTTGGTGGCGCTGAGCGTCGACGGTGCAGCGGTCACGCGCATCGAGCGCAACGGCGAGCAGCTCACCCTGGGCGAGGCCGCCGCCGCGCAACGCGCCGCCGACGCGCTGTCGCTGCGCGTCTATCGCCGCCTCGCCGATGGCCTGCCGGCCACGCTGGAAACGCAATTGCAGTTCAACGTCGCCGGCAGCGCGCGCGAGCAATCGCTCGGCCCGGTGCTGCCGGAAGGTTTCGTGGCCACCGCCTTGTCCGGCGACTTGCCCGCACGGCTGGAGAACGACGGCCAGCTGCGCGTGCAACTGCGGCCGGGGCAGTGGACGATCACGCTGCAGGCGCGCAGCGTCGCGCCGCTGGCGAAGGTGGCGCTGAAGCTGCCGGCGGCGCCGTGGCCGCGGCAGGAGATCTGGAGTTACGCCGACGATCCGGCGCTGCGCAACACCCGGGTGGAAGGCCGCGCCACCGACGCGGTGCAGGCCGGCGTGCCGGGCGAGTGGCGCGAGCTGCCGGCGTTCGTGCTGGACGACGGCGCGGGCCTGGCGATCGAGCAGGGCACGCGCGGCGACGAGGGCGGCAAGGGCGACCAGCTGCACCTGCAGCGCCAGCTGTGGCTGGGTTTCGACGGCGGCGGGCTCAGCGTGGCCGATCGCCTCAGCGGCGAGCTGCGTCATCACCAGCGCCTCGACGTGGCGGCGCCATGGCAATTGCAGCGGGCCAGCCAGGATGGCGCGCCGCTGCTGGTCAGCCAGGGCGAGGGCGGCCGCAGCGGGGTCGAACTGCGCGAACAGCAACTCGACCTGGACGCTGGCCTGCGCCTGCCCATGCACCGCGGCGCGATCCCCAGCGCCGGCTGGCAGCTGCCGCTGGAGAGCATCGACGCCACCTTGCACCTGCCGTACGGCTACCGTCTGCTCGGCGCCACCGGCGTGGACCGCTCGCCCGATTCGTGGGTGGCGCAGTGGAGCCTGCTCGACTTGTTCGTAGTGGCCCTGATCGCGCTGCTGGCCGGCCGCCTGCTCGGCTGGCCGTGGGCGCTGCTGGCCGCTGGCTATCTGGCGCTGGCGCAGCACGAGAGCGCCGCGCCGTTGTGGACGCTGGCGGTGACGCTGGCGCTGGCGTTGCTGCTGCGGGCGTTGCCGGAAGGGCGCTTGCGTTTGGCGGCGCGCGCCGGCGCGGTGGCGATCTTCGCACTGGCGGTGCTGTGGACGCTGCCGTTCGTCGCGGCGCAGTTGCAGTACGCGTTGCATCCGCAGTTGGAAGGCGCAGGCCAGAGCCGGATTGTTTCGGCGGGTTATGCCGAGCAGGCAGCACAGGAAGAGGTTTATGCGAAGGCGCGGATGAAGCAGTCGGCACCGGCGCGTGCCCCCGTGGCGCCGGCACCGGTCGCCGAAGTTTCCGCCGACGCGGCGATGCCGCCGCCACCACCACAACCGGCACCTGCGATGGCGATGCAAAACGGTTCGAGCCTGTCGCTGGAAGCCATCACCGTCACAGGGTCAGCCGTGCAGAACCTGAGTGGCGCATCGACCCTTGCCGGCAGCGCCGCCGACAGCCGCAGCCCGACCCAGGCCGGCGCCGGCACGCCGCACTGGAACCAGGGCAACGACTACCGGCTCGGCTGGTCCGGCCCGGTGACGGCGGAGCAGAGCACGCACCTGGTGATCGCGCCGGCGTGGCTGGTGCGGTTGCTGCGGGTGCTCATGGTGGGGCTGCTGGCGCTGCTGCTGGCGAAGCTGGTGCCGCTGCTGCTGACGCCGCTGCGCGGTCGCTGGCGCGACTGGCGCGGCGGTGGTGCGGTGAGCGCCGCCTTGCTGGCCGTCGCGCTGTTGCCTGCCGCCCTGCATGCGCAGAACCTGCCCAGCCAGGATCTGCTGAACCAGCTGCGCGACCGGCTGACCGAGGCGCCGAAGTGCGCGCCGGCCTGCGCCGCCGTGGCGCAGGCGCAATTGCAGGCCAGCGGCGACACGCTGGAGGTGGCATTGGAGGCGCATATCGGCGCCGCGGTTGCGCTGCCGCTGCCGCAAACCGATGACGCCCTGCAGCTGCTCGACGTTGGCGTGGACGGCCATGCGAATGCCCCGCTGAGCCGCCGCGGCGACCAACTGCTGCTGCGGCTGGAACGTGGCGTGCATCGGGTCAGCCTGCGCTACCGCATCGGCGTGACCGACAACGCCAGCCTGCGCTTCGTGCTGCGCCCGCAGCGCATCGCGTTCAGCGGCCAGGGCTGGCTGCTGGCCGGGGTCGACGACGGTCACCCGCTCGGCGACAGCATTGCCTTGCAGCGCGTGCGCGCGGCCACCGATGGCAAGGACTTGCCGCCCGTCCAGAATTTCCCGCCTTACGTGCGGCTGACCCGCCGTCTGCAGCTGGGCGTGGACTGGACCGTCGAGAACACGGTCGAGCGGATCGCCCCGCAGGACGGCGGCTTCAGCGTCGCGCTGCCGTTGCTGCCGGGCGAGCATCCGCTGGGCGACGGCGTGCTGGTCAGGGATGGCCGCATCAGCATCACCTTCAACGCGAACAGCGGGGTGGCGAGCTGGAGCAGCCGGCTCGATCACGCGACGACGCTGGCGCTGAAGGCGCCAGCGCTGGGCGAGCGTGCCGAAGTGTGGGTGATCCACGTCGCGCCCATGTGGCATGTGGACGCAAAGGGCGTGCCGACCAGCGCCAGCGACGACGGGCTGTTGTACCAGCCGCTGCCGGGCGAAAGCCTGCAGCTGGCCTTCAGCCAGCCGGCGGCGATCGCCGGTGACAGTCTCGCGTTCGACGGTGTGCAGCTCACCAGCCGCGCCGGCGAACGGGCCACCGAAACCACGCTGAGCCTGCGCGCGCGCAGCACGCGCGGCGGCGAGCACGCGATCGGCCTGCCGGCCGGTGCCGAGCTGCTGGATGCGAATCGTGACGGCGAGTCGATCAACCTGGCCGTGCGCGATGGCAAACTGAGCTTGCCGCTGCTGCCGGGTGAACACGGCTACACGCTGCGCCTGCGCGAGCCGTACGGCGTCGCCGCGCGCACGCGCACGCCGCTGATCGCACTGCACGCGCCGGTGGCGAACGTCGACCTCACGCTGCAGCTGCCGCAGGATCGCTGGGTGCTGTGGACGTGGGGGCCGACCACCGGCCCGGCAGTGCTGTACTGGTCGCAGCTGGTGGTGCTGCTGTTCGCCGCGTGGCTGCTGGCGCGCTACGCGCCCACGCCGCTGCGCTTCCGCCACTGGCTGCTGCTCGGGCTGGGTTTCTCCGCGTTCGCCTGGAGCGCCTATGCGCTGGTGGTGGCATGGCTGATCCTGCTTGGCCTGCGCGCACGCAGCACCTCGCCGGAGCAACTGGGCAGCACGACCTTCAACCTGATGCAACTGGGGCTCGCGCTGCTCACCGTGCTGGCACTGGTGGTGCTGGTGGGCGCGGTGCCGAAGGGCCTGCTCGGGCTGCCGGACATGCACGTGGCCGGTAATGCGTCCAATGCATGGAACCTGCGCTGGTTCGCTGACCAGAGCGCGAATGTGTTGCCCGGTGCCGGCGTGTTCAGCGTCTCGCTGTGGGCCTACAAGCTGGCCATGCTGGCCTGGGCGCTGTGGCTGGCGTGGTCGCTGATCGACTGGCTGCGCTGGGCGTTCGAGGCGTGGATGCGCGGCGGTTACTGGCGCAAGCGCAAGTCCAAGCCAGGGGTGACGCCGCCGCAGTTGCCACCCTCGGCGATGGAGTCGCCGCATGCCTGATGTCCGCAGCATGCTGGCTGTTGCGGCCGATCGGCTCGGCGAGCGCGCCGACGCCGAGCTGCTGCTGCTGCACGTGCTGCAGCAGTCACGCAGCTGGCTGTTCACGCACGCCGACGACGTGCCGGATATGGACGTCCAGACGGCTTATGCCGCCCTGGTCGAACGCCGCGCCGCGGGCGAGCCGGTGGCCTATGTCACCGGCCGGCGCGGCTTCTGGTCGCTGGACCTGGAAGTGAGCCCGGCCACGCTGATCCCGCGTCCGGAAACCGAGCTGCTGGTGGAGCTGGCGCTGCAGCGCCTGCCGCCCGATGCCGCCTGCAGCGTGGCTGACCTCGGCACCGGCAGCGGCGCGATCGCGCTGGCGATTGCGCGCGAGCGGCCGCGCGCCCGGGTGGTCGCCACCGACGCCAGCGCCGCCGCGCTTGCCGTCGCCCGGCGCAACGCGCAACGCCACGCCATCGGCAACGTCGCCTTCGTGCATGGCGACTGGCTGGCGCCACTCGCCGGCCAGCACTTCGACCTGATCGCCTCCAACCCCCCGTACATCGAGGCCGCCGACCCGCACCTGGCGCAGGGCGACCTGCGCTTCGAGCCGCCCGCGGCGCTCGCCTCCGGCCCCGACGGCCTCGACGCCATCCGCCGCATCGTGCGCGACGCCCGTAGCCACCTGCATACCGGCGGCTGGCTGCTGTTCGAGCACGGCTGGAACCAGGGTGACGCCACCCGCGCGCTGCTCGCCGAGGCCGGCTATGCCGAAGTATTCACGGAACAGGATCTGGAACTGCGCGATCGGGTCAGTGGCGGGCGGGTCTGATGGTCGGCTGGATCGTTGCCGTGGGAACCCGTGCTCTCAGCATGGGTGCTTGAAGTCGTAGTCGGCATCCATGAGCGCATTGGCAAACTCGGGATCCACGGCCTCGAGTTCCTTTGCCGCCATGAGGCCTGTATCCACCCACTCACGTTCCGGTGTGGTTGGCAGGTAGGGATGCCCCAGTTCTGCCAGCATGCGGGTGAGCTGCTGGTTGGCGTGAATATAGACACCGTAGCCTGGCGTTCCTTGGCATACGCGCATTGAGTAGTGTCAGTGCCTTCCTGACTGAGCATACTGCTCCATCCCGGTCGATCACGGACCGACCCCCATAACGTCGAAAGCGCTGCTGCACGCACTCATCATCTGGGTACCTTTGCCCCGTGTGACGACCGCCCGCCCAGGACATGCTTTCGGCCAGTTCGCCCATGCTGCCGCGGCCTTTGGCCAGATAGGCGACGATGCCCATCGGCAGGAGGACCAACACGGCGACGTGGCGCGGGCGATCTTCTCGGCGGCGTGGTGGACGGCGAGCCGGTCGACGCGGACCGGTTGTTGCGGCAGCGGTGGCGGGGTGGCGGGGTGGCGGCCAGCCAGGCCTGGCGGATGCTGGCCCAGTAGTCGCGGCGATCCCGGGCATGTCGTTGACGACGTACTCGGCCAGTGCCTTCAGGCCCATGGCGATCAGTATCCACTCGCCGACTTGCGCGCCAGCGCCAGTGCCGACGCCCCCGGCGATGCCGCCGATCAGGGCGGCGCCACCGGTGGTGGTGAGCATGACGATGAGGCACTGGCGCAGCACTTCGACGATGTCGTTCACGACACCCTGGAGATTCAGGTCGCGGAAGTTGCGCAGGATCCAGCAGACCGCCAGCCCCTCGGAAAGCCTGATGGCTTGCCGCACGCTGTCAGCGCGAGCCGAGACCAGCCTTGCCTTTGCCGCCGCCGCGTCGATGGGAGTGGGGCCGCGCGGGCAGTCGGTGTGCCCGCCGGCCCGGTGACGGGCTCAGGCGCTGGCCTGGCTCAAGGCTCCCGCCTGCGGGAAGCGCGCACGGATCGCGTGGCGGATGCCGGGCAGGTCCAGTCCGGCCATGCTCAGCACTTCCTCGCGGCTGCCGTGTTCCAGATAGACGTCCGGCAGGCCCAGGTGCAGGATCGGCAGCACGATGCCGTGCGCGGCGAGGCATTCGGCCACGGCGGAGCCGGCGCCGCCGGCGACCGCGTTGTCTTCCAGGGTGACGAAGCCATCATGGGTCTTCGCCAGTTCCACCAGCAGCGCCTCGTCCAGCGGCTTCACGAAGCGCATGTTGACCAGGGTGGCGTCGAATTCGGCGGCGATCGCGGCGGCGGGTGCCAGCATCGCGCCGAAGCTGAGCAGGGCCAGGCCGTGGCCGCGCCGGCGCAGCTCGGCCTTGCCGATCGGCAGGGTGTCGAGTTCCTGGTGGATCGCCACGCCGGGGCCGGTGCCGCGCGGGTAGCGGATGGCGGCGGGGCCGTGATGGTGGAAGCCGGAGGAGAGCATCATGCGGCACTCGTTCTCGTCGGCCGGCGCCATGATGACCATGTGCGGCAGGCAGCGCAGATAGGTCAGGTCGAAGCTGCCCGAATGGGTGGCGCCGTCCGGGCCGACCACGCCGGCACGGTCGATGGCGAAGGTGACGTCGAGGTTCTGCAGCGCCACGTCGTGGATCGCCTGGTCGTAGGCGCGCTGCAGGAAGGTGGAGTAGATCGCCACCACCGGTTTGGCGCCTTCGCAGGCCATGCCGGCGGCCAGCGTCACCGCGTGCTGCTCGGCGATCGCCACGTCGAAGTAGCGCTCGGGGTACTCCTTCGAGAAACGCACCAGGCCGGAGCCTTCGCGCATCGCCGGGGTGATGCCGAGCAGGCGCTCGTCGGCGGCGGCCTGGTCGCACAGCCAGTCGCTGAAGATGTCGGTGTAGGTGGGCCTGGCCGGCGCAGGCTTCTTGACCACGCCGGCTTCGGGATCGAACGGACCCACCGCGTGGTATTCGATCTGCGCCTGTTCGGCCGGGGCATAGCCCTTGCCCTTGGTGGTGATCACGTGCAGCAGCTGCGGGCCGGGCAGGTTCTTCACCGTGCGCAGTGCCTGCAGCAGCTGCGGGATGTTGTGGCCGTCGATCGGGCCGGTGTAATGGAAGCCCAGCTCCTCGAACAGCGTGGAAGGCACGAACATGCCCTTGGCGTGCTCCTCCCAGCGCTTGAACCAGCGGCCGGCGAAGGACTGCTTCGGGATCGCCCGCTTGGCCCGCTCGCGCAGCTGGTTGAGGCGGCGGCTGGCCATCGCGCGCGCCATCATCTTGGTCATCGCGCCCACGTTCTCGCTGATCGACATGCCGTTGTCGTTGAACACGACGAGCATGTCCGGCTCGACGTCGCCGCCGTGGTTGAGCGCCTCGAACGCCATGCCGGCGGTCATCGCGCCGTCGCCGATCACGGCCACCACCTTGCGCTTGTCGCCTTTGCGCTGCGCGGCGATCGCCATGCCCAGCGCGGCCGAGATCGAAGTGGACGAATGGCCGACGCCGAAGGTGTCGTACGCGCTTTCCTCGCGGCGCGGGAACGGCGCCAGGCCGTCCTTCTTCTTGATCGTGGTGATGCGGTCGCGGCGGCCGGTGAGGATCTTGTGCGGGTAGCACTGGTGGCCGACGTCCCACACCAGGCGGTCGTGCGGCGTGTCGAATTCGTGGTGCAGCGCCACGGTCAATTCCACCACGCCCAGACCGGCGCCGAAATGGCCGCCGGAGCTGGCCACGGATTCGATCAGGTACTGGCGCAGCTCGTCGGCGACGGCGGGCAGATCCTCGTCGCCCACGCGGCGCAGGTCGGCCGGCGTCTCGATCGGCGCCAGGTGGGGGTAATGGGAAAGGTCGTTCATCTGCCTATTGTTGGCCCAGCGCGGGGGCGGGGCAAGGGCGAGCAGGTGAACGGAACCTGGCGGCGTCCAGGCGGAACCGGGCCGCGCCCGCCACCGGCTGGACTCAGGCGGCCACCGGCATGTTCATCGAGCGCCGGTCGCGCGGCAGCCGGCTGACCAGGAATTCCATCTGGTCGGCCAGGATGTTGCGGTTGGACAGGATCAGGTGTTCCACCCAGCTCGGCCGGTACGGCACCGCCAGCAGCGGCATGTCGGCCTCCTGCGGGGTGCGGTTGCTCTTCTTCAGATTGCAGGCGAGGCAGGCGCTGACCACGTTCTCCCATTCGTCCCGGCCGCGCTTGGAGATCGGCAGCACGTGGTCGCGGGTCAGTTCGGCGCGGGTGAAGTGTTCGCCGCAGTACAGGCAGATATGGCGGTCGCGGGCGAACAGCGCGGTGTTGGTCAACGCCGGCGCGGGGTCGATCGCGTGCTCGCGGCAGCGGCCGGTGCTGGCGATGATCGGGTGCAGACGCAGCAGGCTCTGCGCGCCGAGCACGCGGTTGTGGCCGCCGTGCACGGTGAGGCAGGGGTCGCCCAGGGTCCAGGCAACCGCGTCGCGCACGTACAGGCAAACCGCCTCCTGCCAGCTGATCCAGTCGAGGATGCGGCCGGCGGCGTCCAGTGACAGTACGCGGGTCGCATGGAGGTCGGCCCGACTTGGCACTTCCATCAGCATGTAAATCGTCCTTCAGCCAGGGGCGTCGAAAGAGCGTTTCGGCAATGCGGGAATGCTTGTCCGGGATCAGCATAGAACAATTCCATTGCAATTCGCATGCAAATCAGGCACGGCACCCCGTGCGTACAGTCGCCGTGCCGGGTGGGCGCTGATATGATCGCCAGTCAACACAGACCCGACGCCGGGTTTGGTAGGGGCGCTTGGTGGTGACCCGGCACGGCGGTGGGCAGAGGTGGACAACGTGGCTGAAGTTCTTTTCTACGAGCAACCGGTACCGCTCAACCGTGTCGAGCACAAGGACCTGCGCATGAAGGCCGTGCCGAACGTCAGGTTCGCCATGAACGCGCATTCCGTGCCGCTGACCGGCGTGGAGTTCGGCGTCGCCGCACGCGACCTGCTGATCGTGTTCGCCGGCACCAGCGTGGCCGATGCCGGCCCGGTAGCTCTGCTCGGCTTGCGCCAGAACGAAAACCTGTACGTCGACGCCAACGGCCAGTGGGCGCCGGATACGTACGTTCCCGCGTTCGTGCGCCGCTACCCGTTCGTGCTGGCCGAGAAGCCGGCCGGGCAGGAAGGCGACGACTTCACCGTGTTCCTCGACGAGCGCTACGAGGGATTCAATACCACCGAAGGCCAGCGCCTGTTCAAGGAAGACGGTACCGACAGCGAACTGCTGGCCAACGCCGTGGGCTTCCTCGGCGATTTCCAGCAGAACGTGACACACACCAAGCGGTTCATGGAGCAGCTGAACAAGCACGACCTGCTGGAGCCGCGCACCGTGCAGCTGCAGAAGGAAGGCAAGGACGGTCAGCAGGGCAAGTCGATCAACCTCAACGGCATGTTCGTGGTCAACGAGGCCAAGCTGCGCGAGCTGGACGAGAAGACCGCCCAGGAGTTCCTGCGCGAAGGCATGTTCGGCTGGATCTATGCGCACCTGCTGTCGCTGACCAACATCGACCGCCTGGCCCGCCGGCTGGACGTGCGCGAGCAGGCCGAGGCGGCCGCCGGCGCGGTCGCGAACTGATCCTTCCGTTTCGCCCCACGAAAAAGCCGCCTTCGGGCGGTTTTTTTTGTGGGGCGTTCAGCGGACCGGCTTGGCCAGCCGCAGCAGGTCGGGCAGGTAACCGGAGGTCTCGTACAACGCGCGGGCGCGCTCGTTGCCGGGGAACACCGCCAGCGTCACCAGCTGGCACTGATGGTCGCGCGCCCATGCCTCGGCGTGCGCCAGCAGCGCCTTGCCGACGCCGCGGTCCTCGTGCCGCGGCGCCACCGCGATGTCGGAGATGTGGCAGTTGCTGCGTCCGGTGAAGAAGTCCGCGGTGCGTTGCAGGTGGATGAAGCCGGCCCGTTCGCCGTCCGCGTCCTCTGCCACGAACAGGTAGCTGTTCGCCGGCTGGTCCTCCAGGTGGTGGCGCAGGTCGTTGCGGATGCCTTCGATGCATTCGTGGCGCCGCCGCCATGGCGGCAGCGTGAAATCGACGAAGCGCGGCACCTGCGCCAGGATGAACTCGTCGTCGTCTTCTTCGGCCAGGCGGATCAGCAGGGACATGTCGGTCATGAGGAGCGATCGGTGGCGGGGATGACGCTGCCGTTTCTACACCTTGCGTCGCGGTCGCGGTAGTCCCCGCCGGCACGTGTATATTTTGCGCAGCGCGAAGGCCTCCGGGGCGATGCATCGGCCTCGTCCCGCCGAACGGCATCCCCGCAAGGAAACCGCCCATGTCGACCACTCGCCGCATCCACATCCGGCCCGCCGGGGACCCCGTGCTGGTGCAGGGCATGCGCGCCATCCACGAGGACCTGAAGCTGCCGGCGGCGTTCCCGCCCGAGGTGGAGGCTGCCGCGGCGAAGGCCGCCGTGAACCCGCGCTGGCCGGAGCTGGACCGCAGCGACATCGCCCTGGTGACGATCGACCCGCTGGGCTCGATGGACCTGGACCAGGCGCTGCATGTCGAGCGCACCGCCGGCGGCTATCGGGTGCACTACGCAATTGCCGACGTCGCCGCCTTCGTCAGCGCCGGCGACCCGGTCGACCTGGAGGCGAACCGGCGCGGCGAGACGCTGTACGGCGCGGATGCGAAGATCCCGTTGCACCCGACGGTGCTGTCCGAAGGCGCGGTCTCGCTGTTGCCCGGTCAGGTGCGGCCGGCGCTGCTGTGGACGATCGAGCTGGACCGCAGCGGCGAAAGCGTGGCCGTCGACGTGCGCCGGGCGAAGGTCAGCAGTCGCGCCCGGCTCGACTATGCCGGCGTGCAGCAGCGCATCGACGCGGGGGCGGCCGAACCGATGTGGTCGATCCTGCGCGAGGTCGGCGAGCTGCGCCGGCAGCGCGAGTTCGCCCGCGGCGGCGTCAGCCTGCCGCTGCCGGAGCAGGAGATCAGCGTGGTCGATGGCCGCTGGCAGCTGGCGTTTCGCGCACGGTTGCCGATCGAGGACTGGAACGAGCAGATCTCGCTGCTGATCGGCATGGCCGCGGCGCAATTGATGGTGCAGGCGAAGGTGGGCCTGCTGCGCACCCTGCCGCCGCCCGACCCGCGCGCGCTCGGGCGCCTGCGCGTCACCGCGCGGGTGCTCGGCATCGGCTGGCCGCCCGGGTTGGACTATCCCGGCTTCATCCGTTCGCTGGACCCGTCCAACGACGCCCACGTGGCGATGCTGACCGCCTGCACCACGGTATTGCGCGGGGCCGGCTACGCGGCGTTCGACGGCACGCTGCCGGCGCAGCCGATGCACTCGGCGCTGGCCGCGCAATACACCCACGCCACCGCGCCGCTGCGCCGGCTGGTCGATCGCTACACCGGCGAGGTCTGCCTGGCGCTGTGCGCGAAACAGCCGGTGCCCGCGTGGGCGCTGGCCGCGTTGCCGGGCTTGCCGGCCACGATGCAGGCCTCCGGCCACCGTGCGGGCCAGTACGAGAGCGCCGTGCTCAACCTGGCCGAGGCCGCCGCGCTGGCGCCGCGGCTGGGCGAGGTTTTCGACGGGGCGATCGTCGAGGTCGCGCATGACGATCCGGCCCGGGGCACGGTGATCGTGCGCGACCCGGCGGTGGAGGCCGGCGTGTCGGGCAGCACACCCCTGCCGCTGGGTGCCGACGTCCGGGTGAGCCTGGTCGAGGCCGACCCACTGCGGCGCACGACCCGCTTCGAGCTGGCGCAGTGACGCGCCGACGTGGGCATGTCGATGAAGGCGCGCCGATGACGATCGGCGCCGGTGGCTGGGTCCTGCGCGGCATGCTCGGCCTCGGGCTGCTCGGCCTCGACGCCTGCGCGATGGTCGGGGTGAGCCACGTCAATACCCACGACTACGTCAGCCAGCGGCGCGCCGACGTGATCGTCGCCGACCGGCCGAGCGACCGCACCGTGCAGTCGCTCAACGTGGTCGCGCTGACGCCGGACAGCTGCCAGCGCGAGTTCGCCGCCTGCACGGACACCGTCGCCCGTTCGGCGGGGTTGACCGACGAGCAGCGGCTCTCGGCGCTGGCCGAGCTGTGGCTGGGCCGGGCGCTCAAGGCGGAGCGGTCGCGGCGCGGCAAGGCGATGGACGACGCGACGCTGGACGCCTTCCTGCAATCCGCGCGCTACGCCTATGCCTACCTCTTCTACACCGCGCGTACGCCCGCCGAGCGCGCGTTCGAATGGCGCCAGGTGCAGGTGACTGGGTTCTACAACCTGGCCGTGCAGCGCGCGATGAGCCGCTTCTTCCTGGAACTGCCGCGGCTGGACCCGCACTGGACGCAGACCACGCTGGCCGGCTGGAGCGTGCTGCGTCCGCACAGCGACGTGCGCCTGGCTGGCGGCACGCGCGTACCGGCGGAGCTGATTCCCGCGGCGAATCTGCGCTTCGACGGCCTGCGCAACGTCTATCGGCGCGATGGCTTCGGTTCCGACTTCGTGGCCGTGGCGCCGGCCGGGACGGCCGACGCCGCCGTGCCATGGCGCGAACCCGACTACGTGCCGGTCACCGGCGCGCTGGTGTTCGACGGCAGCACGCTGGCCCAGCTGCTGGCGACGCGGCAGGTGAGCGTGCTGGTGCGCGACCCGTATCACGACGACACCGTCACGGTCGGCGGTCGGGCGGTGCCGCTGGGCGCGAACTTCACCGCACCCTACGGCGTGTGGCTGGCGCGCTCAGGCTTCGCCCGCCAGTCGATCCGCTCGCTGCTGGGCCGCGAGGGCGGCCTCAAGACGCCGCGCGTGCTGCTGATGCAGCCCTACGATCCGGACCGGCTCACGGTGGTGATGCTGCACGGCCTGGCCAGCAGTCCGGAAGCATGGATCAACGTGGCCAACGAGGTGATGGGCGACGAAGAGCTGCGCCGCCACTACCAGGTGTGGGAGGTCTACTACCCGACCAACCTGCCGGTGGCGGTGAACCTGGCCAGCATCCGCAAGGCGCTGGACGCCACGCTGCAACATTACGATCCCTCCGGCCAGGCGCGCGCCTCGCGCGACATGGTGCTGATCGGCCACAGCATGGGCGGCGTGATCGCGCGCCTGCTGGTGTCCTCCAGCGGCGACCGGCTGTGGGGCGTGATCCCGGCGCGTGCGAACCTGTCGGCGAAGAAGCGGCAGCGGCTGCAGCAGCGGCTGGCGCCGTACCTGCAGTTCAGCCCGATGCCGCAGGTGACCCGCGCGGTGTTCCTGGCCGCACCGCACCGCGGCACGCCGTACGCACGGCACCGGCTCGCCCGCTGGCTCGGCGAGCTGATCCGGCTGCCGGTCGCCGTGCTGAAGGAAATGGCGGACATCGCCGACCTGCTGAAGTCCGACGACGCCGGCGGCGGTCCGCCGCTGCGCGTGTCCAACAGCATCGACAACCTCGGCGACAGCGACCCGTTCATCGTCGCCGCCGCCGACCTGCCGATCGCGCCGCAGGTGCGCTACCACTCCATCATCGGCGTCTACAGATCGAAGGGCGCGTTGCGGGACAGCAACGACGGCCTGGTGCCGTACAGCAGCGCGCACCTGGCTGGCGCCGACTCCGAACTGGTCATACCGTCCTGGCACAGCGTGCAGGAAACCCCCGCGGCGATCCTGGAGTTGCGCCGGATTCTGCGGCTGCAGCTGGCGGCGTTGAAGAAGGTCGACTGACCCGGCGGGAGGCGGGCGATCCATCACGGGCGATCGCCGAGGCTGCCTGCCGCGAGTTCGGTGCACCCTGTGCGGAGCCGCGATGGTGGCCCCGGCGGCGATCGTCGGACTTGGCAAGCCTGTTGCTTAGTTTCGGGCATGAACGACCTTGCCTACGACATCAGCTACCTGATCGAGCACGAATCGGCCCGCACGGAGGCGTCGCCGCCGCGCATGGCCAGGCCTGTTGCGCCACCAGCACCGCCCGGTACGGCCGCGACGCAGGCGGCCATGGCGCGAGAGCTGCTGCAGGCGGCCGAAGCCCACGAGGAATGGATCAGGCAGTACCTGGGCACGCAAGGCAGCGTGCAGTGCGGTGCGTGACCGGCCTGTCGTTGCAGAGCACAACCTGACCCGGATGGACACCTCCGGCGGCAGATCGGCCTGACGAAAAGCCCGGGACTGGCCCGGGCTATTGTTTGCCGAAAGGCTTGGCGGCGACTCAGTCGATGGCCGGCAGACTGCCTATGCCGGCCTCGATCGCTGCCTTGTGCGCCAGCGTGCGCGGCAGGATGCGGGCGAAGTAGAACGCGGCGGTGTCGCGCTTGGCCTGCTTGAACGCCGCCGGCTGGTTGCCGGCTTCGGCGGCGGCCACGCTGCGCGCCCACAGGTAGGCGAGGGTGACGTAGCCGCTGTAGTACAGGTAGTCGGTGGCCGCGGCGCCGAGTTCCTCGGGATTGGCCTGCACGCGCTGGGCCAGGCTCAGGGTGAGCTCGCTCCATTCCTTGGTGGCGACGGCGAGCGGGCCGACCAGCTGGCGCAGTGCCGTGTCGGCGCTGTGCTGCTGGCAGAACGCGCTGATCTCCTGCAGGAAGTGCTTCGCGCCCACGCCCTGCAGCTGGAGGATCTTGCGGCCGAGCAGGTCGGCCGCCTGGATCCCGGTGGTGCCTTCGTACAGGGTGATGATGCGCGCGTCGCGCACGAACTGCTCCATGCCGTTCTCGGCGATGTAGCCGTGGCCGCCGTAGATCTGCAGCGCTTCCTTGGTGCACTCCTGCGCCAGTTCGGTGGTCATGCCCTTGGCGATCGGGATCAGGAACGCGACCAGCTCGCCGGCCTGCTGCCGGGCTGCCTCGTCCGTCGCGCGATGTTCGATGTCGGTCTGCAGCGCGGTGTACAGCACCAGCGCGCGCGAACCTTCGACGAACGCGCGCTGGGTCAGCAGCATGCGGCGCACGTCCGGCTGCACCAGCAGGTTGTCGGCCGGCTTGTCCGGGAACTTCGGGCCGGACAGCGCGCGCGACTGCAGCCGCTCGCGCGCGTAGTTGAGGCTGTTCTGCAGCGCGCGTTCGGCCAGCGCCAGGCCCTGCACGCCGACCGACAGGCGCGCCGCGTTCATCATGGTGAACATCGCGGCAAGGCCCTTGTGCGGCTTGCCGATCAGGTAGCCCTCGGCACCGTCGAAGTTCATCACGCAGGTGGAGCAGGCGTGGATGCCCATCTTGTGCTCGATCGCGCCGGCGGCCACCGTGTTGCGCGCGCCCAGCGAGCCGTCCGCGTTGACCTTGAACTTGGGCACGATGAACATCGAGATGCCGCGGCTGCCTTCCGGCGCGTCCGGCAGGCGCGCCAGCACCAGGTGCACGATGTTCTCGGCCAAGTCGTGCTCGCCGGCGCTGATGAAGATCTTGGTGCCGCTGAGCTTGTACACCGGATGACCGTCCGCGTCCGCCGTGCCCGGCTCGGCGCGGGTCTTCAGCAGGCCGAGGTCGGAGCCGGCCTGCGGCTCGGTCAGGCACATGGTGCCGGTCCAGCGGCCTTCCACGATCGGCTTCATGAAGCGCTGGCGCTGCCACTCCTCGCCGTGCTGCTCCATCGCGTGGGTGGCGCCTTCGGACAGCAGCGGGTACAGGCTCCAGGCCAGGTTACCGGACTGGAAGATCTCGGTGGTGGCGGTGCCGAGCACGCCGGGCAGCGCCTGGCCGCCGTAGGCCTCGGGGTTGGTCAGGCCGGTCCAGCCGCCTTCGGTGAAGGCCTTGAACGCTTCCTTGAAACCCTTCGGCGTGGTCACCGTCTGGCTGGCCTTGTCGTAGCGGCAGCCCTCCGCGTCGGCGGGCGCGTTGGTCGGTGCCAGCAGCTGCTCGCTGAGGCGGCCGGCTTCCTCCAGCACGGCGTCGAACAGGTCGCGGCTGTGGGCCTCGCCGCCCTGCAGCGCGGTGAGGGTCGGCTCCGCGTTCAGCACGTCGAACAGGGCGAAGCGCAAGTCGTCGAGGGGGGCCTTGTAAGCAGTCATGGTGGTTCCTTCGGTGGAAAGCGGGGACGTCTAGCGGTAGGTGTCGGGGATGCCCGGCACCGGCGAGATCCAGTCGTTGCCGTTGAAGTCGAACGAGCGCGGCTTGGCTTCCTGCTCGGGCTTGGCGCTGGTGCTGCCGCTGATGCGATAGGCCAGCGCCCCGGCGCTGCCCCTGGCGGCGATCGCCTGCAGCGCCTGGCTCATCGCCGCCGTGGGCAGCACGTTGAGCTGGATCACGTCGCCGGCGAGCTCGGGAATGTCGCGCTCGAAGCTGGCGTGCAGCCGCACCGGCACCAGCTCGGCCACCTGCAGCTGGCCGTCCAGCGAGGTGAAGTCCATCCCGGCGTAGCTGTTGTTCTGGATACGCACGGTCAGCCGCCACTGACCGTTCGGCAGCACCACCAGTTGCTGGATGCTCAGGGTCGGCGGGTACACGCTCTTCTTCGCCGGACCACAGGCGGCCAGGCCCAACAGCAAGACGGGGATGATCCAGCGCAGCAGACGCATGGCGACTCTCCAAACGATCGTTTGAATGTTGATTCTAACCGCGATCGAGGGGGTTGGCGCCAGTGGTGGCGAATGATCGCCGGTGGCAGCGGCGTGGAGTCGCCAGGCAGGTCGGCCGGTGCCCGCGAAACCTTCGGCAGGCGCAATCCGGACTTTGGTGCGGAGGGCCGGCGAAGGTTTCGCGGGTACCGGCAAACGGGCATCATCGACTTTTCATCCTTCATCCGCAGGGCTTCCATCGCATGTCACGACGCTTTGTTGCACGCCGCTCGCCGATCCACGGCAATGGCGTGTTCGCCACTGCCCCGATCGCCAAAGGGGAGCAGATCATCGAGTACAAGGGCAAGTTGATGAGCCACGCCGAAGCGGACGACTTGTACGGCGACGGCGGCGAGACCGGCCACACGTTCCTGTTCACGCTCAACGACGACTACATCGTCGACGCCAACCAGGGCGGCAACAGCGCGCGCTGGATCAACCACAGCTGTGCGCCAAATTGCCGCGCCGTGGTCGAGGAGAGCGCCAGCGGCGACCCGCGGCGGGATCGCGTACTGATCGAGGCGATCCGCGCCATCAAGCCGGGCGAGGAGCTCACCTACGATTACGGCATCGTGCTCGACGTGCCGCACACCGCGCGCCTGAAGAAGCTGTGGAAGTGCCTGTGCGGCTCGCCGAAATGCACCGGTACGCTGCTCAAGCCGAAGCGGTAGTCAACGGCCGAAATTCGCTTCTATACTCGCCGGCATTGCCCGCCATGGGGGAGGGCAGTCAGGGACAGCGACAAGGGGAAGGAAGCGATGGAAACCAATCCGTATGCCGCGCCGGCGGCCGTGGTCGACGATGTGGCCGCGTGGGATGCGTACGACCTGGAAAACCGCAAGGCCGGGCGCGGCAAGCGCCTGGGCGCGGCGCTGCTGGACGGGCTGGTCAACGTGATCTGGCTGGCTCCGGTGCTCTGGGCCGCCACCATGGCCGGGCCGGTCAGGCAGGGACTCAAGCCTGCCGCGCCGATGGTGGGGCTGATGCTGCTCGGTATGGCATTGATGCTCGGCGTGCTGGTGGTGAACTGCCTGATGCTGCACCGTAGCGGGCAGACCGTCGGCAAGCGCGCGGTGGACATCGCGGTGGTGCGCACCGACGGCAGCCGCGTCAGCCTGCCGCGCTACATCTTCCTGCGGGTGCTGCCGGTGAGCCTGATCGGCGTGATCCCGTTGGTGGGCAAGTTGATCGGCCTGGTCGATCCGCTGCTGATCTTCGGCAAGGAGCGCCGCTGCCTGCACGACCTGATCGCCGACACCATCGTCGTCGACGTCTGATGATCGACACCGTGCGCGAGATCGAGACGCCCGAAGGCGTCTCGCTGCGCCTGCGTGCGGCCGGCGCGTTGCCGCGCGCACAGGCGTGGATGGTCGACCTGCTGCTGCGCCTGCTGGTGCTGTTCGTCGCAATGATCCCGCTGGCGCTGTTCGGCAAGGGCGGCAACGGGCTGGCCATGCTGCTGATGTTCGCGCTGCTGTGGGCATACTCGGTGGCGTGCGAGGTGTGGCTGGATGGGCAGACCCTGGGCAAACGCGCGCTGGGCCTGCGCGTGGTCAAGGCCGACGGCACGCCGGTGACCTGGCTGCCGTCGGTGGTGCGCAATCTGCTGCGTGTGGTGGACGCGCTGCCGGGCGTGTACGGCGTGGGCCTGGCCAGCACGCTGATCGACCCGCATGCGCGCCGGCTCGGCGACATCGTGGCCGGCACCATGGTGATCCACGCACAGGAACTGCCGGCCGGCCAGCAGGTACCGGCGCTGCCGGCGATACCGTTGCCGCTGGTGCTGGCGGCCGACGAACAGGTCGCGCTGGTGGAGTACGCCGAGCGCGCCGGGCAGCTCACCGTGCAACGGCAGGAAGAACTGGCGAACCTGCTCGCGCCGCTGACCGGGCGAAACGACACTGCGGCGATACGGCAACTGGTCGCGCACGCCAACTGGCTGCTGGGGCGGGCATGAAGCAGGAACGCTTCGTCGCATTGCACAGCCGCGAGTGGGACGGTCTGCAGTCGTGGCTGAACGCGCTGGACCGCCAGCCGAAGCGCACCCTGCGGCAGGAACCGGCGCTGGAGTTTCCGCAGTCCTACCGGCGTGTGTGCCACCACCTGGCGCTGGCGCGCGGGCGCGGCTACAGTCACGAGGTCACCGAGCGGCTGCAGCGGCTAGTGCAGCAGGGGCATCGCGTGCTGTACCGGCCGCCGGCACCGCGCTGGCATCGGGTGGCGGCTTTCCTGGTGGCGGGTTTCCCGCGCCTGGTGCGCGCGCAGTGGCGCTGCATGGCGCTGGCGGCGGCGCTGTTCTACCTGCCGGCACTGTGCCTGCTGGTGCTGCTGCAACTGCGCCCGGAGTTGGCGCACACGCTGTTCAGTAGCACGCAGCTGACGCAGTTCGAGAAGATGTACGACCCGGCCAACGCGCACATCGGCCGCAGCAGCGGCACCGACCTGCAGATGTTCGGCTACTACGTGATGAACAACGTCAGCATCGCGTTCCGCACGTTCGCCTCGGGCCTGGTCTTCGGCGTCGGCGCGATCTACGTGCTGGGCGCCAACGGCGTGCTGATCGGCGGCATCGCCGGACACCTCACCGCGATCGGCTACGGCGGCCCGTTCTGGCGCTTCGTGGTGGGCCATTCGGCGTTCGAGCTGAGCGCGCTGGTGATCGCCGGCGGCGCCGGCCTGCAGTTGGGCCTGACCCTGCTGGCGCCGGGGCGGCAGCGGCGCGGCCCGGCACTGGTCGCGGCCGGCTGGGTCGGCGCGCAGCTGGCGTTGGGCGCGTTCGCGATGTTGCTGGTGGCAGCCTTCATCGAGGCGTACTGGTCGTCGATCGCGGCGTTGCCGGACGCGCTGAAGTTCGGCAGCGGCGCGTTGCTGTGGCTGCTGGTGCTGGGCTGGCTGTGGCGCGGCGGCAGGGCAGACACGCATGGAGCTTGAACGGATCAGCGTGGTGCTGCGACCGCGCACGCCGCGCGAGGCGCTGGACCTGGGCGCCGCGATGCTGCGCGCGAACGCGGCGGCGGTGTGGTCGGCGTGGTTCGCCTTCACGCTGCCGGTGTTCGTGCTGTGCAATGCGCTGGGCGTGCTGCTGGGGCTGCCGTGGCTGGGCCTGCTGCTGGTGTGGTGGCTGAAGCCGCTGTTCGACCGCTTGCCGCTGTACGTCCTGTCGCGCGCGGTGTTCGACCGCGCACCAGGCTGGCGCGAAACCCTGCGCGGCCAGCGCCAGTGGAGCTGGCGAAGCACGCTGGCCGCGCTGAGCTGGCTGCGCGTCGACAGCAGCCGCGCGCTGCGCCTGCCGCTGGACCTGCTCGAAGGCGCGCCGCGCCAGCAGCGTGCCGCGCGCTGGAAGGTGCTGCGACGGCGCATCGTGGGCGAGACCAGCCTGCTCACCTACGGCTGCCTGCAGTTCGAGCTGGTGCTGTTCCTCAGCTTCTGGCTGTTCGCGCTGCTGCTGATCCCGCACGAGTGGCGGCCCGAATCGCTGGCCAGTTTCTTCCGCGACGACGTGCACGTCGCCGCCACGCCGTGGATCCTCGCGGCTGCGACGGTGGCCTACCTGGCGATGAGCGCGATCGAGCCGCTGTACGTGGCCTGCGGTTTCGCGCTGTACCTGAACCGGCGCACCCAGCTGGAAGCGTGGGACATCGACCTGGCGTTCCGCCGCCTGCGCGCGCGCCTGCAGGGGCTGGGCAAGCTGCTCGGCGTGCTGCTGCTGTGCGCCGGCGCGTTGCCGCTGTCCGTGCGGGCGGCAACCGCGAGCGTGGACGTGCCGAAGCCGGTGGCCAGCAACCTCGACCAGGTGTTCGGATCGCTGCCGGAGCGTGCGGACCGGCGCTTCGCCGATGCCGCGGCGGAGGTCTACCGCGACCCGCGCTTCGGCGGCCAGCGCAAGGTTCGCCGCTGGACGCTCAAGTACGCCTCGGAACCGGCCGCGCGCGCGCAGCCGCTGTCGTTCCCGCTGCTGGCCCGCGTGCTGGCGGTGGTGTTCAAGGGCTTGCTGTGGCTGCTGCTGATCAGTGCCGTCGGCGCGCTGGCGTGGTTTGCCTGGCGCTGGCGCGGGCGGCTGCTGCCGGCGGCGGACGAGCCGTTGCCGGCGCTGGCGCAAAGCCTGCAGGCGAATGCCGCGAGCGCGGCGCCGCTGCCGGCCGACCTCGCCGGCGCGACCCGCGCGCTGTGGCAGGCGCGGCAGCGCCGCGAGGCGCTGGCGCTGCTGTATCGCGGCTGCGTGGAACACACCGCGCAGCTGCTGCGGCTGCCGCCGGCGGCGGAGGCGACCGAGGCGGACTGGCTGCGCCAGGCCACGGCCATCGCCGACCCCGCCCGTGCGCAACGCGTGGTGGCGATCGTGCGCGCCTGGCAGTTCGCCGCGTATGCCGGGCGCTACCCGGACGACGCCGCGATCGAACAGCTGCTGAGCGGCTGGCCGGCGCAGGCGGGGGCGTCGGCATGAACCGGCGGGCGCTGCTGCTGCCGGGCCTGCTGGTGCTGGGTGCCGCGTTGCTGGTGGCGGGCTTCTTCGCCACCTTCGAGCGCAAGGACGTCAGTGAGCCGGTGGCCGCCCATGGCGAGGCACGCTACAACCGCTTCTTCGCGCTGGAGCAGACGCTGCGCCGGGTGGGCGAGCCGGTGATCTCGCTGACCACGCTGGACCCGAAGAAAATGCCGCTGACGTCCGGCGCCACCCTGCTGCTCGGCGCCGAGGCGGCGCGGGTCGATGCCGACGATGCCGCGCGGATCGCCGCGTTCGTGCGCAGCGGCGGCCATCTGCTGCTGTCGCCGGGGGCCGCCGCGACGGCGCGCATGCCGCTGTTCGAGGCGCTGGGCCTGCTCGATCCGCGCCCGGCGGAACATGCCTGCAGCCTGCTGCGCGCCACCGCCGCGAACGAGAAGGAGGGCGTGCTGCTTTGTGGCCACCGCTTCCGCCTGCAGCCGGGCGTGCCGGTGGATGCGGTGATCGGTGACGCGCAGGGTGGCTACCTGTTCGCGCGCACCCGGCTGGGCCAGGGCACGGTCAGCCTGCTCGCCGGTTTCGACGCGCTCTCGCGCAACCAGCTGAAGCAGGCCGCCGCGCAGCAGTTCGCCTGGCAGCTGCTCGCGCCGAACCGCGGGCGCGGCGTGGTCTACCTGGTCTACGCGCTGGACGGCCCGGCCTTCCTCACGTGGCTGACGATCGAGGGCTGGCCCGCGTTGCTGGCGCTGGCCGTGTTGCTGGCCGCGTGGATGGCGATGCGCAGCGCGCGGCTGGGTCCGCTGATGCCGGCGCCGGCCTTGCATCGGCGCGCGCTGCTCGAACACGTGCAGGCTGCCGGCGAGTTCTTGTATCGCCGCGACGGCGGACGCAGCCTGCACCGGCTGGCCTGCGAGACTGTGCTGGCGCGCCTGCGTCGGCGGGACCCCGCCTGCGCGATGCTCAACGGCGATGCCCTTTACGCACGCCTGGCCGAACGCGGCGAGCTCGACGCCGCGCAGGTCGCGCAGGCCTTCCAGTCACCCGCGAACGCGCCGGCGTTCCGCGCTTCCATCACCACCCTGGCCCGACTCAGGAGCCGCCCATGAGCACCGAAACCCTCGCCGCCCCGGCCATGCCGCCGGCACCGCAGTCGATCGCCGAACTCGGCGAGCACGCCCGCGCCCTGCGCACGAAGGTGGCGCGCGCCTTCATCGGCCAGACCGAGGTGTTCGAGCAGGTGCTGCTGGCCCTGCTGGCCTCCGGCCACGTGCTGATCGAAGGCGTGCCCGGGCTGGGCAAGACGCTCCTGGTGCGCGCGCTGGCCGCGTCGGTCGGCTGCAGCTTCGGCCGCGTGCAGTTCACCCCCGACCTGATGCCGGCCGACGTCACCGGCCACGCGATCTACGATCCGAAAACCGAGGCCTTCAAGATCCGCCGCGGCCCGGTGTTCGCCAACCTGCTGCTGGCCGACGAGATCAACCGCGCGCCGGCGAAGACCCAGGCCGCGCTGCTCGAATCGATGCAGGAAGGGCAGGTGACCATCGAGGGTCGCCGCTTCCCGTTGCCGGCGCCGTTCATGGTGGTGGCCACGCAGAACCCGATCGAGCAGGAAGGCACCTATCCGCTGCCCGAGGCGCAGCTTGACCGCTTCCTGATCAAGGTGACCATCGGCTACCCCACGCTGGACGACGAGCGCCGCATGGTCGCCGGCGTGGTCAACGGCAAGATCGCCTCCGACCTCGACGTGGCGCAGGTGAAGCCGGTGCTGGGCCAGGCCGAGCTGGTGGCACTGCAGCAGGGCGTCGCGGCGATCCGCATGGATGCGGCGGTGACCGACTATGCCGTGCGCATCGTGCGCGGCACGCGCGAATGGCCGGGCGTGATCGGCGGCGCCGGTCCGCGCGGCGGCCTGGCGCTGGCGCGGCTGGCGCGCGCGCAAGCGGCGGTGGACGGGCGCGATTTCGTCACTCCGGACGACGTGCGCGCGGTGGCACTGCCGGCCTTGCGCCACCGCCTGCTGCTGGCGCCGGAAGCGCTGCTCGAACGCCAGCGCCCCGATGACGTGCTCAAGGCGCTGCTGCACAAGGTGCCGGCGCCGCGCCAGTGACCGATCACTTCCGCCAACCGTTCGCCCCCTGTAGGAGCGCACTTCGTGCGCGATGCTCGTCGTCACGCCACGCAAAAGCATCGCGCACGACCGCAGGAAGTTCCTTGTGGACAGGGTGCGCTCCTACCGGTGCGATAGGGGATTGCTGATGCGACCCGCGCCCGCGCTGCTGTGGCTGCTGCTCGGCTGGACTGCGCTCGGCGTGCTGGCCAGCCTCGGCTGGCTGCCGCTCGCGGCGTGGCTGGCCGGCGGCGGCGCGGTCGCACTGCTGGCGCTCATCGATGGCTGGCGCCTGCGGCGGATGCCGTCGCCCAGCGTGCAGCGCGAGCTGGCGCCGGTGCTGCCGCTGGGGCCGGAAGCACGCGTGGGCCTGCGTCTGCGTGGCACGGCCCGGCGCGCACAGAAGCTGCACCTGCACGACCTGCATCCGGGCGGCTGGGCGGTGCGCGGCATGCCGCGCAGCGTGACGCTGCCGCCGGGCAGCGACGTGCTGCTCGACTACGCGGTCACCCCCGACGCGCGCGGTCAGTTCAGCTTCGATGGCTGCCACGTGCAACTGCGTTCGCCGTGGCATTGCTGGAGCGCACGCCGCGTGCTCGGTGCGGCGTCGACGGTGCGCGTGTATCCGAACTTCGCCGCGCTGGCCGAGCTGGCTGGGCTCAGCGTGGAGCTGGCCTCGCGCAGCGTCGGTGCGCGGCTGCAGCGGCGCCGCGGCGAAGGCACCGAATTCCAGGAACTGCGCGACTACCGCGTCGGCGACAGCCTGCGCAAGATCGACTGGAAGGCCACCGCGCGCAGCAGCCGGTTGATCTCGCGCGAGTACCGCGACGAGCGCAACCAGCAGGTCGTGCTGATGCTCGACTGCGGCCGCCGCATGCTGGCGCAGGACGACCAGCTGGCGCACTTCGACCACGTATTGAATGCCTCGCTGGCACTGGCCAGCATCGCGCTGCGCCAGGGCGACGCGGTCGGCCTGCTGGCCTGCACCGGCCAGCAGCAGCGCTGGCTGCCGCCGCAGCAGGGCAGCGGCGGCATGGACATGCTGCTCGGCGCCGGCTACGACCTGCAGCCGATGCCGCTGGCCACCGACTACCTCGCCGCCGCCAGCGCACTGCAGGCGCACCAGCAGCGCCGCGCACTGGTGGTGCTGATCACCAACGTGCGCGACGAGGACGACGTGGAACTGCGCATGGCCGTGACCATGTTGTCCAAACGCCACCTGGTGATGCTGGTCAGCCTGCGCGAACTCGCCCTCGACCGCGCCGCCGCCGAACCCGGCGACGAACTGGAAAGCGGCATCCGCAGTGCCGCCGCCATGCACTACCTGGCCGAGCGCGAACGCGTGCACGAAGCGCTGCGCCGCGAAGGCGTGAACACGCTCGACGTGCGCTGCAGTGAACTGTCCGGCGCGCTGATCGAGCGGTACCTGGCGATCAAGCGGGGGAGCCGGTTGTAGGGGTGGCTCGCGCGAGCGTGGGGCATGATCCACGTAAAGGGTCCACGTAAAGGGGACGGAGGTAATTAAATCGGGATAATTACCTCCGTCCCCTTTGTGCTAGCCGAACGCGAACGCGTGCACGAGGCGCTGCGGCGCGAAGGCGTTAACACGCTGGACGTGCGTTGCAGCGAACTCTCCGGCGCGCTGATCGAGCGGTATATGGCGATCGAGCGGGGGAATCGGTTGTAGGGTCGGGCCGGTCGGCGCGAGGGCAGGGTGCGATTCGTTTGTCGCTGTGGGTTTCGGGTGGGAGGATCGTTGCGTGGTCGGTGCCACCGCATGAGGAAAGATGGAGGGATCAGACGGCAGGATTAGGCGGCACGATCAGAGTTCATTCAACAACCGAATTTAAGTTAACTCCGGCGTTGGGTGGCAAGATGGTTCAGGTTCACTGGCCGTGTATCAAGACATGAACCTTATCCTCTTTTCTGCGCGCACCATTTTTTGTGAAAGACAACCAAGGACACATACATGAAAATTAGGTGGCTGTTTCTTCCAATTCTCCTCATCTCCGGGTGCGCTACAGTACCACCCAGCAAAGACGTTATGAGCAGTTTGGCACGTGCCAACCCGGTTCCCTTGATGGCGATAAAACTTCAGAGCGGTGCACCATTACTAAGTACGCATCCCATTGAGGGTGACCTAGGTCCAGGTGCACCAGTCGTGGAGTTAATGCAGGGCAATTCTTATTACCGTCTGTATCGCCTGTCGCCCGTGAACGGTACTCTTCATCTGAAGGTCACCTCTTACTGTGCATGCCTAGGCATGGACAAACGCATAGCGGTTCCCATAGTTCGCGTGCTGACGAAGACTGGGCAGGTGGTAAACCCATCGCCGGACGGATACGATTATTCCGTAGAAGGGCAGGGTAGCTTTACGCCGCTCTCGATGGCGCTTGATGTGACTGTGCCTGGCGCTGACGCCAACTATGCGCTAGTGGCTTCCGATAACTCACACTTAGACACATCTATAACTCGGATCAACTTTGATTGGGGCAACCATCTGGATATTTTGACATATCCCATTGGTCGATTCGATGTTCGATACATCGTTCATTAAGCGTTAACATCTTGGGATCCTGATGAAAAAGCTACTTTGGATGTTACTGGTCGTGTTAACTGCCTGCTCGGCCGATGTGCGTCGATTTGTGCCTCCAGCTGCAAACCTAAATTACATGGCACATCTGATCGCTCTTTCCGACTCTGCAGGAACGCTTTTGCGCTCAGAAGGGCACTATCTATTCATTACATCCGTAGACGGCGCGCAGAGCAAAAGTAACTGGGAGCTTAGGAAATTACCGAGTGACATTTACCTGATGCCTGGTGCGCACCGATTCGGCGTGCTCTACCAACACTCGGGGCTGACCGCCTCGGCGCAGTTCGAGGTCGACGCCAAGGAGGGGATGGCTTACTACATACACCGTCATGCAGGAGCCTACGGTGTCCAATTTTGGCTCACAGAAGGCAAAGAGGATGGTCCAAAGGTTGGCCGGCTGCTGCAGGCGCCAGAATAGCGAAGCCCGGAAATGGTTCCAGGTTTCGTTTTAGATCTGGCTGTGGTCGTGGTGGGCGACGCTTCCAATCGCGTGGGTTCAATGTCGAAAACGGGCAGCGCAACCCGTTTTCGACTCGCCGAGTCCGGCCAAGGCCCGCCTCGGCTTCGCCGGATCAAGCGCCAAGGCGCTTGATCCACGACCGGCCTCTCTGGCCGCTAATCCTCCTCCGCATGCGGCTTCCACGCCGCGCTGAGCTGCTTCTGCACCATCGGCGGCACGGCTTCGTAATGGCTGAGGTCGAGGCTGTAGCGGCCGCGGCCGCCGGTCATCGACTTCAGTTCGGTGGGGTAGTCGGTGAGTTCGGCCAAGGGCGCCTGCGCCTTGATCACCAGCTCGCCGCCGCGCTGGGTGTCGGTGCCTAGGATGCGGGCGCGCTTGCCGGCCAGGCCGCCGGTGACGTCGCCCACGCTGTGCTCGGGGATCGCCACCTCGACGTTGACGATCGGCTCCAGCACGATCGGCTTCGCCTTGCCGACCGCATCGAGGAACGCCTTCTTGCCGGCGCTGATGAAGGCGACCTCCTTCGAGTCGACCGGGTGGTACTTGCCGTCGTACACGGTCACGCGCAGGTCCTGCAGCGGGTAGCCGGCGACCGCGCCGTGCTCCATCGCCTGGCGCACGCCCTTCTCAATTGCAGGCAGGAACTGGCCGGGGATCACGCCGCCCTTCACCGCGTCGACGAATTCGAAACCGGCGCCGCGCTCGAGCGGTTCGATGCGCAGGAAGACCTCGCCGAACTGGCCGGCACCGCCGGTCTGCTTCTTGTGCCGGTGGTGGCCCTCGGCCTGGCCGGCGATGGTTTCGCGGTAGGCGATGCGCGGCGGCTGCGAGTCCACCTCGACGCCGTAGCGCTCGCGCATGCGCTCCAGCATCACCTTCAGGTGCAGCTCGGACAGCCCGCGCACCACCGTCTCGTTGAGTTCCTTGTGGTGCTCGACGCGGAAGCACGGGTCTTCCTCGGCCAGCCGCGCCAGCGCGTTGGAGAGTTTCTGCTCCTGGCCCTTGTGCCTGGGCACCAGCGCCAGACCGAACATCGGCGAGGGGAAGCTCGGCGGGGCCAGCGCGATGCGGTCCTCGTCGTGCGAGTCGTGCAGCACCGCGTCGAAGTGGATCTCCTCCACCTTCGCCACCGCGGCGATGTCGCCCGGGATCGCCGCCTCGATCTCCACGTGGCCCTTGCCCTGCGGGCGCAGCAGGTGGCCGACCTTGAACGGCTTGCGGCCGTCGTCGACCAAGAGCTGGCTGTCGCGGCGCACCGTGCCCTGCCACACGCGGAACACGCCGAGCTTGCCCACGAACGGATCGTTGACGATCTTGAACACGTCGGCGATCACGTGGGCCGCCGGATCGGCGCTGACCTTGAGCGGCGTGCCGTCGCCGCGCACGAACGGCGGCGGGTTGCCCTCGGCCGGGTTCGGCAGCAGCCGCGCCGCCACGTCCAGCAATTCGGGCACGCCCGCGCCGGTGCGCGCGCTGACGAAGCAGATCGGCACCAGGTGGCCCTCGCGCAGGCATTGCTCGAACGCGTCGTGCAGCTGCTGTGGGGTCAGCGCGCCTTCGCCGGCGTCGAGGTAGCGGTCCATCACGGTTTCGTCGACCTCGACCACCTGGTCCACGATGCGCTGGTGCGCTTCGGCCAGCGAGGAAAAATCGGTGGCGCCGTCGGTGTGGAAGAAGCAGTCCAGCACCCGGCTGCCGCGGTTGGCGGGCAGGTTCACCGGCAGGCATTCGCTGCCGAACTCCTCGCGCAGCGCCTCGACCAGCGCCGCCAGCTTGGCGCCGTCGTAGTCGATCTTGTTGATCACCAGCATGCGCGCCAGGCCGCGTGCCTTCGCGTGCATCATCATGCGGCGGGTGCCGTGTTCGATGCCGTTGACCGCATTGACCACCACCGCCACGGTCTCCACCGCGGCCAGCGCCGACAGCGTGCCGCCGCGGAAGTCGGCGTAGCCGGCGGTGTCGATCAGGTTGATGCGGCAGCCGGCGTGGTCCAGGCCGGCGATGCAGCTGTCGATGGAGTGGACGCGCGCCTTCTCCTGGCTGTCGCTGTCCGACACCGTGTTGCCGCGCTCGACCGAACCGATCGCCTGGATCGCGCCGCCGGCGTGCAGCAGCGCCTCGAACAACGTGGTCTTGCCCACGCCGGCGTGCCCGGCGAGCGCGATGTTGCGGATGCTTTCCGTGGAATACGTCACGATGCGACCCTCCCATGCAGGGCGTGGCCTCGTGGCATGAACGGCGCCGCACGAGGCCGCGCGTTGGCGGCTGACGATGGCGGGCCGTCATGGTCGTGTTGTGCCGCTGCAGGGCGTGGCGTGCACCGGGCAAGCGCGGTCATGGCGGAGAGACGGCGCGTGGCGCCGCCCGGCTAGCCTTGAGCGAACCGTCGGTGCGGTCAAGTTGCAGTGCGGGGAACCGCTGCCGTGTAGCGGCGGTCTCAACCAAACGTCGCGGCCCGGCCAGTCGAGCCGCCGCCTGCCCAGCTGTCGTCCGACGCTGGGCGGAGGTTCAAGCGCCATCGGTCATCCTGTCCGTCGCCATTACCCGCGAGGCATCGTCATCGTCCGTCCGCAGCAGCTCGCCCGGCACCGCCCACCGCCGCCGGACCCGGCACCCGGCCAGCTGCCGGGTCGCGGCCTGAGTCCGCTGGAAGGCGCGGCGCAGGCGCTGTTGCGGCAGCGGCGCTGGCGCGAACCACGGCGCGAGCGTCGCCAGCACTGGCTGGCGCTGGTGGTGGCCGGCCTGCTGCATGTGCTGTTCGTGCTGGTGATCTGGCAGCAGATGCGGCCGCCGGTGATCCGGAGCGTGGTGCACCTTCAACTGGATGATGTACTGCAGGTGCGCTTCGTCGCGCGCACGCCGAACGCTGCGGCCGCGCCGCCACCGCCGGCCATGCCAACGCCACCGAAGTCTCGCACGCTGCCCCGTCCGCACGAGCCGCCAGCCAAGAACGCGATGACCCTGCAGGTGCCCACGCCGGCAGCGGCCGCTGCGCCGCGCCTGTATGACGAACATGGCCAGCCGTTGCTGCCCGCGGCCGCTGCCAGCGCGCCCACGCCCGACTACGTGCAGCGCCTGCCGCAGGGCGACCCGCGGATCATGCAGCACCGCAGCCCGGTCACCTACCAGGCCACGCGCTTCGAGAAGGACTGGAACAGCAACAGCAATGCGTTCGACAGCGCGCTGCAGAAGCTGGTGGACAAGACCACGCTGAAGAAGACCATCCGCCTGCCCGGCGGCGTGCGCATCCACTGCGGCGTCTCGCTGGCGATGCTGGCCGGTGGCTGCGGCGGCGATCCGCCGCCACCGCCTTCGGCCAAGGACGGCGACGAGCGCCTCAGCATGGCGCCGGCGAAGCCGCTGGGCGGCGACGCGCACACACCGCCGAAGCCCGGCGAGGAAGCGTGCATCGCGATGTACCGTGCCGGCAAACCGCTGGCGTGGGGTTGCCCGGTCGACACGCCGAGTCGCGCGGTCGATGCCGAGCTGCGCGAGCGTGCCGCGGGAGCCGCCAGGCAGCACTGAGCGTCATGCGGAAGCGCGGGCGCGGCCGCTACACTCGCCGCATGCCCCTGCCGCCCCCGGACCCGCCTGCCAGCCGCCCCGCCAATCCGGCGCGGGTGATGCTGAGCTCGCCGCTGGCGGCAGCCACGCGGGCCCGCGTCTATCACCAGCGCACCCGGCTGCGTTCGCGCGAACGCGGCCTGCGCATCCTTGCCATGGTCAGCAGCTTGCTGGTGCATCTGCTGTTCCTGTTCGGCTTCGTGCTCGGCCCGGCGTTCCAGGTGGTGCCACCGCCGGAGTCACGGCAGCAGTTCCTGCAGGTGCGCCTGGTCGAACCGCCGGAGCCGCCGCCCCCGCCGCCGGTGCGCGGCACCCCGCCGAAGGAGCGCGGCCCGCGGCATCAGGGCCGCCGCAGCCGGCCTGCGCCTGGCAGCGAGCGCAGCGCGAACGCGGTGGCCGTGGTGGCGCCGCCGCCGGCCGCAGCCGCCGCACCGCCGACGATCGCGAAGGCCGCGCCGCCGCGCGCGCCGAAACCGCAACCGGCCGCGGCGCCGCCGGCGCCGGTGAGCCTGCCGCAGCCGGCGCCGACGCCGGCACTGCGGCCGATCCCGCTGGCTGCCGAGCCGCCGGCCGTGAGCTTGCCGACGCCCGTCGTGCAGCTGCCGGTGCCGCCGAAGTTCCAGCCCGAGTCGGTGCGCAAGCCGCAGCTGGAAGGCAACCGCCCGCTGCCGCCGCCGCCGTCGCTGGCGTTGCCGGAACTGCCGCCGCAGGCCGCGCCGCCGATCACCGTGTCGAGCATCGCGTTGAGCACCGAGCTGCAGAAATCCACCGCACCGGCCAGTGTCACGCCGGTCCGCGCGCAGCTTCCCGCCGCGCCGCCGGTGCCCGAGTTGCAGCCCATCCCGTTACCGGCGCAGCCTGCGCCGAGCGTGAACGTGCAGGCGCCATTGAGCGTGCCCGCGCCGACCGTGCCGACCGAGCGGCCACAACTGCAGGCACCGTCGATCGAGGTGGCCCAGGCGGAACTCGAGACGGTGCCGCTGGCGCCGGCCACGCCGTCGCGGATCGAGCCGCCGGCGCCGAGCGCGAAGATCGACGTCGCCGATGCCGCGCGGCAAATGGACGTCCAGCCGTTCATCGCGCGGCCGCAGTTGAGCACGCCGCCAACCGTCGCCGCCGCCGCGCCGGCCGCAGCGGCGGCGAGTCCGCCGTTGGCGTCGCCATCCCCCGCACCGGCCGGGCCGCCCACGCCCAGCCCGGACGACACCCGCAGCGGACGCGATGTCAGCCGCGCCCCCGACGCCACGCCGCAAGGCAGCGAGCTGGCCACGCCCGGCCAGCCCGAAGGCGTGGTCGCTGCGCCGGAAAGCACCCGCACCGGCACCGCCGCCGCGCAGCCGGCGGCGCGACAGGGCCGCGACAAGGGGCGTCGCGGCGAGCAGCCCGGCAAAGGCCAACCCGGCGGCGACCAGCCCGGTGCGGAAGAAGGCAAGCCGCAGGGCGAGCTGGGCAGCTACGTGCAGCTGAAGCCGCGCGGCGACACCGAGATCATGCGCCACGGCGTGCCGAACATCGGCTACCAGCCGACCCGCTTCGAACAGGACTGGGCGCCCGAGGGCGAAAGCTCGATCGACACCGCCCTGCGTCGCGCGGTGGAGAAGACCAAGGTCAGCCACACCTTCCACCTGCCGCGTGGCGTGCGCGTGAAGTGCACGGTGATGCCGTTGCTGCCGATCGCGCTGTTCGGCTGCGACAACCCCGATCCGCCGGCGAAGCCGGTCGACGGCAAGGTCTACGAACGCCTGCACCTGGCGCCGGCCAACCCGGCCGCCGCGCCCGCTCCGGCGGTCAGCCGCACCGCCCCAGCGCCGATGGTCACGTTCGACAACAGCGCCGAATGCGCCGCCGCCCGCGTCGCCGGCAGCCCGCCACCTCCCGGCTGCGCAGGTCCCGTGCTGCCGGCCAGGCCGGCCACACCCGCCGCGTCATCCAGCTCATGGGTGCCGGCGAGCGATCAGTTCCACTGAGTTGCGGCAGAGGGCCATTCCCGATCAGGCGAACCGAATACACCGTGGCCGCCGCGGTTCAGCACACGAGCATGGCCCCGGGAGATGACGACAACCGTCAACACGCACGCACCTGATCCAGCAACCACGGCATTTTCGCCCCCGTTACACCCTCATTTTCGCCCGGGTAACTCATACACCCTCAAAAGTCGCTGATAACAACGGCAGGATGCCCGCCCGACACGCGCATGGCATCCCCGCAAGACCATGATCCGATGCAGGAATCCGCCGCTTGTACGGTCGGGAGTGGCGCCGCATACTCGGCGCAACACCCCACTTTTGGGGTCTACTTAGCGTTAGGCTTCAAACCCATGATCAAACGCGTCACGTGGGCAATTGCAATCGGCATCTTGGCAACCGTCGTACTCATTGCCTTGTCCTTCGCCGCCGATTCATACGGGTTAACGCCGTTGGCCAGCGCGCTGTTTTGGCAAAACTCACTGCTGCAAAGTTTCGCGCCATTGGGTAACGTCGGCACGTCGGCGCATCCGATCTACGAGGGTTCACCGCTAAACTTCCTCGCGTTCCTTGCTAGCATCCCCGTAGGCGTCATCTTTTACAGTCTGGCGGCATACATTGCGCTCTCCGTGGTGAGGCCGCGCGCCTAACCAGTCATCCAAGCGGACGGCTACGCCGCCGCTTAATTCCAGCGTTAGGCGCCTTACGGAGCATTCTAGTGACCGATGAAGAAATTCGCGAAATCGAGGCGCGCTGCAATGCTGCAACAGCTGCACCTTGGCGGTCCTTCATCGAGGGCCGTGACCATATGTCGGGCTCGGACTTCATTCGCACCGGCGGCTTGGATAGTTCGAGCCCAGACATCTACCTCACTGATGCGACTCACGCTGATCAAGATTTCATTGCTCATGCTCGCCAAGACATTCCGTCACTTATCGCAGAGGTTCGGCGCCTCAAAGCGCTCGTCGCCTAGCGTCGCGCGGGCGCTGCCTAACAACTCGTTCAAGGCGGACGGCTTCGCCGCCGCTTAACTCCAGCGTTAGCCTATATGCGCACACTGTTCACTCTTCTGTTGCTCGCGGCCTGCAGCCAAGCATCGGCGACATCTTGCAATGCGGTGAGTCGTAAGCTCACTAACGCTCAACGGGCTACTTGGGCACCTGTGCTGGCCGAACAACTAGCTGTCAGTTCGGTTTCCGTGAGCCAGTCCTTCGCGCTCGCAGGCTGGCACATCGTCTATGTCGAAACCCCCAACACAGATCCGCCATTTCTTTTCTTCCACGGTGATCCCGACCGGACTCATTTCGTCACCCTGTGGGCTGGTGCCGCTCGTTCGCAAGATGAGGGTGCCATCAAGGCGTGGGTCGTCAAAAACGCGCCAGGTATTCCTGCGCAGCTCGCAACTTGTTTTGCGTGGTACGTCACCAAGGCACGTAACCAGTAGACTCGGCTAACAGTTCGTTCAAGGCGGACGGCTTCGCCGCCGCTTAACTCCAGCGTTGAGGCTGTAGAAAAAGCCCTTTCCACGGATGGATAGACGGCCAAAATGACAGCCGTTGCATCACGTCACTCAACGGCGTGGTTTCTTGGGGTTTCGCGTTACGGGTTGCCCGGCTTGATCTGACGCGATGGGTGGGCGTCCCAGGCGCCCATGGCGCGCCTTGTGCCGCTCAGGCCGCCTTGCGGTAGTTCGCCCACTTCTCGATGTTGTGGACCAGCGCGAACAGCTTCCATTGGCCGTCCACCTTCGCTTGGCCGCGAAGGGTGAAGCGATTGAGCCGCTTGTTGGCGCGC
>NZ_ATYF01000020.1:0-42615 GCF_000427545.1 Rhodanobacter sp. OR92 | reverse complement strand
AAACTCTTCACTTAAGTTTTCGATCAACCGAAGTCGATCTATCTTTCTGAAGCGTATGTTCCCAACCAATCAAAACTCATTACTGACTTTTTACTTGGTGGGACGCTTGCATTGCTTGGACAGGTCGCAACCCTCCAGCACAAGACGTCCACACAATTCACCTGCGCACACTGTCAAAGATCTTCACCTTGCCGACCACCGTTTCGGTGATCGCCCCGTGACCTTTCGTCCCGGGTGAGCCGCCCATTCTACATCGCTTTTTACGACCGTCAACACCTACGAGAAAGCTACTTCGAGGTCTCCGGCAGTCCGTCTTGCGACGTTGGGCGACTGCGGGCCGCGAATAATACGGGCTGTGTTTTATTTGGCAAGTGTTTCTTGAGAAAAATTTCATGGAATCTTCGCAAGCCACCGCAGCAGCGCGAAATTTTCTTTCCCGGACACACTCGCTGCACGCCCCCGCTGGCGGGAACGCAGCGGATCAGGCGGGCACGAGCCTCACGCGGACAAAGTTGCGTTTGCCGACCTGCAGTACGCCCTCGAAACCGGCGTGGAAGACGCGCTGCGCGTCCTCCGCCACGTCGGCATCGATGCGCACGGCACGCTCCTTCAACTTGCGATTCGCCTCGGAGTTGCTCGCAGTGAGCCCGGCAGCGGTCAGCAGGGCGGCCAGGCGCATCCCCTCGGCCGGCACCGCGACATCGGACTGCGGCAGCAGCGAAGTATCGCCCTCGCCGCGCACGACCGCATGCCAGCCGGCGATGGCTTGCTCGGCAGCGGCTGCGTCGTGAAAGCGCGTGGCCAGCTCGCGCGCGAGACGCAGCTTGGCGTCGCGCGGGTTGAGGGCGCCGCTGGCGATGTCTTGCCTCATGCGTGCCAGCTCGTCCAGCGACACGTCGAAGCTGAGCAGTTCGAACCAGCGCCACATCAGCTCGTCGCCGATCTTCATGGTCTTGGTGACGATGTCGATCGCCGGCTCGCTGATGCCGATGTAGTTGCCCAGCGACTTGGACATCTTGTTGACGCCGTCCAGGCCTTCGAGCAAGGGCATGGTCAGCACGATCTGCGGCGGCTGGCCATGGTGCTCCTGCAGCGCGCGCCCCATCAGCAGGTTGAACTTCTGGTCGGTGCCGCCCAGCTCCACGTCCGCCTTCAACGCCACCGAATCGTAGCCCTGCACCAGCGGATAGAGGAATTCGTGGATCGCGATCGGCTGCTGCGCCGCGTAACGCTTGGTGAAGTCATCACGCTCGAGCATGCGCGCCACGGTGTGCTGTGCGGCCAGCCTGATCATGTCGGCCGCGCTCATCTTGCCAAACCACTCCGAATTGAAGCGCAGTTCGGTCTTCTCGCGATCGAGCACCTTGTAGACCTGCTCGGCATAGGTCTCGGCGTTGGCCAGCACGTCGTCGCGGCTGAGCGGCTTGCGGGTGACGTTCTTGCCGGTGGGGTCCCCGATCATGCCGGTGAAGTCGCCGATCAGGAAAATCACCTGGTGACCTAGGTCCTGGAATTGGCGCATCTTGTTCAGCAGCACCGTATGGCCCAGGTGCAGATCCGGTGCGGTCGGATCGAAGCCGGCCTTGATCCGCAACGGGCGACCCTGCTTCAGGCGCTCGGCCAGGTCTTCCCGCTTGATGATTTCGTCAGCGCCACGCGCCATCGTGGCCAACGCCCGTTCAAGCTCGCTCATTCAAGGTTTCTCAGTCGATGTCAGTGGAAGTAGGCCGTGGTCCGCTGTGTGACCGTGCCGTCAACGTTAATTGTGTGTTAACAACAAATGCGTTGCAAACCCTTGATGCGAAAGGCGTTGACGCCCTTTGCACATGACAGTTATGGTACGCGCAGTTTGTTACTTTGTAGCGCGGGCGTGCACAGCATGGCAGAAGAAAAGCAGGGGGCGCGGCAAACCCGCAAGCAGGCGATCTGTCGCAAGGCACAGCGTCGGCACTCCCATTTCTACGCGCGCTGCGCTCACTGGTCATTCAATCGCTCCGGCGAAGTCGAGCCGATCCGCTGGCACCGCGAGCGCCTGGTGCTCGCCGGCACGGCGCTGCTGATCACCCTGCTGTCCGGTTTCATCATGCCCGCCTGGGCCAGCGCGATGCGGCCGGCACCCACGCCGGAAGTGCATTCACTGCTGCCGCTGGCACTGCCGAAGATCGCGCCGGTCAGCGCCACCGCCGCGACCGTGGACGACTGGCAGGTGGTGCGAGTGCAGCCTGGCCAGACGCTGTCGGACATCTTCACCGCCCGCGGTCTCGGCATGGCCGACCTGCAGAAGGTGATGGACGCCGCCGGGGGCGCCAAGACCGCCCTGCACAGCATTCGCCCGGGCCAGGAGTTCGACTTCCTGCTCGGCAGCGACGGCAGCCTCAAGGGCTTCCGCTTCGACCAGGACCAGGCCAGCCGCGCCACTGTCCGCCTCGACGGCGCGCAGCCCACCGTCGCCATCCAGCAGCGCGATATGGACCTGCGCGAACAGGTGGCGCATGGCGTGATCCGCAGCAGCCTGTACGCCGCCGGCGACCAGGCCGGCATGGATGCGGCAATGGTCGGCAAGCTGGCCGACCTGTTCAAGTACGACATCGACTTCGTGCAGGATCTGCGTGTCGGCGACAGCTTCACGGTGATCTACGACGACATCTACCGCGACGGCGTGCGTTACGGCCAGGGCAACATCATCGCGGCCGAGTTCATCAACCAGGGCCAGCGCTACACCGCCTACCGCTTCAAGAAAGCCGATGGCAGCTACGGCTGGTACAGCGAGGACGGACGGCCGATCCAGAAGTCGTTCCTGCGCATCCCGGTCGACTTCACCCGCATTTCCTCGCAATTCACTGCGGCGCGCATGCACCCGATCCTCGGCCGCATGCGCGCGCACAAGGGCGTCGACTACGCCGCCCCCAGCGGCACCCCGATCCACGCCGCGGGCGACGGCGTGATCAAGTACCACGGCTGGGAGCGCGGCTACGGCAACTTCGTGGTGATCCAGCACGACAGGAGCATCAGCACCGCCTACGGTCACATGTCGCGTTTCGTGAAGGGCCAGCATGTGGGCGAGCGCGTGCGCCAAGGCGAAGTGATCGGCTACGTCGGCATGACCGGCCTGGCTACCGGCCCGCATCTGCATTACGAGTTCCGCGTCAACGGCGTGCAGCGCAATCCGCAGACGGTGACGCTGCCGAAGCCCGAACCGCTGCCGGCCGTGCAGATGGCACGTTTCAAGGCCGAGGTGGTGAAGCCGCAGCTGGCGCGGCTGACCGAGCTGGACGCGCGCATCAAGCTGGCGCGCGCCAACGCCCCCGCCAATCACGACAGTTGAGCACCCGCCGCGCGTGGACGACGCCTCGGCGCTCTATATCGGGCTGATCTCCGGCACCAGCGCCGACGGCATCGACGCCGTACTGGCCGGCTTCAAGCGTGGCGTACCGCAGCTGCACGCCAGTCACTCGCATCCCTGGCCGGAGGATCTGCGCAAGCGGATGCTCGCCCTGGCCCAAGGCGAAGCCACGCTCGACCTGGATGCATTTGGACGGCTGGACGTCCAGATTGGCCACTGCTTCGCCGACGCCGCGCTGCAACTGCTCGAACGCAGCAGCACGCCCGCGACGCGCGTCCGCGCGATCGGCTCGCACGGCCAGACGCTGCGCCACCGGCCCGCCGGCGCCTACCCGTTCACCCTGCAGCTGGGCGACCCCAGCGTGATCGCCGAACGCTGCGGCATCGACGTGGTGGCGGACTTCCGCCGCACCGACGTCGCCGCCGGCGGGCAGGGTGCGCCGCTGCTGCCGGCGCTGCACGCGATGCTGCTGGCGCGGCCGGGACACACCCGGGTGGTGCTCAACCTGGGCGGCATCGCCAACATCACCGTGCTCGGCGTCGACGGCCGCGTGCTCGGTTTCGATACCGGTCCGGCCAACGGCCTGCTCGACGCCTGGTGCTTGCGCCAGCGCGGCGAGCCGTTCGACCGCGATGGTGCCTATGCCGCCGCCGGCCGCCTCGACCCCAACCTGCTCGACACCCTGCTGGCCGATCCCTATTTCGCGCTGCCGCCGCCGAAGAGTACCGGCCGCGAATATTTCCACCTGGACTGGCTGAGCGCACATGCACCACTCGCCGCGCTGGACCCCGCCGACGTACAGGCGACCCTGCTGGAACTCACCGCACGCAGTGTTGCCCTGGCGATCGCGCAGCACGCGCCGGATGCGAACGAAGTGCTGGCCTGCGGCGGCGGCGTGCACAACACCGCGCTGATGCGGAGGCTGAGCGTGCTGCTGGCGCCACGCGTGCTGCAGGGCACCTCGCGTTACGGCATCGACCCGGACTTCCTCGAAGCCACCGCGTTCGCTTGGCTGGCACGGCAGCGTCTGCTCGGCCTGCCCGGCAACCTGCCGGCGGTCACCGGCGCGCGTGGCCCGCGGGTGCTGGGCGCGATCTATTCCGCGCCGACCGTGCGCCCGGCATAGCCGATGCTTTCCGGAGCCAGCTGGGTCGGCCGGGTCTGCGCCAGCGCACGCAGCGCCTCCTGGAACACCCCCTGTTCCGCGGCTTCCCACTGACCTTCGAGCACGGTCAGCGCCTCCGGGTCGCGCAAACTTTCGCTGAATTGCTGCGCGGCCGAAATGCCCAAGCCGCTGCGCAGGGCGTACAGCATGATTTCATTGATCGAGCACTGGCGATCCCTGGCCAGCGACCGGATGCGTTCGACGAGCAGGCTGTCGACATGTTGCAGGACCATGTCCGGCATAAGCGTCACTCCATGTTACACGTGCCCTGTGCCGTGGATGCTTGCATAACCGCCGCCACCGTACACGTCGCGATGACGATTTCGTGGCCGACTTGGCAGTTCCGCTGTGAACGCAACCACGCCTGCCGATAACAGCCTAGGTGGCGCCTTCTGCCGCCGCGCGTGCACGCTCCTCGCCGCGGAAGCAGCGCCACAGGCCGGCGAACAACAGCATCGACGGCAACACCGCCAGCACCGTGATGACGAAGTAGCCGCCGTAGCCGGTGGCGCTGGCGATGCCGCCGGCAAAAAAACCGAGCAGCTTGCCTGGCAGGTTGACCAGCGAGCTCAGCAGCGCGTACTGGGTCGCGGTGTGCTGGCGGTTGACCAGCGAGGACAGGAACGCCACGGTCGGCGGCCCCAGCATGCCGAGCGTGAGGTTCTCGCCGGAGATCACCAGGGTCAGCACCAGCAGGTTGCCGGGATGGGCGATCAGCAGCAGGTACAGCAGGTTGCTGCAGCCGCACAGCACGATGGTGACGCCGAGCGGGCGCCATGCGCCCCAGCGCGCCACCGCCGCGCCACCGAGGAACACGCCGACGATGCCGATCCAGATCCCGTAGATCTTGGTGATCGTGCCGATCTCGGTCTTGGAGAAGCCCATGTCGCGGTAGAACGGGCTCATGATGCCGCCGATCGTGGCCTGCTCCGGCATCTTGAACAGCAGCAGGAACAGCAGCGTCACCCCGGCCAGTGCCCAGCCGTAGCGGCGGAAGAAATCGGCGAACGGATCGAGCACGCTCTCGCGCATCGCATCGCGCCAGCCCGCGGCACGTATCCGCAGCACCTCCGGCTCGCGCGCGACCAGCGTGGTCGCCAGCGGCACCGCCATCGCCAGCGCCATCAGTGCGTAGACCAGCCGCCACGGCAGGTGGTCGGCCAGGATCAGCGCCACCGCGCCGGCCAGCAGCAGGCCGATGCGGTAGCCGAGCGAGTAGGTGGCGACCAGCGCGCCCTGCGCCTCGATCGGCGCGATCTCGATGCGGTAGGCGTCCACCGCGATGTCCTGGGTGGCGCCGAAGAACGCCACCGCCAGCGTGGCGGCGACGAACGGCACCAGCTGTACCGGGGTCAGCGCGGCCATCGCCAGCAGCCCGAGCACCACGCCCAGCTGCGCGAACAGCAGCCAGCCGCGGCGCTGGCCAAGGCGGGCGAAGCCGGGGAGCCGCCAATGGTCGAGCAGCGGCGCCCACACGAACTTGAACGCGTAGGTCATGCCGGCGCTGGCGATCATGGTGATGTCCGCCAGCTTGATGCCGTTTTCCTTCAGCCAGTACGCCAGCGTGCCGGCCACCAGCAGGAACGGCAGGCCGGAGGAGAAGCCGAACAGGAACATCGTCCACGCCGCCGGCTGGGCGAATGCCCGCCATACCGACGGCTTGGCCGGCCGGCCCGCCGGCTCAGTCGGCATAGTCGACGGTGTACGGCGCGTGGTCGGAGAAGCGTTCGTCGCGATAGATCGAGCAGGCCTTCAGGCGTTCGCGCAGGGCCGGCGAGACCACCTGGTAGTCGATCCGCCACCCGACATTGTTTTCGCGGGCGCGGCCGCGGTTGGACCACCAAGTGTACTCGACCGTGTCCGGCTTGATCGCGCGAAAGCTGTCCACCCAGCCGCGCTCGTGGAACAGCAGGTCCAGCCAGGCGCGCTCGTCCGGCAGACAGCCGGAATTCTTCTGGTTCGAGCTCCAGTTCTTGATGTCGTTCTTCGTGTGCACGATGTTCCAGTCGCCGCAGATCACGTAGTCGCGGCCGCTCTTCAGCCACTTGTCGAAGATCGGCGTGATCCACTCCATCGCCTTGAACTTGAACTGCTGGCGCTCGTCACCGGAGGAACCGGACGGGAAGTACAGCGAGACCACGCTGAGCTTGCCGAAACGGGCCTCGATGTAGCGGCCCTCGTCGTCGAACTCGTCCCAGCCCAGTTCGGTCAGCACCTGGTCGGGCTCGCGCCTGGCATAGATCGCCACGCCGCTGTAGCCCTTCTTGCTGCTGGCGTCGCGGTAGAAGCAGTGATGGCCGTCGGGACGGAACATCGGGTCGGCGAGCTGGTCTTCCTGCGCCTTGGTTTCCTGCAGGCAGACCACGTCGGCTCGCTGCCGGCGCAACCAGTCGAACACGCCCTTGGTCGCGGCCGAACGGATGCCGTTGGCATTGAGACTGATGATGCGCATGCGAACTCCTCGGGCGGCGGGTCATCATAGCAACCCTGCCGGCCCGCTCCGTCGTCCACGCCCCGGCCAGGCCCATGGCAGGGCTGTACCATGGGTGCGTGCCGACCCGCGGCGCCCGCTCCGCGGCCCCGACTTCCACCGTTTGCGAGACGATCCGTGCACGACTACCAGCGCGACTTCATCGAACTGACCCTGCAGCGCGAGGTGCTGCGCTTCGGCGAGTTCACCCTGAAATCCGGCCGTCAGAGCCCGTACTTCTTCAACATGGGGCGGATCGACTCCGGCGCCGCACTGGCCCGGCTCGGCCGGGCCTACGCCGCCGCCATGGTGAACGCCGGCATCGCCGTCGACATGCTGTTCGGCCCTGCCTACAAGGGCATCGCGCTGGCCGCCGCCACCGCCATCGCGCTGGCCGACGGCCACGGCCGCGACCTGCCGTGGGCATACAACCGCAAGGAGACGAAGGATCATGGCGAGGGCGGCGTGCTGGTCGGCGCCCCGCTCCGGGGTCGGGTGCTGATCGTCGATGACGTGATGACCGCCGGCACCGCGGTACGCGAATCGCTGGAGCTGATCCGTGCCCACGGCGCCACGCCGGCCGGGGTGCTGATCGCGCTGGACCGGCAGGAGCGCGGCCAGGGCGAACGCTCCGCCGCACAGGAAGTGACCGCCGACTACGGCATCCCGGTGATCGCGATCACCGGCCTCGACGACGTGCTGGCGTATGCCGGCGAGCAGCCGCGTCTGGCCGCCGAACACGCCCGCCTGCTGACCTACCGCGAGCGCTACGGGGTCCGGCGCTGAGTTCAGCGTCCGGTCGATAGACTCAGGCGAACCCGGTCACACTGGCGACGACTGCCGCCGCCACCGAGCTAGGCAGCGCGGCGGCGCTGGCTATACTGGGCAACGAGAGAGGTATCCATGCGCAAATCATTGCTCGTCATCGCTGCTGTCGTGCTGGCCGCGAGCCTGTCGGCGTACGCCCAGAACACCGGCAACATCCGCTACAAATGGTACGACGCTCAAGGCTTGGTGCACTTCAGCGACAGCCTGACCGCCGAAGCGATGAAGTACGGTTACGACCTGGTCAACGACCGCGGCCTGGTGGTGCAGCGCGTGCCGCGCCAGCTGACCGCTGCCGAACGCGTCGCCGCCAACAAGCTGGCGGCCGAACAGGCGGCCCAGAAGCGCGCCGCCCAGGAGCGTGCAAACGCCGATGCGCAGATGCTGGCAGCCTACCCGGACGAGGAGTCCTACCGGATTTCGCTGCAGCAGACGCTGGACACCATCGACCAGCAGATCCATACCTCCCAGATCAACCTGCGCAGCCAGGAGAAGGCGCTGACCGACCTGCTCGGCCGGGCGGCCGACCTCGAGAACGCCAAGAACCCGGTGCCGAAGTTTCTGGCCGACAGCATCGCGCAGCAGCGCAACGTGGTGGCCACGCTGCGCGACACGCTGAGCCGCCAGCAGACCCTGCGCAGCGATACCGAGCGGCAGCAGGTCGGCCAACTGGCGCACTACCGCGAGGTCAGGACGGCGCAGGGGCAGGCGGCGGAGTAGGGCGGCGCCGGTGGCGCCCACCCTGCGCGCGGCTTGCCGCGTGGGGTGCCACCGTCAGCCGATCACCGCGGCTAGAAGGGCAGCTTCAAGCCCGGATTGACGGCCAGCAACTGCCGGCGGAACAGCTGCTGGATCCGCTTCAACGCCACCGGGTCGTCCGCCTCGAAGCGCAACACCAGCACTGGCGTGGTGTTCGACGCGCGCACCAGCCCCCAGCCGTCCGGCCAATCCGCGCGTACGCCGTCGATGGTGATCAGGCTGGCGTCCTCGAAGCTGGCTTGCTGACGCAGCTGGTCCATGAAGCGATAGTGCTCGCCCTCGGCCAGTTCCACTTTCAGCTCCGGCGTGGAGACGCTCTTCGGCAGGGTGGCGAAGATCTGCTCGGCGCTGCGCCCCTGCAGGTCGCCGGCGAGGATCTCCAGCAGCCGCGCGGCGGCGTAGATGCCGTCGTCGAAGCCGTACCAGCGCTCCTTGAAGAAGAAGTGCCCGCTCATCTCGCCGGCCAGCTCGGCCTGGGTCTCGCGCATCTTCGCCTTGATCAGCGAGTGCCCGGTGCGCCACATCAGCGGGCTGCCGCCGGCGTCCAGGATCTGCCCCTTCAGGTGGCTGGTGCACTTCACGTCGTAGATCACCGTAGCGCCGGGCTGGCGCGACAGCACGTCGCGCGCGAACAGCATCAGCAGGCGGTCCGGGTAGACGATTTCACCGCTACGGGTGACCACGCCGAGGCGGTCGCCATCGCCGTCGAAGGCCAGGCCCAGGTCGGCGCCGGTCTGCCGCACGGCGAGGATCAGGTCCTCCAGGTTGTGCGGGTCGGACGGGTCCGGGTGATGGTTCGGGAAGCTGCCATCGACGTCGCAGTACAGCGGCACCACCTCGCAGCCGACACCTTCCAGCACCTGTGGCGCGATCGCGCCGGGAATGCCGTTGCCGCAGTCGACCACCACCTTCAGGCGGCGCTCGGCGAGCACGTCCGCGATGATCTTCTCGATGTAGTCCGGGGCCACGTCGACCTGGCGCAGGCCACCGCCGCCGCCGCTGGCCAGCGCACCGCCGGCGATGCGCTGGTACAGGTCCTGGATCGCGCCTTCGGCCAGCGTCTGCCCGCCGACCACGATCTTGAAGCCGTTGTAGTCCGGCGGGTTGTGGCTGCCGGTGACCGCCACGCCGCAGCCGGTGTTGAAGCGATAGGTGGCGTAGTACACCACCGGCGTCGGCACCGCACCGATGTCGATCACGTCGACGCCGGCTTCGCGCAGCCCATCGGCCAGCGCCGCAGCCAGCTCCGGCCCGGACAGCCGGCCGTCGCGACCGACCACGATCTCGCGCAGGCCCTTTTCGACCATCAGCGTGCCGATCGACTGGCCGAGCGCACGCGCCACCTCCTTGTTCAGCGTCTTGCCGACCACGCCGCGCACGTCGTAGGCGCGGAAGATGCTCGGGTCCACGCCGGCCACCGGCGCGGCCGCGGGCCGCTCCGGCGGCTCCGGCGGCTTGGCCCGGGCCGGAGCGGTCTGCCGCGCGGGCAGCGGCACCTCCGGTTCCTCGACCTCCGGCAGCGCTTTCCAGCGCTGGCGCAGGCGCAGCAGATAGCCGCCGCCGCCGAGGCCGAGCAGGGCCAGCAGGCCGCTGAGCAGCCACCAGCGCGGCAGCACGATGAAGGCGCCGGGCAGGCCGGCACCGACACTGAACACGCTGCCGGCGACCGGCTTGCCGGTGGCTTCGGCTTCGGCCGAACGGGTGCCGTGCGAGAGCAATTGCACGTAGCCGCGATCGTCGCCCTGGCGCAGGTCGAGCCGGCCGCCGGCCGGCGAGATCGCGTCGAAGCGCTGCCGCAGCGGCGCGAACGGCAATTCGACCCAGGCCCACGCCTGGGCCCGCTGCGGCGGCCCCAGCGGGATCACCAGGCTCAGCCGGCGATCGCCGTTGCCGTAAGAGACGCTCTGCGCCAGCGGCAACCCCTCCGCGCTCTGCGCAGCCATCAACTGGGCCGCCTTGGCGTAGCCGAACTCCCGGTAATTGGCCTTGAGCACCTCGGTGAGTTCGCCGCTGTACAACTCCAGCTTCTTCGCCTGCGGCAACTGCCGGCGCAGCGCCGCGGCAGATTGCGCCGGGTCGCTCATCAAGGTCGCCGGATCGACGCTGGCCAGCACCTTTTCGACCGCGCCGCGCTGGCTGGCGATTTCTGCGGCCAGCGCGCGGACGGCCTCATCCTGGGCCAGGTGCACGCGGCGGACCGCATTGCCCTCGTCGGCAATCAGCCAGGTCTGCCAGGCGCAGAACAGTCCCAGCAGCAGCAGCGCGGTGCCGCCAGCCAGCGGCAGCAAGTCCCGCCAGTCGACGCGCAGGTTGCGCAGCCGTTCGTTCGCGATGTTCAACGCCATACCCGCCCCCACGGCAGTCACTGCGTGCCGGCCCGGGTGCCCGGGTCGACCTTGCTGGTCATTCGATACCGGTCGAGCCGAACCCGCCACCGCCGCGCTCGCTCGGCGCGAAATCGGCCACCACGTTCCATCGTGCCTGCGCCACCGGCACCAGCAGCAGCTGGGCGATGCGGTCGCCCACCGCGATGGTGTACGGCTGGCTGCCGCGGTTCCAGCACGAAATCATCAGCGGACCCTGGTAGTCGGCGTCGATCACCCCGACCAGGTTGCCCATCACCAGGCCATGCTTGTGGCCCAGCCCGGAGCGCGGCACCACCAGCGCACACCAGCCCGGATCGCCGATGTGGATCGCCATTCCGCTGGGCACCAGTGCGCTTTCGCCCGGCGCCAGGGTCAGCGGCTGCGCCAGCGCGGCGCGCAGGTCCATGCCGGCGCTGCCCGGCGTGGCGGCCTGTGGCAGCGGAATGCTGTCACCCAGGCGCGGGTCGAGGATCTTCAGCTCGACGTCAATCATCCGCGCGCCGTCCGATAGCGTTCGGCCACGCGGGCGACCAGCTGTCGCGCCAGTTCGGCTTTCGACGTACGCGGTAGTTCGGCCGCGCCGTCGGCCCAATACAGCGTCAGCGCATTGTCGGCCGACTCGAAACCGAGGCCGCCGCCCACCTGGTTTGCCGCAATCATGTCCAGCCCCTTGTGCCGCAGCTTGCCCTGCGCATAGCTCGCCACATCATGCGTCTCCGCGGCGAATCCGACCAGGAACGGGTGCGCGGTTTGCGCCGACAGGCTGGCCAGGATGTCGGGATTTTCGGCCAGATGCAGCACCAGCTCGCTGCCGTCGCGCTTCTTCAGCTTCTGCGCGGACACCTCCTGCGGGCGATAGTCGCCGACCGCCGCCGCGCCGATGTAGATGTCCGCCTGCGCCGCGGCGGCCAGCACCGCCGCATGCATCTGCGCCGCGCTGCGCACGTCGATGCGCCTGGCCACGCCGGCCGGCGTGGCCAGGCCCACCGGCCCGGCGACCAGGGTCACTTCGGCGCCGGCCTGCGCGGCGGCTTCGGCCACCGCGAAGCCCATTTTCCCCGAGCTGCGGTTGCCGATGAAGCGCACCGGGTCGATGTCCTCGTAGGTCGGGCCGGCGCTGACCAGCACGCGTCGCCCGGCCAGCAACGGTTCGCCGAACGAGGCCGCCAGCGCGTCGCGCAGCTCGTGCGGTTCCAGCATGCGGCCACTGCCGACGTCGCCGCAGGCCTGTTCGCCGGCGGCCGGGCCGAGGAAGCGCGCGCCGTGCCGGTGCAGCGTGGCGATGTTCGCCTGTACCGCCGGGTGAGCCCACATCTGCTGGTTCATCGCCGGCGCCAGATACAGCGGCGCGGCACTGGCCAGGCACAGCGTGCTCAGCAGATCGTCGGCCAGGCCGTGCGCCAGCCGCGCCAGCAGGTCGGCGCTGGCCGGCGCCACCAGGATGCGTTCCGCCCAGCGCGCCAGTTCGATATGTCCCATCGCCGCCTCGGCCTGCGCGTCCCACAGGCTGACCCGCACCGGCTGGCCGGACAGCGCCTGGAACGTGGTCGGGCTGACGAAACGGGTGGCACCCTCGGTCATCACCACGCGCACTTCGGCGTCCAGATCGCGCAGGCGGCGAACCAGTTCGCAGGACTTGTAGGCGGCGATGCCGCCGGACACTCCCAGCAGGATGCGGCGTTGGGCAAGACTCATGTAAGGCGGGCCTGACAACCGGGCAGAGGCCTAGCTTACCGGATTCACTCGCACGCACCGCTGCCCGGCAAGGGCACCGTGCGGCAAGTTGAGGGCATGAGCATCCGCGACTGGCCCGAGGGCGAACGCCCCCGTGAAAAACTGCTGGCGCGCGGCAGCGCCGCGCTGTCCGACGCCGAACTGCTGGCGGTACTGCTGGGCAGCGGCAGCCGCGGCAAGGACGCGCTGGCGCTGGGTCGCGAGCTGATCGCCGGCGCCGGCAGCCTGGGCGCGCTGCTCGGCCGCAGCGAGCCGCACGTCCACGTCGGCGGGCTCGGCCCGGCCAAGCGCGCGCGGATCGCCGCCGCGCTGGAACTGGCCCGGCGCAGCCTGGCCGAGCAACTGCGCGAGCAGCCCAGCCTGGGCAACCCGCGCGACAGCGGCGACTACCTGCGCGCACGCCTGCGCCACCTGCCGTACGAGGTGTTCGGTTGTCTCTACCTGGACAACCGCCACCGCGTGCTGGCGTTCGAGGAGCTGTTCCGCGGCACCGTCGACGGCGCCAGCGTGCACCCGCGCGAAGTGGTGCGGGCCTGCCTCAGGCACAACGCCTGCGCGGTGATCTTCGCCCACAACCACCCCTCCGGCGTGGCCGAACCCAGCGCCGCGGACCGGGCAATCACCCACGAGTTGCGCGACGCGCTGCAGCTGGTCGGCGTGCGTGTGCTCGACCACCTGGTGATCGGCAGCGGCGAGCCGGTGTCGATGGCGGCGCGCGGCCTGATCTGAGCGCCGACTCGCGGGCAAAAAAAGCGGCGTGGCACAAGCCACGCCGCGAGGCCGATTGGGGAGGTGGGGAGAGCGGCATCCCCGGGCGCCATGTCATGGAGGGGAGTTCATGTTCTGGCCCGTTCAGTATCGCAGTGCCGCATGACAAAACCGTGACGCGAACCTCGGCGGGAGATGCCGCGCAAGCGGCCGGCACTTATACACAAAACGGTGATACCGGCACTTGCCGTGCCTATCCGGCGCCGGCTCGAGCTTTGCTTTGCAACTCATTGATCTTGAAATTTAATTTCTTGCGATGGATAGATGTTTGGCGGGCTGCAGGCCGGGCCAGCCCGCCCGCTCCCGCTTTCCCCACAGACTTATCCACAGATTGGCTCGCCGCGGTGCGTCAAAATTCCGGCGCATGCCGAGCTGTCATCGCCCCGTGCGGCAGGCACTCCATACCGCGCGTTTCGGCGTCAAGGCGGTCTGTTAGGATTACCGGTTCCATCACGAAACTGATCCCACACGTGAAAGAACAGCTGCGCGAACTGGTGCTGCAGGCAATCCAGACCCTGCAAGAGGCCGCCTCTCTGCCTGCCGATCTCGGCCAGCCCGGCTTCGTGATCGAGCGGGCGCGCAGCCGCGAGCATGGCGATTTCGCCAGCAACGTGGCAATGCTGCTGGCCAAGCCGGCGCGCGCCAGGCCGCGCGAGCTGGCCGAGAAGCTGGTCGCCGCCTTGCCGGCCAACACGCTGGTGGACAAAGTCGAGATCGCCGGCCCCGGCTTCATCAACTTCTTCCTCGGCGCCGGCGCCTATCACGCCGAAGTGCGCCGGATCCTGGCCGACGGCGACGCCTACGGGCGCAGCACCAGCGGCAACGGCAGGACCGTTGGCGTGGAATTCGTCTCGGCCAACCCGACCGGCCCGCTGCACGTGGGTCATGGCCGCGCCGCGGCGATCGGCGACTGCCTGAGCCGGCTGCTCGACGCCACCGGCTGGAACGTCAAGCGCGAGTTCTACTACAACGACGCCGGCGTGCAGATCGCCAACCTGGCGATCTCGGTGCAGGCACGGGCCCGCGGCATCACCCCGGACGACAGCAGCTGGCCGGAGAACGGCTACCGCGGCGACTACATCGCCGACGTGGCGCGCACCTATCTCGATCGCGAGTCGGTCGTCGCCGACGGCGAAACGGTGACCGCGGCCGGCGACGTCGACGACCTCGAGGCGATCCGCCGCTTCGCCGTGGCCAGCCTGCGCCGCGAGCAGGACCTGGACCTGCAGGCGTTCGGCGTGGGCTTCGATACCTATTTCCTCGAATCGTCGCTGTACACCGATGGCAAGGTCGAGGAGACCGTGCGCGAGCTGGTCGCGCACGGCCACACCTACGAGGAAGGCGGCGCGCTGTGGCTGCGCACCACCGAGTTCGGTGACGACAAGGACCGCGTGATGCGCAAGTCCGACGGCACCTACACCTACTTCCTGCCCGACGTGGCCTACCACCTGAGCAAGTGGCAGCGCGGCTACCAGCGCGCGATCACCGAGCTGGGTTCGGACCACCACGGCTCGCTGGCGCGGGTAAAGGCCGGCCTGCAGGCGCTCGATTGCGGCGTCCCGAAGGGTTGGCCGGAATACGTGCTGCACCAGATGGTGACGGTGATGAAGGGCGGCGAGGAGGTGAAGATCTCCAAGCGCGCCGGCAGCTACGTCACCCTGCGCGACCTGATCGACGAAGTCGGCAAGGACGCCACGCGCTATTTCCTGATCTCGCGCAAGTCCGACTCACAGCTGGTGTTCGACATCGACCTGGCGCGCTCGCAGTCGAACGACAACCCGGTCTACTACATCCAGTACGCGCATGCCCGCGTCTGCAGCGTGCTGCGCCAGGCGCCGGAGAAGGGCTTCACGGTCGACCTCGCCGACGGGCTCGCCCACCTGGCGCGGCTGGACACCGAACACGAACAGATCCTGCTCACCGAGCTGTCGAAGTACCCTGAACTGGTCGAGGCCGCGGCGGCGAACCTGGAGCCGCACCTGGTCGCGGCTTGGCTGCGTGAACTGGCCAACGCGTTCCACACCTATTACAACTCGTACCAGTTCCTGGTCGAGGACGCCGAGCTGCGCAACGCGCGCCTGGCGCTGGTGGTGGCGACCCGCCAGGTATTGAAGAATGGGCTGGATTTGTTGGGCCTCGGCGCCCCGGAGAAGATGTAATGGCAGCACGCAAGGGCAGGGGCCGGCAGGCCGTGCGCAACGGCAGCAACGGCTTCCCGGGCTGGGGCTACGCGATCGTCGGCCTGGTCGCCGGCGCGATCCTGATGGCCGTGATGATGCGCGGCAGCCTGCTGACCGGCCTGCGCAAGGCCGACGGCCCGCAGGCAAACCCGCAGGCCACGGCCGAGCGCGGCAGCGCGCCGGGCGTGCTCGAATCGACCGGCGACAGCGCACCGAAAAAGCCGCAGTTCGACTTCTACTCGGTGCTGTCGGAAAAAGAAGTGCGCATTCCCGACGCCGAGATCAGCGCACAGGCGCGCGTCGAGCAGCAGCAGAAACAGCAGGCGGCGCAGCTGCAAGCGCAGCAGGCAGCCCAGGCGCCCGCCGTGGCGCCGGCCAACGCACCGGCCGCGGTCAGCCAGGACATCACCGCCGCCCCGGCCAGCGCGGTACCGCAACCGGCCGTCGGCAGCGGCTACCTGCTGCAGGTCGGCGCCTTCCCGAACGCCGCCGACGCGGAAACGCTGAAGGCGAAACTGGCATTGCAGGGCTTCGTGGCGAACGTGCAGTCGGTCAGCATCGGCGGGCAGACCTACAACCGCGTGCGGCTGGGGCCGTTCCGCTCGGCCACCGAGCTGGAATCGACCAAGCAGCGCCTGGCCGGTGCCGGCATCAACGCGATCGCGCTGAAGGAAGGCCGCTAGGCCACCCGACTCTTCCCCCGACTTTTCCCATCACGTGTGCCGCTCATGACGACCAAGACTGCCTGGATCACCGGCGCCAGCTCCGGCTTCGGCGCCGCCGCCGTGGAACGCTTCGTGGCCGGCGGCTGGCGGGTGATCGCCAGCGGTCGCCGCATGGAACGGCTGCAGCCGCTGGTGGCGCGGCACGGCGCCGGGCGCGTGCATGCGGCGGCGTTCGACGTGCGCGACGAGGCGGCGATGCGCGCGGCACACGCGGCGCTGCCACCCGCGTTCGCCGACATCGACCTGCTGGTCAACAACGCCGGCCTGGCGCTGGGCACCGCGCCGGCGCAGCAGGCGAGCCTCGAACAGTGGAAGCAGATGATCGACACCAACGTCACCGCGCTGGTGTCGCTGACCCACCTGCTGCTGCCGCAACTGATTGCGCGCCGCGGCGCGATCGTCAACATCAGCTCGATCGCGGGCAGCTACGCCTATCGCGGCGGCAACGTGTACGGCGGCACCAAGGCCTTCGTCACCCAGTTCTCGCAGAACCTGCGCACCGACCTGCATGGCACCGGCGTGCGTGTCACTTCCATCGAGCCGGGCATGGCCGAGACCGAGTTCACCCTGGTGCGCACCGGCGGCGACCAGGCCGCCTCCGATCAGCTCTACGCCGGCGCCCAGCCGATCACCGCGACCGACATCGCCGACACGATCTGGTGGATCGCCAACCTGCCGCCGCACCTCAACATCAACCGCATCGAGGTGATGCCGGTCAGCCAGTCGGCGGCCGGGCTGCAGGTGCACCGCAACTAGCGCGACATCATGCCTACTGCATGAACCAGCCGTGGCTGACCACGATCGACTGCCCGGTCAGCGCCGCGGACGGGAAGGTGGCCAGGTACAGCGCGGTCTGCGCGATGTCCTCGACGGTAGTGAAGGTGGCATCGACGGTGTCCTTCAGCATCACGTTCCTGATCACCTCGTCCTCGCTGATGCCCAGCTCCTTCGCCTGCTCGGGGATCTGCTTCTCGACCAGCGGCGTGCGCACGAAGCCCGGGCAGATCACGTGCGAGCGCACGTGGTGCGGCGCGCCTTCCTTGGCCAGCGTGCGGGCCAGGCCGAGCAGGCCGTGCTTGGCGGCGACGTAGGCGGACTTCAGCTTCGACGCCTCGTGCGAGTGCACCGAGCCCATGTAGATCACGATGCCGCCGCGGCTCTTGCCGGTACCGTCATCTTTGTACATGTGCTGCAGCGCGGCCCTGGTGGTGAGGAAGCCGCCGTCGAGATGGATCGCCAGCATCTTCTTCCAGTCGGCGTAGCTGAACTGATCGATCGGGTTGATGATCTGCACGCCGGCGTTGGAGACCAGGATGTCCAGCGCGCCGAACGCGGCGACCACCTGGTCGGTGCCCTCGTTCACCGCCGCCTCGCTGGTCACGTCCATCGCCAGGCCGAGCGCCTTGCCGCCGGCGGCATTGATCTGCGCGGCCACGGCATCGGCGGCCTGCTGGTTGATGTCGGCGATCGCCACGCTGGCACCGTGCATCGCGTACAGCTCGGCGATTGCCTTGCCGAGGCCGCTGGCCGCGCCGGTGATCAGGGCGACCTTGCCTTCAAGACTGTTCATGCTTTGCTCCTTCAGGATGGCGGGGAGGCGCGGCCTCACCGCCGCGCCCATTCCGCAAATTGTAGGTGCTGCCGCGCAAGGCGCCATTGGACCTTGGAGCAGAAGCTCAGTCGGCGTCTTCGGCCAGATAGGTGTACGCGGTGAGCCCGCCGTCGAGCGCGTCGTACAACTGCGCGGCCTCGGCGCCACCGAGGCCGGCGGCGGCGATGCGCTCGCGATAACTGGCGCGCAGCGCCTCCAGGTCGTAGCCGACGTAGTCGAGCATCAGGTCGGTGGTGTCGCCGCGGCGCACGTGGGCGAAGGTGTAGCCGTCGCCATCCACGCGCACGTTGACCGCGTCGGTGTCGCCGAACAGGTTGTGGATGTCGCCCAGGGTCTCCTGGTAGGCGCCGACCATGAAGATGCCGAGGCGGTAGCTTTCGCCCGCCCTCAGCGCGTGCAGCGGCAGGCTGACGTCGACGCCCTCGGCGTCGACGTAGTGGTCGATGCGGCCGTCCGAATCGCAGGTGAGGTCGACGATGACGCCGCGGCGCGTGGGCTGTTCACCGAGCCGCGCGATCGGCGCGATCGGGAAGATCTGGCCGATCGCCCACACGTCGGGGATCGACTCGAACACCGAGAAGTTGACGAAGTACTTGTCGACCAGCTTCTCGTCCAGTTCGTCCAGCGCCTGCCGGTGCGAGCGCTCGGCCGGCAGCAGGCGCGCGCGCACGGCGTTGGCGATCGCGTAGTACATCTCGTCCAGCCGCGCGCGGTCGGCCAGCGCCAGCTGGCCCAGCGCGTACAGCGCCTGGCCTTCGCTCAGGTGATGCTGCGCCTCGTGGAACAGCTCCAGCGCGGGGCGCCGGTCCAGTTCCTCCCAGGTCTCGCGCAGCCGGCGCAGCACCGCCGGCTCGTCCGCGCACGGCGGCGGGATCGCGCCGGCCGGCACTTCCTCGACCTCGGTCACGTTGACCACCATCACCGCGTGGTGCGCGGTCATCGCGCGGCCGGCCTCGGTGAGGATGTGCGGCGCGGCCAGGCCCTCGGCCTCGACCGCCTCGGCCAGCGACTGCACGATGGTGGCGGCGTACTGTTCGATCGAGTAGTTGATCGAGTTGTGGCTGCGCGAGCGCGAGCCCTCGTAGTCCACGCCGAGGCCGCCGCCGACGTCGACGATCTCCAGCGGCACGCCCATCCGGGAGAGCTCGACGAAGTAGCGGGTGGCCTCGCGCATGCCGTTGGCGATGTCGCGCACGTTGGAGATCTGCGAACCCATGTGGAAGTGCTGCAGCTTCAGCGTGTGCTTGAGGCCGGCCGCGTCGAGTCGCTCGATCAGGGTCAGCACCTGTTGCGGCGACAGCCCGAACTTGCCCTTGTCGCCGCCGGTGTTCTGCCACTTTCCAGCACCGATCGAGGCCAGCCGCACGCGCACGCCGAGCAGCGGCTCCACGCCCAGCGCCTTCGCCTCGGCGAACACGTGGTCCAGCTCGGACAGCTTCTCGATCACGATGTGCACGCGCAGGCCGAGCTTCTTGCCGATCAGCGCCAGGCGGATGTACTCGCGATCCTTGTAGCCGTTGCAGATCACGATGGAACCGGGCCGCGCCATCGCCAGCACCGCCATCAGCTCGGGCTTGGAACCGGCTTCCAGGCCGAAGCCGCAGGTGCCGGCGGCGACCAGTTCGCCGGCCACGCCGCGCTGCTGGTTGACCTTGATCGGGTAGATCGCGGTGTAGCCGCCGGCGTAGCGCCACTCGTCGATCGCCTTGGCGAACGCGCCCTGCAGCCGCGCCAGGCGGTCGGCCAGGATGTCGGGGAAACGCACCAGCAGCGGCAGCCGCAGGCCGTCGGCACGGGCACGTTCGACGATCGCCGGCAGCGACAGGCTGGGGCCGCGGGCGCCGCGCGGGCGCATCACGATGTCGCCGGCGTCGTCCACGTCGACGTAGCCGTCGCTCCAGTGGGGTACGGCGTAGGTGTGACGGGCAGCGTCGGTGTTCCAAGGGTTCGCCATGCAGAGATCTCCTCGATGGAAAAGGATGATGTCGTCGCAGCGGCGAGCCTTGACGTCTTGCCCGATGACAGCAGCACGAGCCCGAACGACCGGAAGCCTCGCACGCCGCGGGGCCGATCGGGCTGGTCGGCCGCCGGCGAAGGGTCCCGGCAGGCCAACCGTCATTGTAATGGGCCGCTGTGACGATATGCGCAAGACGTGGCCGGTCCCGCCGGGACGTTCACGGCGGTTGTCGCTACAATGGACAGTCTTGCTTTTTCCCTCCGGCACGTCAGGAACGTCCACCATGTCGCAGCAACCCACCTCGAATGAAACCAGCTGGTTCACCGAAGCCCACCAGGCCTCCGGTTCCTCCATCGGTTTCCGCACCGAGCAACTGCTGCATGCGGAGAAGACCCCGTTCCAGACCATCGAGATCCACCAGACCACCGACTGGGGCAAGCTGATGGTGATCGACGGCTGCGTGATGCTGACCAGCCGCGACAACTTCCTCTACCACGAGATGATGACCCACCCGGCGCTGTTCACCCATGCGCGCGCCAAGCGCGTGGTGATCATCGGCGGCGGCGACTGCGGCACGCTGCGCGAGGTGCTCAAGCACGAGGAAGTCGAACACGCGGTGCAGGTGGAGATCGACGAGCGCGTGACCCGCCTGGCCGAGCAGTACTTCCCGGAGCTGTGCGAGGCGAACGGCGACCCGCGCGCCGAACTGCTGTTCATCGACGGCATCAAGTACATGGCCGAGGCCGAGCCCGACTCGCTGGACCTGATTATCGTCGACTCGACCGACCCGGTCGGCCCGGCCGAGGGCCTGTTCAACGCCGCGTTCTATGCCAGCTGCTACAAGGCGCTGCGCCACGGCGGCCTGCTGGTGCAGCAGAGCGAATCGCCGCTGGCCCACCTGGAACTGATCAAGTCGATGCGCTCGGCGATGCGCACCTCGGGCTTCAGCGCGGTGAAGACGCTGCCGTTCCCGCAGCCGTGCTACCCGACCGGCTGGTGGAGCTGCACCATGGCGCGCAAGGGCGGCGACCTGAGCGGCTTCCGCGAGCGCGGCGCCAGCGCCAAGAACTTCCCGACCCGCTACTACAACGCCGAGATCCACAAGGCCGCGCTGGCGCAGCCGGAGTTCATGCGCGAGGCGCTGGGGGACTGAGGCGGGAACGGCCGACGGGATTCGGCAAAGCCAGCGGCTGCGACACCGCCGCTCTTTCGAACCCGAATCCCCCATCCCGTCGCTCAAAACATCTTCGAGCGCACCTTCGGCAGCAGCACCAGCAGCAGCGTGGCAAGCGGGCCGGCCAGCAGCGACAGAAGGAACCACAGCAGGCCGCTGCGGTTCTTGCCTTGCGCCAGGGCGGCATTGATCAGGGCCAGCGTGCCCCAGCCGACAAACCAGGGTGCGCCGCCGGCGAACGTCGACAGATGATCCACTACGCGTCTCCCGAACGATGATCGTGGGGGCGCGGCCCTGCGCCGGGGACACCCATCCTAGCAAGCCACGCCGTGACGGCACCGCTTCGCCGCCTTCCCGATCAGCCGCGCTTAATCCGCAAACGGTATGCTGCGCGCTTTGGATTGCGGAGCCCGGCCCATGATGCGTGGATGGCATTGCCTCGCCCTGGCCTGCGCGTTGTCGCTGGCGGTCGCGCCGGCGGTCGCTGGCAAGTCCCCCGCGGGCAACAGCCGCAGCACGCCGGGTCGGGCCGCGCAAGCCCGCGACAAGGCCCAGCTCGCGTTCCAGCGTGACCTGGTCAGCGTGCTGGCCCCCGGTGGTGACCCGCTGCGACTGCTCGGCGCGGCCCTGCTGGCGCGACCGCTGTTCAACCAGCCGCCGGAGAACAGCTTCCACCGCCTGATCGAGCGGGCCGCGCAGGTCGACGGTGCCGGCGCAGCGGTCGACTGGATGCGCCTGGCCGATTGCGATGCCGCCGCCGGCACCTGCCCGAACGGCGAGGCGCTGCAGCGCCTGCTGGTGCGGGCACCGGACAACGCTGCGGTGTGGCTGCTCAAGCTCGGCGCCGACGCGCGCGGCATGAAACAGGACGCCGCCCGCGACGACCTGGGCCAAGCCGCCGCGGCAAAGCGCTACGACGATTACGCCGGCGCCAGCCTGCAGGCCCTGGCCAACGCGGCCGGCGCGCTGCCGCCGCCGCCGGACACGCTGGACCCGGCCCACGCCGGCGGTGCCGTCGGCATGCAGACCGTGCTGGTGTTCGGCCTGGCCGGCACCCAGCCGCAGCCGAGCCTGCAACTGGTCGCCAAGCTGTGCGAGAACGCCGGCGAGGACGCCTCGATCAAGACCGACTGCCTGGCCCTGGGCAAGACTCTGGAATGGGGCTCCAGCCCGCTGGCCCGCTCGCTCGGCCTGCACCTGCGCGAAGTGTTGGCCGACGATCCGGCGCAGCGGCAGGAAGCGAAGGACGCCCGTCGCAACCTGGTCTGGCAGGTGCAGAGCTTCGCCCGCCTGCTGGCCCGGGCACAGGACGACGCAGCGCTGGCCCAGCGCCTGCTCACGCTGGCGCGCCACGGCGGCACCGAGATGAGCCTGCAGCTGGCCGCCCTGCGCGACAACGGCCTCCCGGTCGAGGCACCCGCCGACTGGCAGCCGGGAACAGCGAATCGGGAATAGGGAATCGCAAGAGCGGGCCCTGCCGCTCGATCCGGCGCATCCCGTTGGCCATTCCCGATTCCCGGCTATTCCCCATTGGCGCCCCGCCCGCTAGGCTTGGGCCACCTTCCGTGGCAGGGGTGATCCGATGCTTACGACGCTGGTGGCGAGCAGCAAGGGTGGTTGCGGCAAGAGCACGCTGGTGACGCAACTGGCATCGCACTGGGCCCAGGCCGGGCAGCACACCGCGATCATCGACGCCGACCGGCAGCACTCCAGCTTCCACTGGGCCGAGCTCAGACCCGACAACGTCCCCGGCGTGCTCGCCTTCGACAGCGGCCGGCGCAACCTGCAACGCGTGCCGGCGGACACCCAGCAGTTGCTGATCGACACCCCCGCCGGCTCCGGCGAGCGCGAGCTGGAACCCTACCTCGAGGTGGCCGACGTGCTGCTGGTACCGGTGCTGCCGTCCTCGTTCGACCTCGACGCCACGCTGCGCTTCCTCGGCGAGTTGCAGGCGATCAGGCGCATCCGCAGCGGCAAGCTGCCGGTGGCGCTGGTGGCCAACCGGCTCAAGCCGTGGACCCACGCCAGCCAGGATGCGATCACCCAACTGGCCGGGCAATCGCCGTTCCCGATCGCCGCGCAACTGCGCGACAGCCAGGCCTACGTGCTGCTCGCCGGCCTCGGCAAGGGCATCTTCGACTACCAGTCCGAACAGGTCCGCAGCCACCAGCAGGACTGGAAGGCCCTGCTGCGCTGGATCAAGCGTCAGCACTGAAGCGCGCCCTTCCCGATGTTCACCGCGCGCCTTGCGCCACCACCCCCGGAGTCTTCCATGCACGAACTGATCCTGTTGCGACACGCCGAAGCGGTGCCGATGGAAACCACCGGCGACGACCCGCAGCGTCCGCTCAGCGTGCGCGGTGAGCGGGAAGCGCAGGCCGCCGGGCTGTGGCTGGCCGCGCACGGCCTGCGCCCCGACCGGGTGCTGTGCTCGCCGAGCCGACGCACCGACGAGACCACCCGCCTGGCGCTGGCCGCGATCGACAACGCGCCGGTGCCGCAGCAGGCCGACGAGATCTACGACGCCTCGCCCGGCGAACTGCTGGCCCTGCTCGACCAGCACGCCGATGCCGGCACCGTGCTGCTGGTCGGCCACAACCCCGGCATGGAGCGGCTGGTGGCGCTGCTGGTCGAGGGCCGCTCCGACGAATTCCGCGGCATGCCGCCCGGTGCGCTGGCGGTGCTGCACCTGGACGGCGCGCTGGAACCGGGCAACGCCCGGCTGGACGCGTTCTGGTCGCCCTGACCCGCGCGGCGACCGTGCGTTGCCGCGGCCCGGCGGCGGCCGCCGCTTCCTCACGACCACGGCACGCGCCAACCGTATGATTTGCCCATGTCCGTCTTGCGCCGATTCGCCCTACCGCTGCTGCTTGCGCTGCTGTCGCTGCAGGGCTGCACCGTATCGCGCGCGCAGATCCGCCGTGCCGACGCCATCGTCGCCGCCAGCGCCGACCGCAGCAGCAGCTGTGCGCAGGCCGACCATTGTGCGCTGCCGTCGCCGCTGCTGGCCGCCGCCACCGAGGCGCTCGCCGCCTCCACCCCGGAGCGGCCGGTGCACGTGGTCACCCTGCTCGACGACTCCGTGCCGGCGATGGCCGCGCGGATCAACCTGGTGCGCGCGGCGCGGCACTCGATCGACGTGCAGACCTACATCTGGGACCAGGACGATGCCGGCCAGCTGATGCTGGACGAGCTGGTGCAGGCGGCGCGGCGCGGCGTGCGCGTGCGCATCCTGGCCGACCAGCTGTTCTCCTTCGGCGACCTCGACCTGCTCGACCGGCTGACGCGGGTCAGCCCGAACCTCGAAGTGCGGCTGTACAACCCGACCTTCCACAAGGCACGCACGCAGCCGCTGGAATTCGCCGCCGGCGTGCTGTGCTGCTTCATGCAGTTCAACCAGCGCATGCACAACAAGCTGCTGCTGGTGGACGACCGCATCGGCATCACCGGCGGGCGCAACTACCAGAACCGCTACTTCAACTGGGACGACAGCTTCAACTACGTCGACCGCGACGCGATGGTCGGCGGCCCCGCCGCGCTGCAGATGGCGGCCAGCTTCGAGCGGTTCTGGAACCACCCGCGCGCGCTGCCGCTGACCCATCTGCGCGACGTCAACCGGCGCATCCTGTCCGACCACACGCCGCCAACCTGGCCGGCCCCGCACTACCGCCGTCCGGCGCGCGTGGCGCGCGTGCAGCAGGCCGCCGAGGACCCGGCCTGGCTGCAGACCTGGCTGGTCGACGCCTCGCGGCGGGTGGGTCGGGTGGAGTACTTCAGCGACCTGCCGGCGAAGACCGACAAGCCGGACAAGCGCCGCGCGCTCGATTTCACCCACCACATCATGCGCATGATCGGCGAGGCGAAACGCGAGGTACTGCTGCAGACGCCGTACCTGGTGATGAGCAAGCGCGCGCAGCACATCTTCCGCACGCTGCACCGGCGCGCCGACCCGCCGCTAGTGATCGTCTCCACCAATTCGCTGGCCTCGACCGACGCGTTCGCGGTGTACGCGATGTCGTACAAACATCGCAAGCGCTACCTGAAGAAGTTCGGCTTCGAGATCCACGAGCTGAAGCCGCACGCGCCCAGCGCCGCGGTGGACAACGAACTGGCCAACCTCGACCTGGACACGACCGCGCTGCCGCCGCCGGAAGCCGCCGGCCCGGCCCACGTTCCCGCGGCGCGCTTCCGCCTGCTCGGCAGCCGCGGCAGCAGCAATCGCCCGGCACCGCTGCACAGCACCGGCCTGCGCTTCGGCCTGCATGCGAAGTCGATCGTGGTCGACGACGTCTTCGCGATGGTCGGCTCGCACAATTTCGATCCGCGCTCGGACCACTACAACACCGAGTCGGGCGTGATCGTCTACGACCACGACTTCGCCGACCAGCTGCGCCACAGCATCCTGCGCAGCACGCAGCCGGAAAACGCGTGGGTGATCGCGCCGCGGCGGTCGAAGGTACCGGTGCTGACCGACATCAACCGGGTGATCGGCACGGTCTCCGAGCAGTTGCCGCTGTTCGACCTGTGGCCGTTCCGCTACGCCACCAGCTTCGACCTCAAGCCCGGCTGCCAGCCGCTGCGCGCCACCGACCCGAACTTCTACGCCTGCTACGAACCGGTCGGCGACTTCCCCGACGTGGCGCTCTCGCCGAAGCTGATCATCACGCGGATGGTTACCGCGTTCGGGGTGGGCGCCAAGGGCATCCTGTGAGCGCCATTCACCACCGTGAGCGCTGCTCCACGAGAACCACTTTCGCCACCTGTTGCCTCGTGTGAAGCTCTTGCTTCTGATGTTCTTCGCCCTGAATGCAGCAAGCACGACAGCATCGCGCTCAAAGTGGGCTCCTGCAGGTTGCAGAAAGCGCACGCCTTTTGCGCAGGCTTGATAAAACGCGAAGCACCAACGCGCCCGGACAAAACCCTACGGCAACTGCGCGACGCGATCGCCCCGCGAGGTGAAGCGCATCGGCAGCTCGCCGCTGAGGCCGTCGGAGTGGTCCGGCGGTACCGCGAAGCGCCAGCCGCGCACGCTGCGCAGGGCGTGCTGGTCGAGCACCGGGTCGCCGCTGGATTCGCTCAGGCTGGCGGTGGTGACCCGGCCGTTGCCGTCGATGTCGACGTGCAGCAGCACGCGGCCGTCGAGATGGCCGCGCAACTCGTCCCACGATTGCGAGGTGTCGGCGGGGGTGGCCAGCGGCACCAGCTCCGGCGCGGGTGCAGCGATGGCGGCCTGTGCTTCGTCAGCGACCACCGCCGACGGCAGCATGCGCCTTGCCGGCGCGACGCGCGGCGAGCGGCGCGGGCGGTGCGGCGACGGGCGGGCGCGCAGCGCGGTCGGCGTGTCGACCTGCGCGGTGTAGCGCGTCGGTGGGCCGGACCAGACGCTGGTCTGCGCGCTGAGCCAGCCGGTGCCGGCGACGCCGACGGCCAGTGCGAGCAGGCTGAGGGAGGCGGTGGTGCGCAGGCGGAACATGGCGGCCTTTATGCACCCGCCCGGACGAATCGAGGCTGAAGCGGCCGCCCGGTCACCGCTCGAGGATCGCGGTGACGCCCATGCCGCCGGCGGTGCAGATCGAGATCAGCCCGCGGCCGGCGCCCTTCTGCTCCAGCAGCTTCGCCAGCGTGGCGATGATGCGCGCGCCGGTGGCGGCAAACGGGTGGCCGACGGCAAGGCTGGAGCCGTGCACGTTGAGCTTCGCCGGATCGATCGCGCCGAGCGGCGCGTCGAGGCCGAGCCGGTTCCTGCAGTAGTCGGCCGACTCCCACGCGCGCAGCGTGCACAGCACCTGTGCCGCGAACGCCTCGTGGATCTCGTAGTAGTCGAAGTCCTGCAGGCGCAGGCCGTGGCGCGCCAGCATGCGCGGCACCGCGATGGTCGGCGCCATCAGCAGGCCTTCGCCGTGCACGAAATCCACCGCGGCGACTTCGGCATCGCGCAGCCAGGCCTGGATTTTCAGCCCGCGCTGCGCGGCCCACGCCTCGCTGCCCAGCAGCACCGCGGCGGCGCCGTCGGACAGGCCGGTGGAATTGCCGGCGGTGAGCGTGCCGTGGCCGGAGCTCTTGTCGAACGCCGGCTTCAGCGAAGCCAGCTTGTCCATGGTCGAGTCCGGGCGCAGGAAACCGTCGCGCTTCAGGCCGCGGAACGGCACCAGCAGGCCCTCGAAGAAACCCGCGTCGTAGGCGGCGGCCAGCTTGCGGTGGCTGTCCAGCGCCAGCTGGTCCTGCGCCTCGCGGCTGACCTGCCACTCCTTCGCCATCTGCTCGCAGTGGTCGCCCATCGACTTGCCGGTGCGCGGCTCGGCCACGCCGGGGAACGAGGGCTTCAGCTCGCCGAGCGAGAAGCCGCGCAGCGCCGTCTTCAGCTTGTCCAGCGGCGTCTTCGCGCGGTTCATCGCCAGCAGGCGCTTGCGCAGGCGGGTGCCGTAGACGATCGGCACGTCGGAGGTGGTGTCCGAACCGCCGGCGATGCCGGCCTCGATCTGCCCGGCGGCGATCTTGTTGGCGATGATGATGGCGTTGTCCAGCGAGGTGCCGCAGGCGCGCGCGGTGGTGATGCCCGGCGTGGTCGGCGCCAGCCCGGAACTGAGCAGCGCCTCGCGCGCCAGGTTCCAGTCGGACGCGTGCTTGATCACCGCGCCCATCGCCACTTCGCCCAGTTCCACCCCGTGCAGGCCGAAGCGCTCGACCAGCGCGCCGAGCACCTTCACCGACATGCCGAAGTTGCCGACGTCGGCGTAGGCCGTGTTGTTGCGGCAGAACGGGATGCGCACACCGCCGATCACCCCGACGCGCTTCTGCGTGTTTTCCATGCTCGGAACAGTCCACCACTCAAGTCGGTCAAGGCTAACCCGCCATGCCGCGCGGCGAAAGCCCAAAACGCTGAATGGTAGAATCCCGTCTCCTCCCGTCTTCCGGACCCTCGCTCGTGGAAACGCAAACGCTGTTCGCCCTGCCGGTGGTGCTGGCCCTGGAACCGGTCGCGGGCGAGCCGCCGGCGCGGCTTACGTTCACCCGCGACGAGGCTGCCGCGCTGGCGGCGCTGATCGCCGCCGACCTGCACGCGCTGGTGCCGCAGGTCGACGCCGCGCGGCTGGCGCTGGCCGGCGCGCTGTTCGACCAGGTCGAGTTGCTGCGACCGGGCTTCCCGGTCTGGGCCGCGCTGGACGAGCTGGCGCGACGCGTGCCGCGCAGCCAGCTGGAGAACGTGGTGGCGTTCGGCAGCCATCAAGGGCAGATGCCGGCGCAACCGCTGGAACCCTCACCGACCTATGCTGAAGGCCCGATGCGGCTGCTGCCGATGAGTCTGCTGGCGCCGGCGGGGCAGGCCGAGGAGCTGTCCGAGCAGCTGGAGATCCAGCTGGTCGGGCGCGGTGAGGCCGGCGCGCTGACCGCCGACTGGCTGATGCGCACGCTCGGCATCCGGCTGGAGCACGTGCGCTACCTCAGCCGCAACGACCTGCTGGCGCTGACTTGCGTGCAGTACGAGCACGTCAACCTGGCGCCGCTGTGGGCGCTGCTGGAGACGGCACTGCTGACCCCGTACCGCGAGGAGGCGACGATGAGCGCGCGCGGGCTGGCCGTGCGCTACGCCGACGGCAAGGTGCTGGCGCAGTCGCCGTCGCAGTGGCTGGCCGTGCAGACCGGCGATGCCGGGCAGCGCGCGCACGATTTTGCCGGCATCGTGTTCGAGCTGCGCCAGTACGCCGCACTGCTCGACGCGCACCAGCTGCCGCTGCAGCTGCAGCCCGACGCGGCACAGCCGGCGGCGGCCGCCGACGGCTACCTGCTGGAAACCTTGGCCGCGGTCGAACCCGGCTACGATCCGCCGACGCTGTTCGCGCACGAGGCCCCCGGCCTCGGCGTGGTGGCGATCACCGTGGCCCAGCGCGGCGACGGCGGCCATGCGCGCGCGCTGGCGCACGGCTACCCGCTGCAGCCGCAGGCGCTGGGCTCGCTGCTGGCGCGACTGACCGACCAGTACGGCATCGTCGCCGAACTGCACGCATCGGGCCGGATCGTGCTGGACGCCGCCGGCCGGCTCGGCGCCCCGGCCGCCGCCCTGCATTGATCGTCGCCGGGTGGTTCGCCCGGCCCGCTGGGCAGCGGCGAAAACTCGGCGCATGATGAAGCGGCGCCGACAGGGGGCGCCATGCTGACGGAATGACCATGCGGCCGCACAAGCCTGCCGAGGTATCGCCTTCGCTTCCGGATGCATCCGACTGGCCGGCACGGGTGGCGCACGGCACGCCTGCGCTGCTCGCCTACCTCGACCTCGAGCAGCGCTTCCGCTTCGTCAACGACACCCATCGCCGCTGGCTCGGCCTCGACCCGCAGCAGCTGCTCGGCCAGCGCCTGGTCGACGTGGTCGGCCGGCGCAACCACGCGCTGGCCGAGGCGGCGCTGGCGCGCGCCTACGCCGGGCAGATGGCCAGCTACGAGGGCGAGCTGCACGACGGCCACCGGCCGCGCTACGCGCACGGCAACTTCCAGCCCGACTTCGACGCCGACGGCCGCGTCCGCGGCATCTTCACCGCGCTGGTCGACATCACCGAGCGGCGCACGCTGGAGCTCAAGCTGCACGAGAGCGAGCAGCGCTTCTTCGCCGCGTTCCAGCACGCCGCGATCGGCATGGCGCTGACCCGCCCGGACGGCCGGTTCGTGCGCGTCAATGCGGCGGTCTGCCAGATGCTCGGCTACCGCGAGGAGGAGCTGCTGCAGCTGGACATCGCCGCGGTCACCCATCCGGACGACCTGGCGGCCGACGCGGAACTGATGGCGCAGCTGCTGGCCGGCCAGCGCGAGTCCTATCAGCTGGAGAAGCGCAACTTCCACAAGGACGGTCGCGTGGTGCACATCCAGCTCAGCGTGTCGCTGGTGCGCGACGAGCAGGGCGCGCCGCTGTACTTCGTCTCGCAGGTGCAGAACATCAGCCAGCGCAAGGCGTTCGAGGATGCGCTGCACCGCGAGCGCGAGCTGGCCGAGGTGACCCTGCGCTCGATCGGCGACGCGGTGATCACCACCGACCCGCAGCTGCGCATCACCTCGCTCAACCCGATTGCCGAGGCGATGACGGGCTGGACCGGCATCGAGGCGGCGGGCCGGCCGATCGAGGAGATCTTCCAGCTGTTCGACGCACGCAGCGGCGACGCCGTGGCCAATCCGCTGCGCGCGGCGATCGGCCACAACAGCATCGTCGACCTGGCCGGCCGCACCCTGCTGCGCCACCGCCACGGCTTCGACACGCCGGTGGAGGATTCCTCCGCGCCGATCCACGACCACGCCGGCAACGTGATCGGCGGCGTGCTGGTGTTCCACGACGTCAGCGAGACCCGCGCGCTGGCGCTGAAGATGATCCACCTGACCCAGCACGACACGCTGACCGGCCTGCCCAACCGCAGCCAGCTGCACGAGCACATCGGCCAGGCGATCGCCACCGCGAACCGGCGCCAGCAGCGCGCCGCGCTGCTCTACGTCGACATCGACAACTTCAAGCAGGTCAACCAACTGCACGGCCACGCCGCCGGCGACCGGGTGCTGCGCGCGTTCGCCGCCCAGCTGCAGCACTGCCTGTCCGGCGACGACCTGCTGAGCCGCTACGGCGGCGACGAGTTCGTGGCGGTGCTGCCGCACCTGGAAAGCGCGGGCGAGGCGGCCAGCCTGTGCCAGCGGCTGATCAACCACGGCGAGCAGACCCGCGTCGACGGCCTGCCCGAACTCGGCCTGCGGCTCAGCATCGGCATCAGCGTGTACCCGGACGATGCGGTCGAGCCGGACGGCCTGCTGCAGCATGCGGAGACCGCGCTGGTCGCGGTGAAGGCGCAGGGCCTGCACGGCTACCGCTTCTTCACCGCGTCGATGAACGAACGCGCGCAGGCGCGGCGGCGGATCGAGGCCGCGCTGCGCCAGGCGCAGCCGCGGCACGAACTGGAGCTGCACTACCAGCCCAAGGTGGACGCGCACAGCGGCCGCATCGTCGGCGCCGAGGCGCTGCTGCGCTGGCAGGCGGACGGGCACGAGGCGTACGCGCCGGACCAGTTCATCCCGGTCGCCGAGGACACCGGGCTGATCCTGCCGATCGGCGCCTGGGCGCTGCGCCGCGCCTGCCGGCAGGCGCGGCGGTGGCAGGACCTCGGCCACGCCATTCCGGTCTCGGTGAACGTGTCGCCGCTGCAGTTCCAGCATGCCGAGTTCTACAACTGGCTGGACGAGGTGCTGGAGGAGAGCGGCCTCGCGACCGGCCTGCTCGAACTGGAACTGACCGAGCGCATGGTGATGTCCGGCGGCGACGCCACCACCGGGCTGCTGCAGCGGATCAAGCGACGCGGCGTGCGGCTGTCGCTGGACGACTTCGGCACCGGCTACTGCAGTCTGTCCTACCTGAAGCATTTCCCGATCGACGCACTGAAGATCGACCGCGTGTTCGTACGCGACATCACCAGCGACCGCGACACCGCCACCATCACCAGCGCGATCATCGCGATGGCGCGCAGCCTCAACAAGGACGTGATCGCCGAAGGCGTGGAAACGTACGAGCAGGGCGCCTTCCTGCGCCACGCCGGCTGCTCGCAGCTGCAGGGTTTCCTGTACGGCGCCGCGATGCCGGCGGCGGCATTCGAGCAGCGGCTGGCCGAACCTACCTGAGCGTCCGCTCCTGCGCGGCCGGCGCCGCCGGCAGCGCCTCGTACATGAAGTAGTGGCAACGCTGCATGCCAAGCCCTTCGTAGGTCGCCTGCGCGCGCCGGTTTTCGGTTTCCACGTACAGGCGCAGGCCGACCGCGCCGGCCGCCGCGGCGCGTTGCGCCACATCGGCGTACAACGCGCGGAACGCACCGGCGCGGCGCGCGGCGGGCACCACATAGACGCTCTGGATCCACCAGAAATCGCCGCCGCGCCAGTCGCTCCATTCGTAGGTGACCAGCAGGCAGCCGACCGCCGCGCCGTCATGCTCGGCCACCAGGTAGAAGCCGCGCCGCGGCTGCTCGAACACGCCGCGCACGCCGCGCTCCAGCGTCGCCGGATCGAGCCGCTTGTGCTCGGTTTCCCAAGCCATCGCCGCATTCCAGGCGGCCAGGTCGGAAACGTCGGCGAGAGTGGCGGCGCGGATCTGCAATGGCACGGCGTGGCTCCGGTAGCGGCGGGCGCCCATCGTAGCGCGCGCCATCTTCACATGCCGCCGCGTAAGGTCGGGCCGAGCCGGCGGTCGCAGCCCTCGCACGGGTTCCCGTCGGCGCTCCGCCCGCATGGACGCCTCGTGGCCGATCCCGCGAGGCCCAAGGAAATCGTCTTGAACATTGGCAACCTGCTCGACCTGCTCAAGCTGCGCCGCCTGCAAGCGTTCCGCCGGCGGCGCGCAGCGGCGCGCACCCGGCCGGAGCAGGAGCCGGCGCTGCGCGCGGAACTGTTCAGCGCCGAACAGATGGAACGCCACGGCCGCGCACTGGCCGGGCTGCATCGGCTCAGCGCCCGCACCAGCATGGATTCGCTGCTGGCGCGGCTGGACGACAACGAGGCGGTGCTGACCCACACCTGCGAACGGCTGACCGACGCCACCCGCAAGCGGCGGCGGATCACCCCGGCCGCCGAGTGGCTGCTGGACAACTTCTACCTGGTCGAGGAGCAGGTGCGGATCGCCCGCCGGCACCTGCCGAAGGGCTACAGCCGCGAATTGCCGCGGCTGGCCAGCGGGCCGTCGGCCGGGCTGCCGCGGGTGTACGACATCGCGCTGGAGATCATCTCGCACGGCGACGGCCGGGTCGACACGCACATCCTGCAGCACTTCGTCGACGCCTACCAGGAAGTGAGCCCGCTGAAGCTGGGCGAACTGTGGGCGATCCCGATCATGCTGCGACTGGCGCTGATCGAGAACCTGCGCCGGGTCGCCGCGCGGGTGATGGCCGACTGGCGCGACCGCGGCAAGGCCGCGCGCTGGGCCGACGCGATGACCGCCATCGCCGGGCGCGAGCCGAACTCGGTGGTGCTGGTGGTGGCCGACATGGCGCGCTCGGACCCGCCGATGAACGGCCCGTTCGTGGCCGAGATGGCGCGCCGGCTGCAGGGCCAGAGCCCGGCGCTGGCGCTGCCGCTGAGCTGGATCGAACAGCGCCTGGCCGCGTCGGGGCAGAACATCGAGCGCCTGGTGCAGCTCGAGGCGCAGCAGCAGGCCGCCAACCAGGTCTCGATCAGCAACAGCATCGGCAGCCTGCGCACGCTGTCGGCGATCGACTGGCGCGACTTCGTCGAGCGCTGCAGCCTGGTCGAGCAATGCCTGCGCGAGGACCCGGCCGGCGTCTACGCGGCGATGGATTTCGCCACCCGCGACCGCTACCGCCACGTGGTCGAGGCGATGGCGCGGCGGCACCGGCTGACCGAGCTGCAGGTGGCGGAGGCGGCGATCGCGCTGAGCCAGGCCGCGGCCCCCACCGACAGCAGCGTGCCGCTGCCGCAGCACGTCGGCTACTACCTGATCGACCGCGGCCGGCTGCAGCTGGAACGGCAGCTGGGCATCCGCCCGCCGCTGCGCGAAACGCTGCGCCGCGGCTTCGACCGCGCGCCGCTGCCGATCTACCTGGGCCTGCTGGCGCTAGTCACGTTCGCCTTCGCGCAGCCGCTGGTCACCGCCGCCGCGCACGATCGCTGGCCGAGCTGGGCGCTGGTCGCGCTGGCGGTTCCCGCCGCGATCCTGGCCAGCCAGCTGGGACTGAGCCTGCTCAACTGGATCGCCACGCTGTCGATCGCGCCGCGGCAGCTGCCGCGCATGGATTACTCGCACGGCATTCCGGCCGCCGCGCGCACGCTGGTGGCGATCCCCAGCCTGATCGCCAGCGCGCGGGACGTCGACGAACTGGCCGAAGCGCTGGAGGTGCGCTTTCTCGGCAATCGCGACGAGCACCTGCATTTCGCCCTGCTCACCGACTTCACCGACGCGGACCACGAGAGCCTGCCCGGCGACGAGGCACTGTTGCGGCGGGCACAGCGGCGCATCGAGGCACTCAACGACCGCTACGCCAGCGCCAAGGCCGACCGCTTCTTCCTGTTCCATCGACCGCGCCGCTGGAATCCGGGCGAGCAGTGCTGGATGGGCCACGAGCGCAAGCGCGGCAAGCTGGCCGACCTCAACGCGCTGCTGCGCGGCAACGCGCACGATCGCTTCATGCGGGTGGTGGGCGACGTCGCCGCGCTCGGACCGGTGCAGTACGTGATCACCCTGGACACCGACACCGAGCTGCCGCGCGACGCGGCGCAGGCCTTCGTCGGCACCATCGACCACCCGCTCAACCGCGCCGTGTACGACCCCGAACGGCGCCGCGTGGTCAGCGGCTACGCGATCCTGCAGCCGCGCGTGGGGATCAGCCTGCCCAGCACCGCGCGCTCGCGCTACGCCCAGCTATACGGCAGCGACGCCGGCATCGACCCGTACACGCGGATGGTCTCGGACGTCTACCAGGACGTGTTCGGCGAAGGCTCGTTCGTCGGCAAGGGCATCTACGCGATCGACCCGTTCGAGCGCACGCTGGACGGGCGCTTCCCGGACAACCGCATCCTCAGCCACGACCTGGTCGAAGGCTGCCACGCGCGCTCGGGCCTGCTCAGCGACGTGCAGCTGTTCGAGACTTACCCGGCCCGCTACGGCGCCGACGTGAAGCGCCGCCACCGCTGGATCCGCGGCGACTGGCAGCTGCTGCCGTGGCTGCTGCCGTGGGCGCCGACCGCGCACGCCGGCTGGCGCCGCAACGCGCTGACCGCGCTGTCGCGCTGGAAGATCCTCGACAACCTGCGCCGCAGCCTGGTGCCGCCGGCGCTGCTGGCGCTGCTGGTGAGCGGCTGGCTGCTGATGTCGCCGGTGCTCTCGTGGACCGTGGCGGTGCTGTCGATGGTGCTGCTGCCGCCGCTGCTGGCGGCGCTGTTGGAACTGGTGCAGAAGCCGCGCGAGGTACAGCTCGACCAGCACCTGCGCGCCGCCTTCCGCGCCAGCCTGCAGCACTTCGCGCGGATGGCGCTGGGGCTGGCATGGCTGCCGCACGAGGCGCTGTACCACCTCGACGCGATCGTGTGCACGCTGTGGCGGGTGACCGTCAGCCAGCGCCACCTGCTGCAGTGGCAGCCCTCCGGCGAGGTCGAACGGCACGGCGGCCATGCGCCGGCCGTGCTGTGGCGGCTGATGTGGATCGGCCCGGTGCTGGCGCTGGCGCTGGGCGTGGCGCTGGCGCTCGAACGCCCGCTGGCGCTGTGGCTGGCGACGCCGCTGCTGCTGCTGTGGCTGGGCTCGCCTGCCCTCGCGTGGTGGATCAGCCAGCCGCGCACGCCGGTCGCGTTCGCGCCGAACGCGGCGCAGCAGCGCTTCCTGCGCACGCTGGCGCGGCAGACCTGGGCGTTCTTCGACGTCCACGTCGGCGCCACCGGGCACTGGCTGCCGCCGGACAACCTGCAGGAGCGGCCCGACCCGACAGTCGCCCACCGCACCTCGCCGACCAACATCGGCCTGGCGCTGCTGGCGAACCTGGCCGCGCACGACTTCGGCTTCCTCGGTACCGGCCGCCTGCTCGAACGCACCCGGCTGACCCTGGCCACCATGCAGGGGCTGCCGCGCCACCGCGGCCACTTCTACAACTGGTACGACACGCAGAGCCTGCAGCCGCTGGCGCCGCTGTACGTCTCGGCGGTGGACAGCGGCAACCTTGCCGGCCACCTGCTGACCCTGCGCCCCGGGCTGGAGGAACTGGCCGACCAGCCGGTGTTCCGCCCCGACCTGCTGCACGGCCTGCACGACACGCTGGCGCTGCTGCGCGACACCCTGGATCCCGACCTCGCGCACGCGCTAGACCCGCTCGACCGGCATCTGCAGGAGGGCGCGGCCGCGCCGCCGGCAAGCACCGGCGCAGCCAGCGCGCTGCTGCGCCAGCTGCGCGGCCACGCGCAGGCGCTGCTGCCGCGACTGGACGCCGAACCCGGCAGCGAGGCGCAGTTCTGGCTCGACGCGCTGCTCGCGCAGTGCGACGAGCTGTGCGACGAGGCCGCCGCGTTCGGCCTCGACCCGCCGGCGGACGACGAGACCAGCTTCGAGGGCATCCCCACGCTGCGCCAGCTGGCGCGGATCGAACCGCTGGCCTGGCCCGCCGTGGCCGACGCCGAAGGCGTGCGCGAACGCGCGCGCGCGCGCCTCGCCGCGATCGAGCAGCTGGCGCAGCAGGCCGGCGAGCTGGCGCTGGTGGACTACCGCTTCCTGTACGACGGCGCGCGCGACCTGCTGGCGATCGGCTACAACGTCGACCAGCGCCGGCTCGACGCCGGCTACTACGACCTGCTGGCGTCGGAGGCGCGGCTGGCCAGCTTCGTCGGCATCGCGCAGGGCCAGCTGCCGCAGGACAACTGGTTCGCACTGGGCCGCCTGCTCACCACCGTCGGCGGCGAGCCGGTACTGCTGTCGTGGACCGGCTCGATGTTCGAGTACCTGATGCCGATGCTGGTGATGCCGAGTTACGAAGGCACCTTGCTCGACCAGACCTGCCGCGCCGCGGTGGCGCGGCAGGTCGAATACGGCAACCAGCTCGGCGTGCCATGGGGCGTGTCCGAATCCGGCTACAACATGCTGGACGCGCACTTCACCTACCAGTACCGCGCATTCGGCGTGCCCGGGCTGGGCCTGAAGCGCGGGCTGGGCGACGACGTGGTGGTGGCGCCGTATGCCAGCGCACTGGCGCTAATGGTGGTGCCGGCCGCGGCCACCAAGAACCTGCAGCGGCTGGCCGAGGCCGGCGCACGCGGCCGCTACGGCCTGTACGAGGCGATCGACTACACCCCGGCGCGACTGCCGCTGGGCCAGGACTCGGCGCTGGTGCGGCAGTTCATGGCGCACCACCAGGGCATGAGCCTGCTGGCACTGGGCCATGCGCTGCTGGATCGGCCGATGCAGCGGCGCTTCGAATCCGACCCGCAGTTCCAGGCCACCAGCCTGCTGTTGCAGGAACGCGTGCCGAAGACCGCGGCGGAATACCTGCACGCCTCCGGCTTCCCCGAATCGGACGGCGCATCGCGACCGGCCGAGGCGCGGCTGCGCGTGTTCGCCGATCCCGACCGCCCGCGCCCGGCCGTGCAGTTGCTCTCCAACGGCCATTACCACGTGATGCTGAGCAGCGCCGGCGGCGGCTACAGCCGGTGTGGCGAACTGGCGCTGACGCGCTGGCACGAGGACATCACCTGCGACGCCTGGGGCATGTTCTGCTACCTGCGCGACGTGGCCAGCGGCGAGTACTGGTCCACCGCCTACCAGCCCACGCGGAGGAAGACCGAACAGTTCGAGGCGATCTTCTCCGACGCACGCGCCGAATTCCGCGTGCGCGAACGCGAGTTCGACGCGCACACCGAGATCGTGGTGTCGCCGGAAGACGACATCGAGCTGCGCCGCACGCGCATCACCAACCGCAGCCGCACGCGGCGCACGATCGAGCTGACCAGCTACGCCGAGGTGGTGCTGGCGCCGCCGGCCGCCGACGCGGCGCACCCGGCCTTCAGCAAGCTGTTCGTGCAGACCGAGCTGGTGCCCTCGCTGCAGGCGATCGTGTGCACGCGGCGGCCGCGCTCGGCCGGCGAGCAGGTGCCGTGGCTGTTCCACCTGCTGGCGGTACACGACGCCGACATCGACGCGATCTCCTACGAGACCGACCGCGCCCGCTTCATCGGCCGCGGCCGCAGCACGGCCGAGCCGCAGGCGCTCGACCGCGAGCAGGCGAGGCTGTCCGACAGCGCCGGCCCGGTGCTCGACCCGATCGTGGCGATCCGCTGCCGCCTCACGCTGGAGCCGGAGCAATCGGCCACCATCGACTTCGTCACCGGCTACGCCGCGCAACGCGACGGCTGCCTGCAGCTGATCGGCAAGTACCGCGACCGCCACCTCGCCGACCGCGTGTTCGACCTGGCCTGGACGCACAGCCAGGTGCTGCTGCGCCAGCTCAACGCCAGCCTCGCCGACGCGCAGCTGTACGAACACATGGCCACCGGCATCCTGTACCCGAACGCCGGCCTGCGCGCCGAGCCGGCGGTGCTGCGCGGCAACCGGCGCGGGCAGAGCGGGCTGTGGGGGCAGTCGGTGTCCGGCGACCTGCCGATCGTGCTGCTGCAGATCGCCAGCCCGGCACGGATCGAGCTGGTGCGCCAGCTGGTGCAGGCGCACGCGTACTGGCGGCAGAAGGGACTGGCGGTGGACCTGGTGATCTGGAACGAGGACCGCGTCGGCTACCGGCAGGAACTGCACGACCTGATCATGGGCCTGATCGCCTCCGGCAGCGAGGCCAGCCTGCTCGACCGTCCCGGCGGCATCTTCGTGCGCCCGGGGCAGCAACTGTCCGGCGAGGACCGATTGGTGATGCTGGCCAGCGCGCGGATCATCCTGGGCGACGGCCGCGGCAGCCTGGCCGAGCAGATCGGCCGGCGCCAGGTGGAGACCCACGCGCCGCGCTTCGAGCCGAGCCGGCCCCGGCGCATCGCCAGCGCCACGCTCGCCGGCGGCGCCGGCGCGGCGCCGGCGCTGCAGCTGGCCAACCCGCACGGCGGCTTCAGCCACGACGGCCGCGAGTACGTGATCACCCTGGCCGCCGGCGACAGCACGCCGGCGCCGTGGGCGAACGTGCTGGCCAACCCGCGCTTCGGCACGGTGATCTCCGAGAGCGGCAGCGCCTACAGCTGGGGCGAGAACGCACACGAATTCCGGCTCAGCCCGTGGCACGACGACCCGGTCGGCGACGGCAGCGGCGAGGCGCTGTACCTGCGCGACGAGGACACCGGACAGCTGTGGTCGCCCACGCCACTGCCGTGCCGCGGCAGCGGCAGCTACGTCACCCGCCACGGCTTCGGCTACAGCGTGTTCGAGCACCACGAGGACGGCATCCACTCCGAGCTGTGGGTCTACGTGGCGCTGGACGCGTCGGTGAAGTTCTCGGTGCTGAAGCTGCGCAACGACTCCGGCCAGCCGCGTCGGCTCAGCGTCACCGGCTACGTCGAATGGCTGCTCGGCGACCTGCGCGCGAAGACCGCGATGCACGTGGTCACCGAGTCGGACCCGGCCAGCGGCGCGCTGTTCGCGCGCAACGCCTACAACAGCGAGTTCCCGAACCGCGTAGCGTTCTTCGACGTGGACGACCCCGCGCGCGGCATCGGCGGCGACCGCAGCGAATTCCTCGGCCGCAACGGCAGCCTGCGCGCGCCGGCCGGGCTGGGCCGCGCACACCTGTCCGGCCGGCTCGGTGCCGGGTTGGACCCGTGTGCGGCGCTGCAGTCGATGGTGAGCCTGGGCGACGGCGAGCAGCGCCAGCTGATCTTCCGCCTCGGCCTGGGTCGCGACGCCGCCGAGGCCAGTGCGCTGGTGCAGCGCTTCCGCGGCAGCGGCAGCGCCGCCGACGCACTGGACCAGGTGCGCGCACACTGGGCGCGCGTACTCGGCGCGGTGCAGGTGCACACGCCGGAGCCCGCGCTCGACGTGCTCGCCAACGGCTGGCTGCTGTACCAGACCATCGCCTGCCGGCTGTGGGCGCGCAGCGGCTACTACCAGAGCGGCGGCGCGTTCGGCTTCCGCGACCAGCTGCAGGACTCGATGGCGACCGTGCACGCCGCGCCGGAACTGTCGCGCGCGCAGCTGCTGTTGTGCGCCGCGCACCAGTTCGCCGAAGGCGACGTGCAGCACTGGTGGCACCCGCCGCGGGACCGCGGCGTGCGCACCACCTGTTCCGACGACTACCTGTGGCTGCCGCTGGCCATCGCGCGCTACGTGCTGGCCAGCGCCGACCGCGGCGTGCTGGACGAATGCGTCGGCTACATCGAGGGCCGTCCGCTGCACGAGGGCGAGGAGTCGCACTACGACCTGCCGCAGCCCTCGGCCCTGCGCGAGACGCTGTACCAGCATGGCGTGCGCGCCATCGAGCGCAGCCTTGCCCTGCGCGGCGCGCACGGCCTGCCGCTGATCGGCGGCGGCGACTGGAACGACGGCATGAACCGGGTCGGCGAACACGGCCGCGGCGAAAGCGTGTGGCTGGGCTTCTTCTCCTGCGAAGTGCTGCAGCGCTTCGCCGAGGTGGCCCGGCTGCACGACGACGAGCCGTTCGCGCAACACTGCGAAGGCGAAGTGGCCAGGTTGCGCACCGCGCTGGAACAGCACGGTTGGGATGGCGCCTGGTATCGCCGCGCCTACTTTGACGACGGCACGCCGCTCGGCTCCGCCAGCAACGACGAATGCCGCATCGACTCGATCGCGCAGAGCTGGTCGGTGCTGTCCGGCATCGGCGCGCCCGGGCGCCAGCGGCAGGCGATGGACTCGCTGGACGCCCGCCTGGTGCGCCGCGACGCCGGCCTGGTGCAGCTGCTGGCGCCGCCGTTCGACCAATCCGCGCTCGACCCCGGCTACATCAAGGGCTACCTGCCCGGCGTGCGCGAGAACGGCGGCCAGTACACGCATGCCGCGATCTGGGCCACGATGGCGTTCGCCGAACTCGGCGACAGCGCGCGCGCGTGGGAACTGCTGCGCATGATCAACCCGGTCAACCACGGCCTCGACGCGGCTTCCGTGGACGTCTACAAGGTCGAACCCTACGTGGTCAGCGCCGACGTCTACGCGGTGGCCCCGCACGTCGGCCGCGGCGGCTGGAGCTGGTACACCGGCTCCGCCGGCTGGATGTACCGGCTGATCGTGGAATCGCTGCTGGGCCTGCGCCTGGAAGCCGGCACGCTGCGCTTCGCGCCGGTGCTGCCGCCGGAGTGGGAGGGCTTCTCGGTCGACTACCGCCACCGCGACACGCTCTACCGCATCCGCCTGCACCAGAGCGACGCCGGCACGCCGAGCACGCTGTGGCTGGACGGCGAGATGCAGCCCGACGGCGGCATCCCGCTCGCCGAGGACGGCGCGGAGCACAGCGTGGAGCTGAACTGGCCGCGCCGCCCATGAAGCCGGCCGCGGCGGCGCATGCCTGCGCCCAGCGGTCCCATGGGCTCGGCACGCCGTGGCCGCCGCGGTTCAGAACGTGGGTGCAGATCTTGCCGCACACGGATGTGCCAATGCCGCGGGTGCATGGATGCGCAAGAGCGGCCGTGGTCGCCACGTCCTTGTAACCGGGCAGCTCATCGATCCAGCGGACTCAACACCCCGTGGCCACCGCGGTTCAAAACGTGCGTATAGATCTGCGTGGTTGCGACGTCCTTGTGGCCGAGCAGTTCCTGGATCGTGCGGATGTCCTGCCCGGCCTCCAGCAGGTGGGTGGCGAAGGAGTGGCGCAGGGTATGGCAGGTGGCCGGCTTGACGATGCCGGCCTTGAGCCGCGCGTTGCGTACGGCGCGCTGGAGGCCGGCCTCGTCCACGTGATGGCGCCGCCGCTCGCCATCGCGCGGATCGCGCGACAGCTGGTCCGACGGAAACACATACTGCCAGCCCAGCTCGCGCGGCGCCGACGGATACTTGCGCGCCAGCGCATGCGGCAGCCACACCGCGCCCAGGCCCGCCGCCAGATCCTGCTGGTGGACCAGGCGCACCCGCTCCAGCTGCGCCTGCAGTGCTTCACGCAGGCGCCGCGGCAACGGCACATGCCGATCCTTGCCACCCTTGCCGTCGCGCACGCAAATCTGGTTGAGCTCGAAATCCACGTCCTTCACGCGTAACCGCACGCATTCCATCAGCCGCATGCCCGAGCCGTACAACAGCGAGGCCATCAGGCCGAAGCGGCCATCCAGCATCGCCAGCAGCCGGTTCACCTCGTCCCGCGAGAGCACCACCGGCACCCGCTGCGGCCGCTTCGCCCGCACCACCGTCTCCATCCACGGCAACTCGACCGACAACACCTCCTTGTACAGAAACAACAGCGCCGACAGCGCCTGGTTCTGCGTGCCAGCCGCCACCTTGCCCTCGACGGCCAACGTACTCAGAAAGCCCTCGACCTCCGCCACCCCCATGTCGCGCGGATGCCGCTTGCCATGGGCCAGGATGAACCGCCGAATCCAGCCCACATACGCCCGCTCCGTCCGCAAGCTGTAATGCCTCAAGCGCAACCGCGCACGCACCTGATCCAGCAACCGCGGCGTTTTTGCCCCCGTTACACCCTCACTTTCGCCCGGGTAACTCATACACCCTCAAAAGTCGCTGATAACAACGGCAGCATGCCCGCCCACCACGCACAGGGCATCCGTGCAAGGCCATGATCCGATGTAGGAATCCGCTGCTTGTGCGGTCAGGAGCGGCGCCGCATACTCGGCGCAACACCCCACTTTTGGGGTCTACTTAGCGTTAGGCCTTTCAAGGAATATCCGTGAATTCCGAGCAAGCTAATTCCATGACATCTGCGCCTCAGTCCGTTTCCGCCCGTCGCTACGCAGCGGTCTACGGCCTCATCGGTCTAGTCCTCGGCGCGCTGGCAGGCTACTTTGTCTTCCCTAGCGTTTTTTCAGCTGCCGTCATTGGCTTGGGGCTCGGCTGGATTATCGGTCGCTTTCGCTGGTTCGTCGGGCGTAAGGCCTAACCAGTCATTCGAGGCGGACGGCTTCGCCGCCGCTCAATTCCAGCGTTAG
>NZ_ATYF01000019.1:0-51847 GCF_000427545.1 Rhodanobacter sp. OR92 | reverse complement strand
TAACGCTGGAATTGAGCGGCGGCGAAGCCGTCCGCCTCGAATGAATAGTTAGGGCGTGATCGTTGACCACGAATCTGCCAATGATTCCCGCTTCTTGGGAGGTTGCCACTGGTTTTTAGTATCAAGATACAGACGAACGGCGACAAAGGTGCCGAGTGGGAAGGCGAGAATATAGAGCGGTGCGGTAGCAAGACTCCATGGGCGAGCCCAAGGTTTTGCGGAAGATGCGCCCAACGCCAACAGTACATGGCCGCTCAGTCCTACCAAGTAAACGATGCTGAGGGCGGCCCATTCCCATCTGGACTGGCCAACGTTTGGTGAAAAAATTCTGTATATCGAGCAGAGCCAAGTTATGCCCCACAGCACAGCCAGGATTCGATGTATGACGGCGACGCGTTCGTAGTCTTTCACTAGTTTCCCCTAACGCTTAGTAGACCCCAAAAGTGGGGTGTTGCACCGAGTATGCGGCTCCGATCCTGACCGCACAAGCCGACGATTCCTAAAACGGATCAGGATCTTGCGCGGCAGCACCGTCATCGATGCGGGTACAAGCAGCCGTGTTATCCGACACTTTTGAGGCTGTATCAGTTACACAGGCAAAAGTGCGGGTGTAACGGGTGCGAAAATGCCGTGGCTGCCGGATCGGGTGCAGGCACATGGGGAGAGAGGGAGGCGGTTTTGCGTTTCCGGGGTGGGAAGCCGCCCCATCCATGCCCGGCTCTCTTTACGCCTCGGAATTCCACGCCACCTGATTGCGGCCCTGGTGCTTGGCCCGATACAGCGCGACATCGGCGGCATTCACCAATTGCTCGACGTTCGCGTCGACGGCAGTGGCCCCGCCCACACTGGTGGTGATGTCGATGCGGCTGCCTTCGAACACCGCCGGTGCCGCCGCCACGGCGGTGCGCATGCGCTCGGCGAGCGCGGCGGCACGCGCAGGCTCGATGGCGGGCAGCAACAGCATGAACTCCTCGCCTCCGTAGCGCGCGAACAGGGTGCCGCGCGGCAGTCCCACGCTGCGGATCACCGCGACGAAATGGATGAGCACCGCGTCGCCCGCGGCGTGGCCCCAGTTGTCGTTGATTGACTTGAAGTGGTCCAGGTCGAACATCAGCACGCTGCAGCCCTGCCCGCGCGCGCGACAGGCGTCCACCAGGCGGGCGCCCGCCTCGATCAGCGCGCTGCGATTGAGCAGGCCGGTGAGCCCGTCGGTACGCGCCAGCCGGCGCAGGTCCAGGGTCAGCCGCTCGGCCAGCATCAGGGTGAACCCGGTGCTCAGCAGGAACGAGGACAGGATGCCGAACAGGTAATTCCAGGTAGTGAGCAGTTCGTCGAGCGGCGAGTGCGCGAGCAGTTGCGGAAACAGCACCACCACCGAACGCAGCAGGTAGAACAGCGCGTCGATGATGAAGATCAGCGCGGTGAAGCTGCAGGTGCTGCGCATGTCCCGCGGCGAGCGCCACAGCAGCACCCAGACCATCCACGCGTCCCAGACCACGCTGTAGCCGCCGAACATCAGCGCCGAGACCGTCTGCGTCGGCGGCGACAGGTAAACGTCGACCTGGCAGGCGACGAACAGACCCACCACCGCCAGCGGCCAGCGCCAGCGCAGCGGGTAGCGCAGGTGGATGGCGATGCCCATCAGCATCAGCGCGTTGGCCAGCGCGATCAGGCCGCCGCCCACGACCGTGGAGAGCAGGCTGCCGTTTTCGTTCAGCCCCTGGGTAAGCGCGGCGGCGGTTATGACCCAGAACGCGGTGGCCCAGATGCGCAGCGCCGGCAGGCCGCGCAGCACCAGCCCGAGCAGGGTGAAACTTATCGAGATGGCGATGCCGATGGCCGCGCCGATGACGCCGAGCGTAAAGAGGTCGAAGTGCATGCCGGTTCCCGTATGCCGACCGAAAGCCGGGGTCGGCGTGCCGCTTCCGTGATGCGCACGCGGGACCTTCGGACCGCCACGCCCCGCAAGGTAGCACGGCAGGAAACCGGCATCCCCGGCCGATACCGCGTCGCGCCAGCCTCAGCCCGCCCGCCCCCGCCGTGCATATTCCGCCGGCGGACACCCCACCAGCGCCCTGAAGTCGCGGATGAAATGCGCCTGGTCGAAGTAGCCCAGCTCCAGCGCCAGCCGCAACCAGTCCACCGCGTCACCGGCATCGACACGCTGCAGCGCTTCGTGCATGCGGTAGCGGTTGATCACCCACTTCGGGCCGATGCCTACGTACTGGTTGAACCATCGCTGCAGCGTGCGCGGAGTCAGCGGCCAGCGCGAGGTCACGTCGTCGAGGGTACGGATGCTGCGATCCGTGGCGATGGCGTCCACCACTTCGCCCACGCGCAGCGCCTGCGCATCGGGCGGCGGCAGGCGGGCGGCGAGGAAGTCGCTGGCCAGCGTCACCATGCGTTCGTCGTGCGGCTGCGCGTGCAGGATCGCCTCCAGCCGCGCCGCATTCTCGCCGAACACCTGTTGCGGCGGGATCGATCGGTTGCGCAATGCGGACACCGGCTGCCGCAGGAAGCCGCGGAACCCGCCGGGACGGAACTTCACGCCGAACACGCCGCCGCGCCCTTCCAGCGTGGTGCTGAAACGGTCGGTGTGAATGCCGTGGATGCGGCTGCCGCCGGCTTCGCACACCAGGTGTACGTTCGGGTGCGGCAGGGTTTCGCGCAGCTGCGGCGGGCCGTCCTGCAGGTCCCAGCGCACGATCCAGTAGTGCTGCACCACGCCGGCCAGTGCGGGCGGTGGCGCGATACGCGCATGATGGAACACGCCCGCCACCGGCGCATGGCGCAGCACGCCGCGAGCCTCGCCGACGCCCTCGTTCATTGGCGCCACCCGCGGCAGATGGCACCGGCCTGTCGCGTTTTTACAATCATCGATGCTCCAGCCGTGCTCTCATGTCGGCACGCGACACCACGCAGGAGTTTCCCACGAAGGACACGATGCTGTTCCTGCTCGCCGTCGCGGCTTCCCTGCCTTCGGCAGCCCTTGCACGAACCCCCACGGAGCCCGTTCCCATGCACGCCGCCGGCAACTTCAACGTCAAGATACAACCGCAGACCCCCGACAACCCCCAGGCCAGGGCCTCCGGCCTCGGCCGCCTGTCGCTGGACAAGCAGTTCCATGGCGACCTCGACGCCACCAGCCAGGGCGAGATGCTGGCGGCGGGCGACGGCACCATTTCCGGCGCCTACGTGGCGCTGGAAAAAGTCAGCGGCAAGCTGCACGGCCGCAGCGGCAGTTTCGTGCTGGTGCACCGCGCGCTGATGGTCGACGGCACGCCGCAGGAGTGGAGCGTGGCGGTGGTGCCCGGCTCCGGCACGGGCGAGCTGGCCGGCCTGGACGGCGCGATGACGATCACCCTCGCCGGCGCCAAGCACAGTTACAATCTGAGCTACACCCTGCCAGGCCACTGCACGGCCTGACCGCGCCACCCCGGAAAGCGCCGCCATGAACCAGCCCACGGAAGCATCCGGCAGCGCCACGGCGAAAACGCCTTCCGTGCTGCGCCGGATCCCGGCCGGCATCTGGGCACTCGGCCTGGTCTCGATGCTGATGGACACCTCCTCGGAGATGATCCACGCGCTGCTGCCGGTGTACCTGGTCGACGTGCTCGGCGCCTCGGCGCTCGCGGTCGGCTTCATCGAAGGCATCGCCGAAGCCACCGCGGCGATCACCAAGGTGTTCTCCGGCGCGCTGTCGGACTGGCTGGGCCGACGCAAGCTGCTGGTGGCGATCGGCTACGGCCTGGCCGCATTCACCAAGCCGGTCTTTCCACTGGCGGGCACGCTCGACTGGGTGGTCGCCGCACGTTTCGTGGACCGCATCGGCAAGGGCATTCGCGGTGCGCCACGCGATGCGCTGATCGCCGACCTGGCACCGGCCGAACTGCGCGGCGCCTCGTTCGGCCTGCGCCAGTCGCTCGACACGACCGGTGCGTTCCTCGGCCCCGCGCTGGCGATCATGCTGATGTGGCTGACCGCCGACAACATTCCGCTGGTGTTCTGGTTCGCGGTGCTGCCGGGCTTCGCCGCGTTCGCGCTGGTGGTGTTCGGCGTACGCGACGCGCGGGGCGACAAGGAGGGAAAACCCGCGCGCGCGCCATGGTCGCGCGCCGAGCTGGCACGCCTGCCGCCGCTGTACTGGGGCGTGGTGGCGATCGCCGCGGTGTTCACCCTGGCCCGTTTCAGCGAGGCCTTCCTGGTGTTGCGCGCGCAGGAACTGGGGCTGGGGCTGGTGCTGATCCCGCTGGTGCTGGTGGTGATGAACGTGGTGTACGCGCTGTCGTCCTACCCGGTCGGCGTGCTGGCTGACCGCTTCGACCGCGGGGCGCTGCTCGGGCTGGGCGTGCTGGTACTGGTGGCGTCGGACCTGGCGCTGGCCTTTGTCGGCGGGCTGGCCGGGCTGGCGCTGGGCGTGACGCTGTGGGGCCTGCACATGGGCATGACCCAGGGCCTGCTGGCCGCGCTGGTCGCCGACGCCGCGCCGGCCAACCTGCGCGGCACCGCGTACGGCGTGTTCAATCTGGTGAGCGGACTGGCCCTGCTGGCGGCCAGCGTGGTGGCCGGCGAGTTGTGGGATGCGTTCGGCTCGCACGCCACCTTCCTCGCCGGCGCCTGTTTCGCAGTCGTGGCGCTGCTCGCACTGGTGCCGGTGGCGCAGCGGGTGCGCCGGAACCGGCCCGCGCCGGGCTGAGCGCCGCGCCGCAGGCCACGCTCAGCCCCAGGCATGTTCGGGGTAGAAGCGCTGCATCATCCGCGCGACATAGGCCACCAGGTTCGGCTGCGCTTCCACCGCCCGGCGCAGCGGCGTGTCGAAGAACGGCGTGGCGGTGCAGGCGAGCATGCCGAAGGCGGTGGCGTCCACGGCACTGGCCGATGCCCCCATGAAGTACGGCCTGTTGCCGAGCAGTTCGGCCAGCGCGTCGATCGAGCGCGTGCCCAGTTCGGCGATCTTTCCCGGTGCATGCCGACCCAGCCCCTGCGCGTGCAGTTCGGCGAACTTGCGTGCCTGCATGTCGCGGCGCAATGGCGCTCGCTGCGCCTCGGGCGCATCGTCGACGAAGTGCGCCGGCCCCTTGGCGAAGCTGTCCGGATCGATCCAGCGGAACCAGACCATCGCGAAGTACAGGTGATCCTCCAGCAGGCGCTCGATCGCCCAGGCCTGCGCCCGCTGCCGCGCGTCCAGCCCGGCATCCAGGTCCACGCCGTACCTGCGCTCGATGTGCGCACGGATGAAAGTGGAATCGCCGACCACCTCGCCATGGTCGTCGATGAAGGGCAGCTTGCCGTTCGGCGCCTGCGGCGGAATCGTCGAGACGCAGCCGTAGGCCAACCCGGCCATCTTCAGCTGCACCTCGGTCTTGAGCACGAACGGGCTGGTGTCGGGCAGGCCGAAGCCGGCGCGGCTGGCGTACAGGGTGAGGCCGGTGGACGACATGGCGAACTCGATGACGGAAGGTGCGCGCACTCTGGCGTGGTGCTGCTGACAGCTTTGTGTCAGCAGCGCCGCCACGCGATGTCGATGTCACCGGCGCCCGTTCGTCATCCAGGTAGTCCCGAGCCCAGGAGAACCGTGATGAGCCCTGCCCCCACCCTCGTGCCCGCCGCCGAGCTCGCTGCGCGCAACCCCATGCGCTTCCCCAACGAAGGCGATGGCTACCGCCGCGCGCGCACCGCCTTGCTGGCCGAGGAGATCGCGCTGCGCCGGCACATCGAGCGTGTCGCCGAGCTGCGCCGCGCACTGCCACCCGGCGGCGAGGTGACCGGCGACTACCGCTTCCGCGGCGAACACGGGCCGGTCGATTTCGCCGGCCTGTTCGGCGACAGGCAGACCCTGGTGGTCTACAGCTACATGTTCGGCCCGCAGCGCGCGCGGCCCTGCCCGATGTGCACCTCGCTGCTGGGCGCGTGGGACGGCGAGGCGCGCGACGTGGCCCAGCGCGTGGCGCTGGCCGTGGTGGCGCGTTCGCCGATCGAGCGCCTGGTCGCGTTCAAGAACGAACGCGGCTGGCGCGACCTGCGGCTGTACTCGGATGTCGACGGCGCCTACAGCCGCGACTACTTCGCCATCGACCCGGACGGCGGCGACGGCGACCAGGCTGCCTTCAACGTGTTTACCCGCCGTGACGGCACGATCCGCCACTTCTGGAGCGGCGAGATGGGCTTCGAGAGCGCCGACCCCGGCCAGGACCCGCGCGGCGCGCCGGACCTGATGCCGCTGTGGACCATCCTGGACTGCACGCCGGAAGGCCGCGGCACGGACTGGTACCCGAAGCTCGACTACCCGACCTGATGCTTGCGTCGGGTCGGCAGCAGATTTCTGCCGACCCGGACGCGTGACGCTTGATGTGCCGGGCAATCCGCCAGACGAGCCGCGTCTTCAACTCGAGGGATGTGTCTCCAGCTGACGTACTTCGCACGTGATGTCCCACTCGTCGCCGTGGACTTTCAGAAAGCGCTCGGTCCAGTGGATCGCCTCTTCCATCGACTTCGTCTCCATCACCGCGTAACCGCCGATCACTTCCTTCGCCTCGGTGAACGGACCATCGACTACGCTGATCTTGCCGTGCGAAAGCCGCACGCGGACGCCTTCCGAAGTCGGCCTGAGCCCAGCGGTGTCGAGCATGACCCCGGCTTGGGTCACTTCTTCCAGCAGCTTGCCCATATCGCTCATCAGCTGCTCGCTGGGCTGCAGTCCGCAGTTCTCGTTGATCCTGATCATTGAAAGGAATCGCATCGTCCTCACTCTCCTGTGGGTTTACGGCGGAGCCACGCGGCAGGGCCGCGCCGGCCCGCCCAACGTGCTCCTGCCATGGCGACGAACGGCTCCGCGCCGGATCGACACCTGCCGCCGCAGGAGCGCATCCGGCGCATTCCTACGAAAGCGGGTTCTGCCCTGGTGCCTCGGCATCCGCCTCGCGACGGCCATCGGCGCAATGCCCCGCCGCCGACGCAACGCCCGTAGCCTCGAGGCGTTGCTGCCCCGCCTCGACCAGCAGCGCGCCGATCTCCGCGCCGAGCAGCAGGTCGTCGTACTGGCCGAACACCTGGTTGCGCAGGCGTCCCTGCGCGTCGATCAGGATCGCGGTCGGCGTGCCCTGCATGGCGTAGGCGCGCATGGTGCGCGGAATCGGATCGCCGTCCGGGCCGGGCGCGTCGATGCCGACCGGGAAGCCCACGCGATACTCGTGCAGGAACGCGCGCAACGACTCCGGCCCCATCGCCGCATGATGCTCGAACACCGTGTGCAGGCCGACCACCGCCAGCGGCGCGCCCTCGAACAGCGTCGCCACGCGCTGCGCCTGCGGGATGCCGTGCGCCACGCAGCCCGGGCAGAGCATCTGGAAGGCGTGCAGCAGAACCACGCGCCCGCGAAAGTGGGCCACGCTCAGCGGCTCGGGAGTGTTCAGCCAGGCGCTGGTGCGCCACTCGGGAGCCGCTTCGGGTTTCATCAGAAATCTCCGTCCTTGACGTACGGGTAGGTCCACAGCGTCATCTGCAGCAGACACGACTTCAGCCATGCGGCGTACATCTTCTCCACTTCGTCGGCGGTGTGTCCCTTGCTGGCGAGGAACGGCCGGAGCGTGAAGGTCACCGGGTAGATCAGCGCAAACAGGTCGCGGAACGGCACGATGGCGGTGGAGGCGGCGCCGTCGGTGCGGTTCTTCTTTGCGCGGTGGTGGCGCAGGCCGATCTCGTGCTGGTAGTCGAGCCAGCGCTGGTCATACTCGGCGGCGGCCGTGTCGAGGATCCATTGGCCGAAGCGCTTGCGCACGGCGCCGAGATAATCGCCCAGCGGCTTGCCGTCGGCCCGGCCGGTGAAGGACGCCAGCAGGTGCGGCTGCGAACCGACGAAGCCGTACCAGACGTCGAGGATCGCCTCGACCTGATCCGCCACGATGCCGCGCGAAAGGCGCAGATACTTGACGTCCTCGTCGTCGAACAGGATGCTCTTCTTCATCAGCTCGAAGTCGCCGAGCGTCACCGGTGAACGCGCGATCGCACCGGTGCCGAAGGTGTATCCGGGAATGGCATGGGTTTCTTTCATGTCTTGGCTCCTCTGGTTGCGCCGGGTTCGGGGCGCGGGCCTGCGCTCCGTGGCCACGGACTCTAGCGACGGCACCGGCGCGCGTCAGGAAGGCACTTTTCGGTAAGGTGGTTACGACATGGGCGAACACGAACCCGCGACCAGCAAGCGGCCGGACACGGCGAACGCCGCTCCCCCGCCTGTTCCCGTCGCATCGATGGTCGAAAGCATCATCGGCTGCAAATGGTCGATCCGGCTGCTGCAGCTCTGCGCGGAAGGAAACCATCGCCCCAGCGCGCTGCTGCGCGCCTGCACGGGGCTCTCCGCCAAGGTGATGAACGAGCGCCTGCGCAAGATGACCCGCTTCGGCATCATGCACCGCACCGTGCACGGCGAGAAGCCGCCGGTCGAGGTGGAATACCGGCTGACGCCGTTCGGCCGCCGCTTCATGGGCATACTCGAAGAGGTGCAGCGGCTGCAGCAGGCGGTCGAGTGCGGCGCGATCGGAAAAACCGGCGAAGCCGCGGAAAAGACGCGGCGGGGAAACGCCTGACCTCCCTCGCGCTCTCTTCGCAGCGCACCAGGCTCAGCGCGGCAACGCGGCCTGGCGATCCTGCAGGAAACGGCGCACGGCGGGATCGCCGGCAAGACCGATCGCGACGTCGAAGGCGTGCCGCGCGTCGCGGTAGGCGTGCGTCCTGGCCAGCAACGCCGCCCGTGCCGCCCAGTAAGGCTGGTAATCGACGAGCCGGCCATCGGCGGCGAGCGCGTCCATGATCTCGAGCGCAGCCTCCGAACCCTTCAGCTCCGCGATGGCCAGCGCGCGGTTGAGCGCGACCACCGGCGAGTCGCACAGCGCCAGCAGCGCGTCGTAGAGCTGCACCTCCGGCGCCCAGTCGGTGCGGCCGCTGCGGCAACGCTCGACATGCGCCGACTGCAGCGCGGCTTCGAGCTGGTAGCGGCCGATACGGCCCAGCCGGCTGGCGCGCAGCAGCAGCGCCTCGGCTTCGTCGATCATCGCCGCATCCCACCGCGCGACATCCTGTTCGGCCAGCGGCACGTAGTCGCCCGCCGCCGTGCGGCGCGCGGCACGGCGCGCTTCCGCGTGCAGCATGCAGGCCAGCAGGCCCAGCGCCTCCGGCTCCTGCGGCAGCAGCTCGACCACCAGCCGGGCGAGGAACAGCGCCTCCGCGGTGAGGTCGCGGCGGATCGCATCGGTGCCGCCGGGATCGCTCCAGCCTTCGGCGAAGGCGGCGTAGACGGCTTCCAGCACGCCGTCCAGCCGCCCGGCCAGTTCGTCGCGCGTCGGCACGACAAAGGGGATGCCGGCCTGCCGGATCTTCTGCTTGGCCCGCCCCAGCCGCTTGCCCATGGCCTCGGGCGAGGCGAGGAACGCCGCGGCGATCGCCTTCGCATCCAGCCCAAGCACCACCTGCAGCATCAGCGGCGCGCGGATGCCGGTATCGATGGCCGGATGCGCACAGGCGAACAGCAGCGCGAGGCGCCGATCCGGGATGGCCGCATCGTCCCCTTCCGTCACCGCGCTCTCCTCGATCTCGGCGAGGATGCGCAACTGCACGGCCGCCACCTCGCCGTTGCGATGCTGCCGGAACCGGTCGATCCCCTTGCGCCTGGCGACGGTCAGCAGCCAGGCTTCCGGATTCGCGGGGCAGCCGGTGCGCGGCCAGTCCGCCAGAGCCGTGGCAAACGCCTCGGACAAGGCATCCTCGGCCGCCGCCACGTCGTGCATGGCGGCGGCCAGGAAGGCGACGAGCTTGCCGTAGCTGCGGCGGGCCACCGCATCCGCCGCACGGCGTGCCTGCGCGGTGCGATCCAAGCTACATGCCCCAGACCGGCCGCACTTCGACAATGCCGTGACTCGCGGCCGGACAGCGCGCCGCCCAGGCGAGCGCGGCGTCCAGGTCGGCGACGTCGATCAGGTAGTAGCCGGCCAGTTGCTCCTTGGAGTCCGCATAGGGGCCGTCCAGCACCTGCGACTTGCCGTTCGCCACGCGCACGGTGGTCGCGGTCGTCGTGCCCTGCAGGCGGTTCGAGCCGACCAGCGCGCCCGCCGTCTTCAACGCCTGCGTATAGGCCCCGTAAGCCGCGACACCTTGCTCCTGTTCGGCCGGCGACATGCGCGCCCAGCCGCCTTCCTCCGCATACAGCATCAGTAGATATTGCATCGTGATTCTCCGTTCCGGGTGATCGGCGGGCAGCATGCTCCACCTTGCCTATGACGCGTGGGGTCCCGCGATTTGGACAAGACCGATCTTGCAGGGCGATGGCGGTGCATCCGGCCCGTCGCCCTACCCGCCCGGCGCATGCACTTCCGCGATCAGCGTGGGAAGGAGTTCCGACACGGTCGGGTGGATCGGCACCGTGTGCTGCAGCTGGGTGGCGGTGGCGCCCACGCTCATCATGTCGATGATGCCGTGGATCGCCTCGTCGCCCTCGATGCCGAGGATCGCGGCGCCGAGGATCGCCTTCGTGTCGGCGTCGATGATCACCTTCATGAAACCCTGCGTCTCGTCCCTCTCAACCGCGCGGCCGACCCGGCCCATCGGCCGCTTGCCGACCAGGAACGGACGCCCGCGCTCGCGCGCCTGCGCCTCGTTGATGCCGACGCGGCCCAGCGGCGGGTCGATGTACAGCGCGTAGCCGCTGACGCGCTCGCTGAGCTTGCGGCGCTCGCCGTCGAGCAGGTTCGCCGCGACCATCTCGAAGTCGTTGTACGCGGTATGCGTGAACGCGCCGCGGCCGTTGCAGTCGCCCAGCGCCCAGATGCCGGGCACGTTGGTGCGCAGCTCGTCGTCGACGGTGATGTAGCCGCGCGCATCCGTCGCCACGCCAGCCTGGTCGAGGCCGAGGTCGTCGGTGTTCGGCACGCGCCCCACCGCCACCAGCACGTGGCTGCAGGCGAGCCGCTCGCCGTCGAGCGTCACCGCGAGCGTTTCGCCGGCGCCCGCGAACGCGAGCTCGGCGACGCCGGTGCGGATGTCGATGCCTTCGCCTTCCAGGATTCCGCGTACCGCCGTCGACACGTCGGCGTCCTCGCGCCCGATCAGCTGCGGGCCTTTTTCCAGCACGGTGACGCGGGCGCCGAAGCGCCGGTACATCTGCGCGTACTCCAGCCCGATGTAGCTGCCGCCGACGATCAGCAGGTGCGCCGGCACGCGGTCCAGGCCCAGGATCGAGGTGTTGGTGAGGTATGGGATGCCGTGCAGGCCGGGCATGTCCGGCACCGCCGCGCGGCCGCCGACATTCAGGAAGATCTGCGGCGCGGCGAGCCGTTCGTCGCCCGCGCGCAGGGTGTGCGCGTCCTCGAACTGCGCATGGCCTTCGATCACCGTGCAGCCGTCCATGCCGTCCAGCCAGGTGCGCACGCCGTGCCGCGCGTTCGCGATGACGGTATCGGCACGCGCCTTGACCCTGGCCATGTCGATGCCCACCGCGCCCGTCAGCACCACGCCGAAATCGGCCGCGCGACGGGCCATGTGCGCGGCGCGCGCGCTGGCCACCAGAGTCTTGGTCGGCATGCAGCCGGTGTTGACGCAGGTGCCGCCGAACAGCTTGCGCTCGATCAGCGCCACCGACCGGCCGGCCCGGGTCAGCCGGTTCGCCAGCGGCGGGCCGGCCTGGCCGGCGCCGACGATGATGGCGTCGAAGCGGCGGCTCATGGCGCTGTCGCCGCGAACCGCGACGCGCCTCGCGGCGGCAATCCGGAACGGTGGAGAAGCATGCCGTCACTCCCTGCACGAAAACGGTTGTTGTATCGCGAAGCACCGAACGGAGCCGGCAAATTTCCGTGAAGCAGCCGTCCATCGGAACGTGGCCGTTCACTCCCCCGCGGAGGGCGGCGCATCGAAGCGGTACGCCGTGCTGCGCGCCGACGCCCGCTGGCCGAACTCGCGGGCGAAAGCCGTGAGCTGGCCGTAAGGCGCCAGCGGGACGGTGGTGCGGAAGGCCAGATGCTCGACCAGGCAGAACAGCGACGCCTCCAGCAGGCTGAGGTCGCGCGGCGGCAGCGCCTCGATGACCGCCACCAGCCTCTCGTCGAGCCACGCCAAGGTGTTGCGCAATCCCGCGGCGGCCTTGGCGAAGTAGATGCTGTCCGCCGGCAGGTGTGCGATCTGCGTGCCGAAGCTGAGCTGCACCTGCGCCTGCATGGCGTGCCAGACGAGCTCCTGCACATTGCGCGCCTGCAGCTCGCGCACGTCCTCGGGCCAGACGACGCGCCGGCGCTCGGGCGCGGATTCCGCCAGCACGCGGCAGATGTTCTCGGCGCCGAACACCGTCACCCCATCGATGGTGAGTACCGGCAGCTTGAGCGCGGGATTCCCCGCGTAGTCGCGCGCCTCGAGCGACGCCAGGTCGTAGACCGGGGCGAACTCGCAGGCCACGCCCAGCTCCTGCGCGAACACGCGTACCAGGCGAGTGAAATGCGAACTGCTGCGGCCGGTGATCCGCGGCGCCGGACTCACACGGGTTGTGTCATTTGCATCAGACAAGGCACCACCTCCTGCGTTTGGTCAATCAACCGCGACTTTCACGGATTCCCCGCCGATCCGCCCTGCGCGAACGCGACGAAGCCTTGCATGAACTGGCGCAGCTGCTCGCCGGTACGCGCATCGGCGATGGCGCCGTCGGCATCGAACACGCTGCCCGCGCGCGACACCAGCAGGCGGCCGCCGCTCCACAGCTCCGCACCGATGGTGCGCAGCACCGGAAGCCAGGCGTTCTGCGACAGGATGGTGCCGAAGCCGCCGGGTGAGGCGCCCATCAGCGCCACCGGCTTGCCGGCGAACACGCGCGGGATGTCGGCCGGCGGCCGCGTCAGCCAGTCCAGCGCGTTCTTGGTCACGCCGGGAATGCTGTTGTTGTATTCGGGCGTGGCGATCAGCAGGCCATCGGCGGCGGCAATCGCCTCCTTGAGCGCGGCGACCTCGGCCGGAATGCCGTGCGCGGCTTCGTCGTCGGCGTTGTACAGCGGGAAGGCGGCGATCGACATGACCCGCAGCCGGCTGCCGGCCGGCATCGCCGCGACCGCGGCACGCAGCAGCGCGGCGTTGAACGAGCCTTTGCGCAGGCTGCCGGAAAAGCCGACCAGTACGGCCATGTTCCACCTCGGAGCGGCGACGGGAGCGGCAAGGGTAGCGCGGAAACGACGGCAGGCAGGGCGGCCGGACCAGCCCGCCTGCGTCACGCCGGGCAGCGGCCGGGTTACGATGCCGCTCCTTCGCTGCGCCGTCGTTTTCAGGAAAGCCCGCCGTGCCGCACTACTCCGGTCCCCTGCTCACCCGCCCCGTCGCCGCCTCGCTGCTGGCCGCGCGCGACGCCGGCGCGGATGCATGGCGCGGCTCGCTGGATCTGGGGGCATCGACCGGCGAAGCCTCGCTGCAGGCCGACGCCTGGCTGTGGCGGCAGCGGCGCTACCCGTACCCGTCCGCGCTGAAGGACCGCACGATCTACTACTGGGACGGCGACGCATTCGCGCCGGTGGCGCGCTACGCCGGCTCGCTGATCAAGCTGGTGCCCACCGAATGGGGCGCACCCACGTTCGAGATCGACGGCATCAAGATGCTGCCCACGGCGAAAGCGTCGCCGCTGGACGACGCGCGCCGCAAGGTGGCGCTGGTCGAGCCACGCGGCAAGGTGGTGCTGGATACCTGCGGCGGGCTGGGCTACTTCGCCGCCTGCTGCCTGGTGGCCGGCGCGACGCGCATCCACTCGTTCGAGAAGAACGCCGACGTGCTGTGGCTGCGCACGCTCAACCCGTGGTCGCCCGATCCCGAGTCACCTGCCAGCGGCGGCCGCCTGCAGCTCGCCCATGCCGACGTGTCGCAGGCGATCGCACAGCTCGCCGATGCCTCGGTGGACGCGCTCTTGCACGACCCGCCGCGCTTCGGCATCGCCGGCGAACTGTACGCGCAGGCGTTCTACGACCAGCTGGCCCGCGTGCTGCGCAAGGGCGGCCGGCTGTTCCACTACACCGGCAGCCCGAACAAGCTCACCAGCGGCCGCGACGTGCCGCGCGAGGTGGCCAGGCGGCTGGAGCAAGCCGGCTTCAAGGCGCAGCCGGCGCTGGATGGCGTGCTGGCGACGCGGCGCTGAGCCGGCGTCCGGACAGATACAGAGTCGGTCCCCGCGCCGTTCCGGCCCTCGCCTACTTCCGCGCCGCAATGATCTCGCCGAGGTAATCCGGCGTACCCTCGATGCGCACCAGGTGCGGGTACTGCAGGCCGTCGTGGTAATCCACCGGCAGCGTGCGATAGGCGCCCTGGTATTTCAGCAGCAGCTGGATCGGCGCCTTGCTGCCTTTCGCCGCCGTGATCGCATCTTTCAGCACATCGTCGCTGTAGTCATGGCCGTTCACCGCGACGAGGGTGGCGCCGGCGCTGACCCCGGCCTTGAACGCCGGACCCTCCCAGCGCACGTCGTTGATCTTGCCACCCTTGGCCATGGTCAGGCCAATCGACCAGGCGAAGTTGTACAGGTGGCGCGACGATTGCGGCCGGCTGTTGTACTGCTTCTCGTAGGCGCTCTCCTTGTCGGTGTAGACCAGCTTCCAGCCGGTGCCCTCGATGCCGTCCAGCAGCGGCGGCATGCGCGTATCCACGTGCGCATGCAGGAAGCTCGCCCAGTCGTACTTCGCCACGCCGTTCAACGCGGCCACCACGTCGTCGAAGGTGTAGGTTTTCGTCACGTAGCTGCCGTTGTCGACGCCGAAGAACGCGCGCGCGAAATCGTCCAGCGACTTGCGGTCGTGGGTCAGCGCGCGGAGCCTGGCGTCCACCTCCAGCCACATCATCTGCCCGGCGCTGTAGTACTCCTCGCTCATCTGCCAGCTGCGATACGGCAGGCCCGAGCGGCGTGCGGCGGTCGGGTCGTTGGTGGTGTCCTCGAGCGTGCGCCACTGGAAGCCCTCGCGGTTGCGGTCGTAGTTGGCCGCCACCATCGCCAGCGCGTCGCGGAACTGTTCGGGCGTCCACAGGCCGGCGCGCGCGGTCAGCACGTAGCCCCAGTACTGCGTCTGCCCCTCGTACACCCACAGCAGCGAATCGCCCATCGGCACGTTGAAGTTGGGCGTCCACAGGTCGGCCGGACGGCGGAACTTGCCGTTCCACGAATGGGTGTATTCATGCGCCAGCAGGTCGCGGCCGGGCGCGTTGTCGTCCCAGGCGGTGAAGTAGTCGGCACCCAGGCCGTCCTCGCTGGACTGGTGGTGCTCCGTGCCGTTGCCGCCCAGTTGGTCCGACAGCGAGAACAGGAAATCGTAGTGGTCGTAATGGTGCGAGCCGAACAGTCTGGTCGCCTGCACCGCCAGTGCGCGATGCGCCTGCACCTGTTCGGGCGTCATAGCCAGGTACTTCGGTGCGTCGGCGACGACGTCCAGGTGCACCGGCGCCCCGCCGGGCGGCGTGAGATCGACGCGCTTGAAGTACTGGCCAGCGTAGACCGGCGAGTCGACCAGGTTGTTGAAGGTCACCGGCCTGAACGTGGTGGTATCGCCCGACTGCGAGGCCGGCTCCAGTGCACTGCCGAGCTGCCAGCCGTGCGGCAGCGTCAGGCTGGGCGCGAAGGTGATGCCGCGGGTGAAATGGCCGGCCGGATACAGCGCCAGCTTGCTCCATTCCATGTCCATCATGCGGTCGGTCATCTCGAATCCGCCATCGCGGGGCGACAGGTACTGGAACTCCACGTCGATGCTGGCGACCCCCGCGGGGACGTCGAGGTGGAACGCGTACACGTCGTACTCGTCACGCTTCCACGCCAGCGGCTTGCCGTTCGCACTCAGCGCGAGGCCGGCAAGCATGGCGATCGGGCCGGTCGGCGAGTGGTCGCCGGGAATCCACTGCGGATACAGCAGGGTCAAGGCGCCGGGCTGCACCGGAATCGTCTCGTGCACGCGGAAGATGCCTCGCGCGGTGTCGCCGGCATCGACATGGATGGCGATCGTGCCGGGGTACGGCACGTCCTGCGGCGGCGGCACTCCGGCACCCGGAACTTGCCGCGCTCCCAGGGGAGCCACCGCGAGCGCAATCAATACGGCCACGACCCCGCACGCCACCCGGCGGGACACGGCAGCCGGCAACCCGGCGAAAAAGGCAACGGACATGACGACTCCAATGGGCGGGAGAAGGACTCGCGCCAACTTAGCACTGCTCGACCACGAGGTGAGCGTCTACCGCGGCGCCACCTTGCCGATCCAGCACCCGCTGGTTCGCCGCATGGCGCTGCGCAACCAGCCCGGCTCCGAACTGACCGCCGGGGAAACGGTGGTGCTACCGCTCGCCGCGCCCTTGAAGCAGAATCGGGCCATGCGCGAGCGGCTGGCGGCGCTGGACCAAGGAAGTCCTGCATCGCCCGACACGCTGTGGCCATCCGCGGCGTTTGCAGAACGCATGCCCGGGGAATCCGAAAAAGGGGGAAACATGCCGGATACGATCGAACTGCTGGAAACCATCGGCCAGAACGCGGCGCTGCGCCACGCATCCGCCGACGAACTTGAACCGATGCTCGAACAAGCGAATGCATCCGAAGCTCTCAGATCTGCCGTTGCCGCCGGCGACAGCTCGCTACTGTCCAGAGAGTTCGGGCACAAGCTGAACAAGGCACCGCAGATCTCCAATGCCCCGGGACACGAGGAAGACGAACCCGACCACGACGGCGGCGACGAACCGCGTCATCCACCCGAACCTGATCGCCACGAGCCGCGCAAACGATAGCCTCGCGCGCCATGCCCGTCGGCCGGCAAGGAAGAGGAAGGGGGACCGCCCTGGCCGCCCTGCTTCTTTGCGCCCTGGCGCTGGCAGGTCGCGCTACTGATCCCCCCCGGATTACCGACGCAAGCGCCTTCCTCGACCGGACCGAGGAGCTGCGCATCAAGGACCACCGGCAGTTCATCGAACGACTGGCGCAGATCCATCGCGAATCGCCCGCGCTGACGACGGCCGAGCAATGGCATCTGCGCTATCTCGACGCGCTCGAGTCTTCGCTGGAGGGCAGCTACGCCACAGCGGAGCAGCCGCTGCGCGATGTGGTCGGCCATTCAGGCGATCCGACGCTTGCCACCAAGGCATCGGCGCTGCTCATGAACAACCTGGCGGTCGGTCGCCGCTATGAAGACGCCTTCCAACTGGCCCAGCAGCTCACGATCGACCTGCCCCGAATCCGGGACAAAGAGGCCCGCCTCCAGGTCCTCAGCTACCTGTCCCAGACGTTGAACCTGGCCGGGCAGACCAATCTGGCGATCAAGTACGCCCACATGATGGAGGACATCGATCCTTCGAAGACGACCTCGTGCTACTCGCGTACCAAGCTGGTGGCCGCGCTCTACAACGCCAAGCGGCTCACCTCCGCGAGTCCGGAACTGCAGCAGGCCATCGAGACATGCGAAGCGGCTGGACAGCCCATCATGGCGACGACCATGCAGCTCATCCTCGGCACGCTCCACCTGGAAGAACACCAGCCGGCCAAGACCTTGGCGCTGCTCGACCGGATAGCGCCCGTCATCCGGATCAACCATTACTACCCGCACACGCTGTCCGCGCAGGTGCAACGAGCTCAGGCGTATGCACAGCTGGGTAAAGACGATGACGCCCAAAAGGCGGCACTCGCCGCCTTGGCGATGGCCGGCCCGGACGACGTCAACGACTACCTCAAAGATGCGTATGAAGTGCTCTATCTGGTCACCAAGCGGCACGGCAACACAGCCGCCGCGCTTGCCTACTACGAACGCTATGTCGCCCAGGACAAGGGCTCGCTCAATGATGCCTCCGCACAGGCATTGGCTTACCAGACGGTCCAGCAGCAGATTCTGACCCGCAAGCTGGAAACCGAAGAGCTTGGCAGGCAAAACAGTGTCCTCAAGCTGCAGCAAGCATTGGACGCCAAGGCCGCGGAGACCGACCGGCTCTACATCACGCTGCTGATCATCCTGCTGGCGGCCATCGCGCTCTGGCTGCTCCGCACCATGCGCTCGCAGAGGCGCTTCAAGCGCATGGCGATCCGCGACGGGCTCACCGGCATCCTGAACCACCAGCACTTCATCAACGAGGCCGATCGCATCTTGCGCCTGCTGGAGAAGAAGCTCGGCCACGCCTGCCTGATCTCCATCGACCTGGACCACTTCAAGCAGATCAACGACACCCACGGCCACGCCATGGGCGACGCCGTGCTGAAGCGGGCCGTGGCGATCTGCCAGCAGCACCTGCGCCCCAGCGACCTGTTCGGCCGCCTGGGCGGCGAGGAATTCGGCATCCTGCTGCACGAGTGTTCCCGCAACCAGGGCCTGGACATCGCCGAGCGCATCCGGATCGCGATCGGCACGACGCCGATCGAGAAGGACGGGCAGCACATAGCGATTTCCGCCAGCGTCGGACTGGCCTCCACCGATACCTCCGGCTACGGGCTGCAGCGGCTGTGCAAGGAGGCAGACGTCGCGCTGTACCGCGCCAAGCGCGCCGGGCGCAACCGGGTCGTCGCCGACGCCGGCAACCTGGCCGAAGCCTGAAGCCCCGCGCCGGAGCAGCGGCATCGACGTGCGTGAAAGCCTGCCGCCGGGCGGGCCGCTCGCGTTCCGGCCCCGCACCCCTTCAGGAAACCGGCGCCGTGCCGATGACCGTAGCAAACCCGAAGGATCCATCGATGCCACGCCACATCCGGATGCTCTTTAGCGCAACGACGCCACCCGCGGGAAACGGGGGCCGCCGGCCACGTCGGCCATGCCTGCCGGGCGCGTGCCAGCGGCGCACGGACGCACATGGCGAGCTCGGCCGCGCCAGCACCGCCCACCGCAGCGAATGGCCAGCATGATGGTCGACCGCAGCAACCCCACCCGCGCAGGCAATCGCGTCGACTGGAGCGATCCCCAGCTGCAGAAGCTGCTGAGCAAGATCGAGGACTGGGACCTGGACAACCGCGATAACTTCCCGCGGGAAGAAGTGCAGGTGCAGATCGGCTGGAGCGCCGGCGGCGGACGGACGGCGGTGCTGGTGTGGAAGCGCGACAAGGTCATGGTGCTGGAAGCCAGCTTCCCGATTCCCACCGCCGAATATGTACGCGTGGACCGCTTCTACGGCGACGGCATGCGCAGCGTATGGGGCGTGGTGGTCGAAGGCCGCGCCGGCAGGCGCGCGGAAGACTGCAGCAACGGCGTGAGCATCTACTGGCTGCACGAGTGCTGACCGCCGGCGCCGCTCGCGCCATGGCGCCAGACCGGGTACCGCCAGCGAGCGCGAATGGCGCGTGCCGCCCTGCCTTCAGCCGATGCGCAACTTGTTCAGGAACAGGCCGTGCTCGCGGTCCTCGATGCGGTAGCCCTCGCGTCCTTCGATAATCCAGCCCCACACGCTGCGCGTGCCACCCGCCTGCTGGTTGTCCACGCGCACATGGTCGCCCTGTGGCAGCGGAAACCGGGTCACCAGCACCATGGTCTGCTCGTCGATCGAAATCAGCTGGGCCGGCTTGCTCACGACGGAGTTGGCCGTCCACCCGGAGCTGACGTGAATCTGCACTTCCTGCGGCGGCTGGTCGCTGCGGTTGTCGACCTTCCAGCCGTCGACTTTCTGCAGCAGCGCATCCAGATGCGGATCATTCCAGTCGACCGCGCCGACTGAAACGCTCGATCGTGACTTGTCGTGGCCCATGTGGCTGACCTCCGCCGGGTGAGTGCGAATGGACATGCAGACCGGTTCCCCGCAGCCAACATACCAGAACTCCGGCCCGGCGACGGGCTGCGGAGAAAGCAGCCATGGCCATGATCCGTGCCACCGAGGCAACGAGGCGAAGCCCGCGCCGCGAGCAGCCGCGGCATCCGCCCGGGCGCTTCTGGCGTATAAGCTGTCTGACCCCTTGGCCCGAGGAATCGCCATGAACGCCTTGTTGAAATTCGCCGCGCTCGCCCTCGTCGGCAGCGCCACCCTCGCCGCACCGGCCCTGGCGGCACTGAAGGAAGGCGCCAGGGCGCCCGACTTTTCTGCGCCGGCCTATCTTGCCGGCCAGCCGTTCACGTTCAAGCTCGCCGATGCCCTGAAGAAGGGGCCGGTGGTGGTGTATTTCTTCCCCGCCGCGCACACCCCGGGCTGCAACCTGGAAGCGCACCTGTTCTCAGAGGCCATCGACCAGTTCAAGGCGCAGCACGCCACCGTGATCGGCGTCACCGCCGGCAATACCGCGGAACTGGCGGCGTTCTCGCAGGAAACCGAGCATTGCGGCGGCAAGTTCGCGGTCGCCGCCGACAACGGCGCGAAGATCGCCAGGGAATACGATGCACTGCTGCCGCTGCGGCCCGGCTGGTCGGACCGCACATCCTACGTGATCGCCCCGTCCGGGCAGATCGTGCACGTCTATTCGAACCTGAGCCCGAAGAAGCATGTGCAGGAGACGCTGGACGCGGTGAAGGCGCTCGGCAAATAGCGCGGCGCGAAGGCCGGCTCGCCCCGGGGCGAGCCGGCCGGTCCTGCCTGTCCGGCAGGTGGTCGAAAAGAGCGACCCTGCCCTCTCCAGCGCACCCGCCCGGTTGTCCGTCGCTGGCTGCGCCGGATCAGGTGCCTGGCGTGCCTGACTGGCGGCACGCCTTGTGTGGCCCGCCCCCGCCCACGCGCTTTTCGACGCCGCGGCGGGGACGCAGCCGGCTCACGGACCGATCGCCGAGATGCGGGTGGCCCAGTTGCCCAGCGCACCGCGCGTACCGCCGCACTGGAACCGCGGGGCAGTCAGGTACTGGCTGAGGGTGCAGGTCTGGGCGATGTATTCGGAGGCAGTCCAGATCGTGTTGCCGTCGGCCGCCGCCGCGCCGTAATCGCCCCAGCGCGGACGATCGCCGGCGAGGTAGGGGATGCCGGTGAAGCCGTCCCACGGCCCCGCACCCGCCGCGGCGATATGCACCTCGCCGGCGCCGAGCTTCGCGTCCAGCCCGGCATAGCCGGCGCCCGGATGATCGTTCGGGCCGACCACGGTGAACGCGATGACGCCGCGCCCGCTTTGCGTGACGGCCGCCGCACCGTAGGTCAGGTTCGCGTCAGGCAAGGCCAGCGTACCGTTGGCGGAGAGACCGCCGGACGCCGGATTGATGACGAAGTAGTTGATGCCCGAGCCGTGGCTGCCATCGGCCAGCAGCACGTCGGTATCCAGCGTGCCCCAGAGCTTGCCGTTGGCGTAGCTCACCTGCTGCATGCGCGAGTCGTTCACCGCCATCGGGCGCGGCGCCGGATAGACGATGTTCGGGTAGCCGAGATAGGTCGGCGCGCAGCCGGTCAGGGCAAAGCAGTCGCGCAGCGGCGCACTGCCCGGCTTCTGCCGCGCCAGGCTGCTCGGCACGGCATAGGTCTGCACGGTCAGCGGCGACACGTTCAGCGTCAGCGCCGCCGGCGCGCTGTCGATGGCCTGCGTGTTCGACACCGACCACAGCCACAGCGTGTTCGAGACGCCCGAGTCGTAGAACACCGCGTCCGAGCTCAGCAGGTACTCGGTGCCGCCGCGCGTGTCGACATACTGCCCGCCGGAGGAGATGGCCGGCCAGACCGTGAATGCGGGCGCGGGGATGCTCGGGTCGCCAGCGTTGAACAGCGCCACGTTCGGCGCAGCGGCACCGGTTGCCAGCGCCTGCTTGGAGATGGCGTAGATCTGCGCGCCGTAGAAGCCGTTGTCGAACAGCGCGAACTCGTTGGTGGTCAGGAAGATCGCATGGGCATCGGCGCCGATGTGCGGGTAATCGCCCAGGCAGAAGCCGCCCGCGCAGCTGTGGTCCGGCGTGCCGTCGGTGCCGTTGTTCTGCACCGGCAGCCGGTAGATGGTCCAGGCCCCAGTGGGGTCGGCACTCTGGCTGACGGCGATGTCCAGATGGTTGGTGCCGGCCAGCGACGAGGTGGTGCCGACGCGGTCCAGCGTGAGCACGACCTGGAACCAGCGCTGCGTGCCGGCATCGTAGTAACAGGACGGGTCGGTGATGCTCGGCCCGTACGCCCCGGTCGTGCGGTTGATCGCCGCGGGGTAGCCGTAGAAGGTGTTGAGATCGACCGGACCGACGAGCTCGTTGCCGGCCTTGTCATAGATCGCCAGCACGTCGTTGACGCTTTCCATGACGAAGCCGTTGCCGGCGCACAGGCCCTGGTCGGGCGGCTCCACCGAGAACTGGTTGCCGCCGTTGGCATAACGCTGGTCATGGAAATCGAGGCCATCGAAACCGCCCAGCAACTGCGGGTTCGCCTTCGCGCGGCGGGCCGTTCCCATCCGGTTGCTGCCGGCGTGACCGCGGGCAATGCTGCGGTTCACCACTGGCTGCGGCCCGAGTTCGCCGCCGGCGCCCGAATCGGCCTCTCCCGCGGTCATGGCCGGATCCAGTTCCAGGTTCGTCAGCGCCTGCCCGCCCACGGGCGTGGTCGTGGGCGTGGTGGTACCTGCCTTGTGCAGCTTGAGGGTGGTTGGCGTCGCCGCCAGCGCGCCGGTGGCAAACGCCACGGCCGCCACTGCGACGAGCAGTCGAGTCTTCATCATGTCGGTCTCCCGTTCGTGAGTAGGTGACCGCGTCCCCTGGGACGCCGGGGTCGGTCGTGCCGACGGGCGTCCACGCAAGTACGCATATTGGACATATGCGCCCGGCCACGATACGCGCGCCCGAGGGAAGTCACCATCCCCCTCTGGAACCAGCCGGTTCGCGCCGGCATGCCGGCGCCGAAGCCGCCGATCCGCGGGCGCGGGGTTGCTGCACACCGCGTGCAGACGGAAGGCCGGATGGGTTTGCGCCAGCGCCGCCAGCCGCTGGCCGAACACCTGTTCCCGCGCACTGCGCACACCGTAGTAGAGGTATACGCGACGCCCGGGCTGCGCGGCGAGACACCCGCGCAGCATGCACAGCGGGGGCGTGATCCCGATGCCGCCGGCGATCAGCACCACCGGCACGTCGGGGTCGGGATCGAGCACGAAGCGGCCGGTCGGCGCCTTCACCTTGAGCACGTCGCCGACGTGCACCGCGTCATGGAAATGGTTCGCGACCTTTCCCGCCGGAAGCTCCGGCCAGCCGGTGCCGGCGTGCGCTTGACCGTGATGCGATAGTGCGTCGGATCGGGCGGCGCGGACAGCGAACAGCAGCGGACGAGCGGGCTGGCCTGGTCGTCCCCGGCGACGGCGGCGAAGGTCAGGAACTGGCCGGGCAGGAACGCGGGCAACGCCGCGCCATCCAGCGGGGCCAGGTAGAACGAACAACGGATGGAAGCTTGGGCATGGGCCGAAATCGCCCGTCAGGACGAGCTCAAGCTACGCCACGCGCCGATACCCATATTGACCATGATGAAAAGAGCCCGAAGGCGCTGCGGACCCTGCGAGCGGCGGCGCGGCGGCGCGCCGACTTCCGCCTCTCGCGCCAAGCCGAGGGGCACCGCACGAAAATCACCGGCTGATCTGTATCAGTGCGGCCCACAGGGCCGGGTCGTATAAAAGCGACAACTCTCCGGGAAGGAGAGTATCGATGCGATTTCGAGCTGCCATCGCATTCACGCTGCACGGCATCCCGCCATGCATCGAGTGCATGGCCACAAGAGTGCATCCCATACGCGACCGGGCTTTTGCGACAACGGTCGTACCACTCGACCTCGACCCGCCAGGACAGACCCCGGGAAGGATTATTTCCGGGATTACCCATGAATGTCGGAAGACCCATACAGAGGGAACGCGACGCCATGTCGCAACAAACCACCGGGCTGCTGCTCATGGCGTACGGCACGCCGCACGGTCCCGACTCCATCGATTCCTTCTACACCCACATCCGTCACGGACAGCGTCCATCCGACGCGCTATTGCAGGAGCTCAGGAACCGCTACCAGGCCATTGGCGGCACCTCGCCGCTCGCCCGCATCACGAAAGCGCAGGCAGACGCGCTGGCGATACGGCTGAATGCCCGCCATGCCGATCAGCGATTCAAGCTGTACATCGGTCTGAAACACGCGGAGCCGTTCATTGAAGATGCCGTCGAAGCCATGCACCACGATGGCATCACGCAGGCCGTTGCCCTGGCGCTGGCACCTTACGATGCCAACGCCAGCGTCCACGGTTACGGCGAGCGCGCACAGGGTGCAGCTGCGTGGCTGGGCGGACCTGCGATAACGGTCGTGTCCGACTGGTGCCGGCAAGGAAAATTCGTACGTTACTGGGCCGAGCAGATCCGGACTGCCCTCGCGGTCATCCCCGAGGATGACCTGCGCACGACCGTCGTCATTTTCTCCGCGCACAGCTTGCCCGCGGCGATGCTGGGTCCCCCCGACCGCTACCCGCGCCAGCTGGAAGAAAGCGCACGATCAATTGCCCAGGCGGCACACCTGAAACACTACGCAACCGGATGGCAGAGCGCAGGAAGAACCGCCGATTCGTGGCTGGGCCCGGACATCCGCGAGTTGACCCGTGATCTGTGGAGCAGCGGCGGCTACCGCACCTTCGTCTACTGTGCGACCGGATTCGTCGCCGACCATCTCGAGGTTCTCTACGACCTGGACGTCGAATGCCGGGCGGTCGTAACGGCCCTGGGAGGGCGTTATATCCGCCCCGCCATGCCAAACACCGCCCCCCTGTTCATTGACTGCCTGGCCGATGCGGCAAGCGACGCTTTGGCGCACCAGGCGGGGGTGCCCGCATGACCGGGCAGCCGCTGCACGCCGCCATTATCGGTGGCGGCATCACCGGGCTCACCGCGGCCTTCTATCTGCAACGCCGACTGGAGGACATGGGCTCGGCGCCGAGGCTTGCGTTACTGGAGTCGGAGCCTCGGCTCGGCGGGAAGATCAGGACGACGATCCGCGACGGCTTCCTGATGGAACACGGCCCCGACTCCTTCGTGGCGAGCAAGAAGAGCGCCTACCAGCTCGTGCAGGACATCGGCCTGGAAAACGAGCTGGTACGCAACCACACGGGGCAGGCCTTCATCGCGCGAGGCGATCGGCTCTATCCGATCCCTGCCGGCACGATGATGGGCATTCCCGTCAGGCTGTGGCCGCTCCTGAGGTCGCCGCTGCTCTCCCCGCTAGGCAAGATGCGGGTAGTCCAGGATCTGTTCTGGCCGCGGAAGGAAACCGGCGGCGACCAGCCGGTCGGCGATTTTTTCCGAAGGCATCTGGGGAATCACATCGTCGATCGCCTGATCGAGCCGCTGCTGTCGGGCATCTACGCCGGCGACATCGACCACTACAGCCTGCAGGCCCTGTTCCCGCAGATCCATCAACTGAGCAAAAACCGCCGCAGCCTGATCCGCGCGATGAGCGGAGCATACGCCCATGTCAGGCAGGCGCCCGCCGGCAAAGCCCAGGGGCAATTCCTCAGCTTCAAGACGGGGCTGCAGTCACTGACCGCGCGGATCGAAAGTCGCCTGAAGTCGTGCACGATCATGAAAGGCAGCCCCGCAAGAGCCATCCGCAGGCAGGGCGGGCACTATCGCGTGGAGTTGGACGATGGGCGCACGCTGGACGCCTGCTCGATCATCCTGGCCGTACCGGGCTCTGCCGCCGTGAAGCTGTTTCCTGCCGCAGGAAATGCCATCTCGCCCGTGCTGCTGACTCCGCCGACGTCCGTCGCCAATGTCGTGATGGCGTTCCCGCAGGGAACCGCAGGCATGTCGCTGAACGGCACCGGCTTCGTAGTGCCACGCGGGTCGGGGCATGCGATCACGGCGTGCACCTGGGCGCACCTCAAATGGCCTCACGTGGCCCCGAACGGCGCGGCGTTACTGCGCTGCTACATCGGTGGCCCGCATGATGCGCAACTTGTCGACGAGTCCGACGCCACCATCGTCGACACCGTCATGGCCGATTTGCGGCACCTCATGGCGCTTCGCGAAACACCGGCCTTTTACCAGGTGACCCGCTGGAAGCACGCGATGCCGCAGTACTCGGTAGGCCATCTCGAGCGCCTCGGGGACACCCGCAAGACCATCGCCACGCAGTTCCCTGGCGTCTTCCTGGCCGGCGCCACCTACGGAGGCGTGGGCCTGCCGGACTGCATTCGACAGGGGGAGCAGGTCGCGCACGACCTGGTCGACCATCTGGCGCAAAGAAACCTGTTGAACTCACGAGAGGCATCACATGTTGATTGAAAACCTTGGCACGACTCGCGAGAAGCTCCTGGACAGCCTCGAAGGCCTGACGGAAGAGCAGTTGAATGCGAAGCCGCATACCGGCGGGCCCTCGATCGGCCAGATCGTTCACCACCTTTACGCGAGCGAGCGGGAAACCGCGGCCATGGTGCTCGATGCACTGCAGTCCCGCAGCGGGAAGGTCGAGGAAAAGGACGCGTCGTTTCTGGCGGCCGGCCTGCAGCAAGGCTGCGACGAGGAGCAGGCAACCGCCGAGCGATTCACCAAGGCGCAGCTGATCCGCTTGCTGGAGGAATCGCGCTTCAGGGACCTGCAGTCGGTATTCAACGAAACGCACGAATGCGTCCTGGCCGAGCGGTCACTGGAGCATCCCGCCTTCGGCAGGGTCAGCCTGAAGAACCTGCTCGACACCATCTGGATCCACGACGAGCTTCACGGCAAGCAGATTGCGGCGATCAGGCAGTCGCTTTGACACTCCCAACATAGTCACGGAAAGCAACCAACATGCGAACTCAGTACACCGCACAGCTGGCGATAAAGTACACGTCGGCATGGCACGAATCGGAGAAGGGCGACAGGATCGCCGCCATCAAGGAAGTGGTCGACATCTTCCGGAAATACGAAGACCGGGTGGGATTGCGTGGAACCTACGCGGTCCAGGGCTTCCAGGCCCATACGGACATCCTCTTCTGGATGTTCGCCGATCATTTCAACGACATCCAGGATCTGCAGCTGGAGATCAGGCGCTCGTCCTTTGGCCGGTATATAACCACGCCCCACGCCTTTACCGGAGTCACCAAGCCGTTCGAATTCTCCGAACACCCGACATCCTTCGCGATCGGCATGCGGCCGAGGGAATACCTGTGCTTTTACCCCTTCATTCGCAAGCCGGAATATTATCTGTTGCCGAAATGGGAGCGCAAAGCACTCATAGGGGATCATGGCGATATCGGCCACGAATTCACGCCCGACATCCTCACCAATGGCGTTTATGGCTTCGGGCTCGGCGATTACGAGTGGCTGTTGACCTTCGAAACCAACGATCTGCAGCGGCTCGTCGACTGCGTGCGAAAGCTGCGGGAGTCCAAGTCGAGACTGTATATGCAGGACGAGCACCCCTTTATCGTGGGGCGGTATTTCGAACTGGAAGCCGGCCTGTCGCAATATGGCTGACAACGAGGGGTAACACCGGGAGGTGGCCACTCCGACCTACGCCCAGTTCGCGGGCCTTCAGGCCGACGGCTTCGGCCACCGTCACGGCGCAGCGTGGCAGCAGTCACCCGGCGGAGAGCGCCGCCGGTGCCGCCCCGTCGCCACACCCTTCACGGCCCCAGGATCCGCGGCACGAGCGCGTGCCATCCCGGCGTGTCCCACAGCAGGTGGACGGCGACGGCGAAAGGCAGGTACAGGCCGAGCCATACCAGGTAGGCCCGGTGCACCGTCCGATGCCGGGCCACGTCCCACACGAACAGCGGTGATACCGCCAGCAGCGTGTAGAGATCGGTCGAGAGCGGGCTGACCGGGGCGGTGGTCGGCAGCCAGGCGATCCGGTCCATCGCCGCCTGCAGCGGCGTGGCGACGGCCAGGAACATCATCCGCTTGTGAAAGCCGGGATCGGCGTGCCGTGCCCGCAGCGCCAGCACGATGCAGAGCGGAAAGAAGATGCCGATGCGCGTCTGCAGCAACGCGATGTTGTCGAGGAAATGAAGCGTCTGCCGCAACTGTTCCCGCACCGGCGGCGGTGCTGCCTGGGCGCCGTTCCAGACCTGCTGGTAGATCGTCGGGACGAGGATGAAGCCGACCACGACGATGGCCGGAACGAGCACGAAGGCCGCGCGCCCCAGCAGCATGTGTCGATCGCGCCGGCCGGTCGCCATCAGCCAGGCCTGGGTGAGCAGCAACAGCAGGAAGGCGCCCATCAGGACCGCGTGCACGTGCAGGATCGGCGGGAACGGCGGCCTTGCCCCGGCCCGCACCATGGCAAGTTTGCCGAGCGAGTCCGGAATGAAGCCGGCCAGCGTAATGGCGATGAAGAAAGCCGCCATGAAAACCCAGATCCAGCGGTCGATCGCCAGGGCAAACGGCCTGGCAGGCACATAGAGCGCTTGCGCGTGGTTCGTGGTCATGACGCCCCCGATTAGCTCTTTCCACAGCGGACGGCTCGGCCCGGATTGGCCACCGTGTCGATCACGGTGCCGGGAGCACGGCTGAGCCCGATGGCACATCGCGCCGCCATTTCCCCGGGGAAACCCAGGAGCGCGATGGCGTTCGTGCCTGCCCCGAAACGTTGTGTCTCCCCTCGCCACTTCATCGCACATGGCGCGCGATCGAACACGGCGAAGCATTCTCGCACGTCGCCCATGGTGAGCCTTCCGGAGTGGAGCCGCAACAGCCGGCTGGATGGCCAAAAACTGCCACGGACAATGTGGACGTGGAAGGTGTTGCCGCCCGGTTCCGGACCGGATCGCGGCGAACCGGCCCGTGCGCGGAAAGCGGAAATCGCGCGCCCTTTTCCCGCCGACTCGGGCTAGGCTATCCGCCGCGTCCCCCTGTGCCCGAACCGACCATGGGAGAACCACGATGATCCGTCGACCCTTGCTCCTGCCGCTGCTGGCGGTCCTGCTGGTGGGCTGCGATCCGGCGCCGAAGGCGACCCGCGACGCAGCATCCGCCGCCGAAGCCACCCCGCCGCTGTTCGATACCTTCGGCGACCTGCACCACGACGTGGCCACCCGCGTGCCCGCCGCGCAGCGCTATGTCGACCAGGGCCTGCGCATGGCCTACGGCTTCAACCACGAGGCGGCCGGGCGCGCCTTTGCCGAGGCGGCGCGGCTGGACCCGCAATGCGCGATGTGCGTGTGGGGCCAGGCCCTGGTGCTGGGGCCGAACATCAACCTGCCGATGGACCCGGCGCACGCGAAAGACGCCACTGCCCTCGCCGCGCGCGCCGCGCGCCTGGCCGCCACCGCACGCCCGGTCGACCGCGCGCTGATCCAGGCGCTGCAGTTGCGCTATGCCGACCCGGCGCCGGCGGATCGCGCACCGCTGGACCGTGCCTATGCCGACGCGATGGCGCGCGTGGTCGAGCAGTTCCCCGAAGACGACGACGCAGCGACGCTGTATGCGGAAGCGCTGATGGACCTCTCGCCCTGGGCGTACTGGGAAAAGGACGGCAGCCCGGCCGAGTTCACCCCGCGCCTGCTCGGCGAACTGGAACGCGTGCTGGCGCGCAACCCGCGCCACATTGGCGCGATGCACTACTACATCCACGCCACCGAGTCCTCGCCCGAACCACGGCGCGCCGAACCCTGGGCGGATGCGCTGGCGGCGCTGGCGCCCGGCTCAGGCCATCTGGTGCACATGCCCGCGCACACCTACATCCGCGTCGGCCGCTACCACGACGCCACCCTGACCAACCTCGCCGCCACCACCGCGGACACGGCTTTCCTGGCGATGTGCCGCGGCAGCAACGGCGTCTACCCGCTGGGCTACGTGCCGCACAACTGGCACTTCGCCACCATGACCACCGGCCTGACCGGCTCGCGCACGCTTGCGCTGCAGGCGGCCGAGCAGACCGCCCGGCGCGCCGACCGTGCCGCGATGGGCGCGGCGCCGATGGAGTTCATGCAGCAGTTCGTGGTCACGCCGCTGCTCACCCGGGTCCGCTTCGGCGATTGGGACGCGATCCTCGCCGATACCGCCGCGCCGCCGGCACTGCCGTACCCGGCCGCGATCCACCACTTCGCCCGCGGCATGGCCCAGGCGCGCAAGGGCGCCCTGGCCGAGGCCGCGCGCGAGGCCGCTGCGCTGCACGCGATCGCCATCGACCCGGCTATGGCCAAGGTGAGCTTCTTCGACATCAACCACGCCGACGGCGTGCTGCGCGTCGCCGATGCCCTGCTGCGCGGCGAACTGCTGCGTGCGCGGGGCAAGCACGCGCAGGCCATCACTGTGCTGCGCGAAGCGGCGGCCGCCGAAGATGCCCTGGCCTACAACGAACCGGCCGACTGGCCGCTGCCGGTCCGCCCCTACCTGGGTGCCGCGCTGCTCGAAGCGGGCGACGCCAAGGGCGCGGCGGAAGCCTTCGAGCAGGATCTGAAGACCTACCCGCTCAACGGCTGGTCGCTGTTCGGCCTGGCGCAGGCGCAGCAGGAACTCGGTCAGGCGGATGCCGCGCGCGAAACGTCAGCGCGGCAGGTGGCCGCGTGGCAGTGGGCTGATGCGCCGCTGACGGCGGCGCGGTACTGAGCGCTGCTGCAAAGGGAAACGGGGCGTCCCAAAGGGGCGGAGAGAATCCGGCAACCAGGCCTTCCGGCGCGGCCTGGCGCCATCGCTCCGGCCTCCCGACGGCGCGGGTGAGCCATCGACAGCAAGCCTGCGGCATGCCATGTCGTGCGCGCCTCCAGCTTCCCGGGGCGCCCCTTCATGTCGCCCGGCGTGGCGTCAATCGTTGCGCGATCTTCGTCGACGACCTCGACCGCAACCACGTCCACGACCTGCTGCGCGAAGCCATGGCCGAGCAGCTCCCGGACGCGCATGCCTACGTTTTCGTGGGCAACCACGGGCACCGGCTGCCGGCGCCGCCGGACCGCAAACCGCCATCGACGTGCCGGCATACCCTGGCGGGGGCGGTTCAAGTCCTGCCTGGTCGACACCGACCGTTGCCTGATGATCGCCCACCCTTACCTCGAGCTCAGTCCCGTGCGCGGCCATGGTGGCGCTGCCCGAGCGGTACCGCCGGTCAAGCGTGCACGTGCGTCCCGGCTTGCGGAAAGACAAGCTGAGCGCGCCTCGCCCCGCCTTCCTTGCGCAAGACCACGATCCCGGATGCGCGCGGCAGCCTAGCGGGCCTGGCGGCGTGAAGGTCCCGGCGAGGACGAGCTGCCGAGCATCGTCCCCTTGTTGCGCAGATGCGTCCGTGCCTGCTCCATCACCGCTTGCCGCAGGTGGCTCAGCGCCGCCGACGGCGAGCCGGGGGCGACATGCAGGCACAGCTCCACGCCCGGCAGCGACGGCAGGCCGTGACGTTCATCCAGGCGCATCAGCGTGGGCGGCAGGTCGGCACCCGTGCGCACGGTGATGCCCAGGCCCGCGGCCACGCCGGCCCACAGGCTGTGCAGGCTGGCGGTGACGAAAGCCGGCCGCCAGGCGATGCCGGCCCGATCCAGCGCCGCCGTACCCGCCTGACGGAAGAAACACGGCGGCTGGTAGAGCGCCAGATCCAGCACCGTATCCGGCCGTACGACCTCGCCCGTTCCTGCCGGTCCGATCCAGATCATCGGCAGCGTGGCCAGACGCTCGGCGTCCGCGCGCCCGCCCTGGTTCATCGCAAGCACCAGGTCGAGCTCGCCGCGGTCGAGCCGTTCGAGCAGCAGCCCGTTGCGTTCGACCAGCACATCCACCCGCACCGCCGGGTAGGCCTTCCGGAACTGCCCCAACGCCATCGGCAACCAGGACTCGGCGAAATCGCCCGGCAGGCCGAAGCGCACCGTGCCGTCGATCGCCGCACCGCGCACCGCGTGGACCGCTTCGTCATTGAGTTCCAGGATGCGCCGCGCGTAGGCGAGAACGCGGTCGCCCGCCTCGGTCAGCACCACGCGGCGGCCCTGCCTGCGGAACAGCGGCTGGCCCAGCTGCAACTCCAGCTTGCGCATCTGCTGGCTGATCGCCGAGGGCGAGCGCCCGACCCGCTCCGCGGCACGCGCCAGTCCGCCCAGGTGCAGGATCGCCACCAGGCTGCGCAAAGCATCCATGTCGAGATTGGGGAGCGGCATCGGTAAGCAATTCGAAAGTATTACCCTCGAATTATTCGGTTTTCCCGCGTTTCGGCAAGTCCTACGATCGGCGCCTCACCCACGCGTGCGCCACCCGATTCGAAAGAGGAAAGCCCCATGAGCCTGTACCGTACCTTCTCCCGCCTTGCCGCCCTCGCCTGTCTGCTGCCCGGCCTGGCCTGGGCCTCAGGCATCGGGGCGGCCGACACCCGCGGCGATGTCTCGCTGGCCGGCACCTGGACGCTGGTGGCGGCCGACGTGCTGCATCCGGACGGCACGCGCTCGCACGACTACGGCGATGCGCCGAAGGGGCTGCTGCTGATCGACCGCGCGGGTCACTACTCGCTGCAGATTTTCCGTGCCGACCGCCCGCGCTTCGCCAACCCGGACAAGGCCAAGGCCAGCGCGCAGGAATATCGGGCAGCCGTGATGGGCGCAAGCACCCACTACGGCATGCTTGCGGTCGATCCGGGCCGGCACCAGCTGGTGTTCCATATCGAAGGCGCCTCCTTCCCCAATTGGGAGGGACAGCAGCAAAGCCGCGCCTTCGAGTTGCGCGGCGACACGCTCAGCTACCGGGTACCGCCGCGTCCGGACGGCAACGTGCCGATGTCGGTCTGGCGGCGCATCGGCGACTGAGCCGCCCGTAAAACCGGGGCAGAGGCGACGCTGCCGAGAAAGTGCACTCTGCCTGCCTTGTTCCGGCAAGGGCTGGCGCTAACCGCCTGTCCGACAGCGAGGCCTGCCGATATCCTGCAGACGGGTCAGGTTGCGCGCAAGCCAGCCACCGCGATCGAGAGAGCGCCCCTGTTCGGAATCCACGACATGCAGCCCAGGCAACGTATCGAGGCGTACTTGCGGCATATGGAGGGCGGCGGAATTGCTCGGAGCAACTTCGCACCGCCGATCCGGACCGGCTTGTGCTCCGTCGGCATATTCCTGCCGCCTCCACCGTTTCTGAAATTACCGGCGATGATCGCGATATCGGCCGTTTCGGGCGTGTTGCTGGTTCTCGTCCTGTGGGTTGTCTTCGGACTCATGGCGCTGCTCCGCCCCATCACGGGACATCCGCCCACCCTTTCGATGTTCTTGTGGACGGCCCCGATCAGCGCGGCTCTCATGGCGATCGGCAACCCGATCTACTATCGACGCATGGCGCGCCGACACGGTCTCGCAACCTGGTAGAACCCGCCGGTCCGGCTGGCGTCGGGAGGACGCCAACCGGACCGGCCAATCCGAGGTACCGCCAGCCGTACTCAGTGCGCGTCTTGCCCCACGGCCACGCTGTGCTCCCCCGCGCCATGGGCGGTGCCTGCCCCCACCCGATCCACATTCTCGACGTAGTGGATGTACTGCACGTAGTCGTTCACGTAGGCCCGGCCGTTCGCGACACTGGTATCGGCGCTGGCCCGTGCCGCCCGTGCCGCCGCGTAGCGCGCACGGATGCCGTGCTCGATCTTGCCGGTGATTTCGGTGACGAGTGCGTCGACGTTGCCGCCCTTCAGGGCGGCATCGGCGGCGGCCACGCTTGGCTCGATCCCTCCGGCGGGCTTGATGACGCCGTCGAAGGCCACGCCCTCCGAAGCGCGATGGACTCGAACCAGCGTTTCGAAGAAGTGCATGTCGGCCAGCTGGCGGGCTTCCGGGCCCAGCTGACGCAGCTTGCGGGCCTGCGCATAGGCGCGCTTGACGGTCGCCTCCTCGCTTTCCGGCACCCACTTCAACAGCGGGGTGATGTCGCCGGTATTGAGGGCGACGGTAGCCTGGGTGATGACCGGGCCGTCTGCCGCATCGCAGTGGGCGGAGGCGGTTCCGACCATGCCGAGGCCGAGTGCGGCGGCGACGCCGACCGCGATCACGCGTTGGCGCAAGATGGAAAAGTTCATGGAGTGCTCCTGTTGAATGGTTCGGGACGAAGCGCCGAGCCGGTACCGACAGTTCGCGGCCCGATCCCTTCGCTGGGAACCATGATGGGGTCCGCCAGTGGCGGCGTCGTTCGCACGCACGCACTCGAACGCCCCCAAGGTCAAGGCGTTATTTGCCTGATAAACAAAGAGTTGCTGGTTCGACCTTGAGCACAACCGAAAGTCGATCCGAATGCCGCCGCTGCCTTGCCATGGCGGACCGGACTACCCGCAGGTTTCGTCGTGCCTGCCGGACACCGCCGTTCGCCGGGATCGCGCCACCGGGTGGTTCGGCCCGTCAGTCGAGCGGCGCCACCGGCGGCAACTGAACGTGGGCAGCGCGGTACTGGCTGGGGGTCATGCCGGTCGATTTGCGGAACGCCGTGTTGAAGACGGATTTCGAATTGAAGCCCGCGTCGTACATCACCTGCAGGATCGTGTCCGTGCAGGTGCGATCCGCCAGCCGGGCCTTCGCCTCTTCCACTCGGTAGCCACTGATGAACTCGAAAAAATTCTGGTCGAAGCCCTGGTTCAGCAGGCGCGACAGCTCGCGCGGCGCCACGGCCAGCGCGCGGGCGAGCTGCGCCACGGTCAGGTTGGAGCCCAGATGGGGGCGCTGTTCGCGCATGTACTGCTGCAGTCGCTGCCTGAGCGCCTGATCGTCGTTGGCCGCCGTCGCAGGCGGCGGCGATGCGGCTGCCGCCACGTCCTCCAGCAGCGCCGCTTCCTCGGCATCCAGTCCGCGGAAGATCACCGGTTGGCGCAATGCATTGAGCAGCAGGTAATTGACGAACACGAACCCGGTCACACCGGCAAAGCCCACCACCCAATCCGCCTCGCCGGGACGCTTGAAGATGTGTGCGGAAAGGCAGTACAGCAAGCTCACCAGCCATACCGCGAAATAACCCAGCAGCAGCGAGCGCAGCCACGACAGCTGCTTGTTCTCGAGGTCGGAAAAAACCCGCCGCAGGCCCGCGCCGAAACGCGAAATGGCACGGATGGTTGCGTACAGGTAGCCAAGCACCACGGCGTGGATGGCCACCGCCAGCAGCGGCGAGGTCAGCACACCCGGATAATCGCGCCGCTGCAGGATTTGCAGCTTGATCGCGCTCGGCTGCTGGTAGTACTCGACGATCAACACTCCTGCGACCACCCAGAACAGCAGCGTATGCACCAGATGCTCCTTGCGCAGACGGAAATCGCGGAACATCAGCGCCCTGGCATACAGATACAGCGCGCCCGCCTGCAGCAACCCGAGCAGCGTGCCGAGATAGGCCAGCCCTGGATGGCGCAGCGTGAGCCCGGTGCCGTAAAACAGGATTTCCGTCAGACCGCCGGCAAAACTGATCAGCGTGACCACCAGCAGCCGATTGCTGGTCGTGCGGATGTTTTCGGGCAGCAGCAGGAACGCGGCCAGTGCCAGCGCCTGGATGATGCTGGTCACCAGCAGGATGTCGATCAGCGAAAACTGCATGGCGCGCGCCTCGTCGATTCAGGCCGGATAGCCGGTGATCTGGCGGATCTTCCGGTACAGCGGCCGCAGCTGGCGGTACATGCGCAGATACACCTCGGCATACAGCTGCTGGTAGATGCGTTGCGCCTGCGGGTCGGGCTGGAACACCTGGCCGACCCGGGTCATCGCCCTGATCGCGGTCGGGAAATCCGGATGCAGGCCGAGCCCCACCGCACAGCAGATCGCCGCGCCCAGGCCGGAGGTTTCGTAGACCTGCGGGCGTTCGGCCGGCAGGCCGAAGACGTCGGCGGTGAGCTGCATCGCCGCCTCGCTTTGCGAGCCGCCACCGGAAACACGCAGCCGGGTGATCCGGGTGCCCGAGCGCCGCTCGATCTTCTCCTTGCCCTGGCGCAACGCGTAGGCGAGGCCTTCCAGAATCGCCCGGTAGACATGCGCGCGGGTGTGCACATCGCCGAAGCCGATGATCGCGCCCTTGGCCTCCAGCCCCGGATCGCGGATCCCGGGCGACCAGTACGGCTGCAGCATCAACCCCATCGAACCGGGCGGTACCGCGTTGACCAGCTCGTCGAACAACGCCTCCGGCTCGACGCCCAACGCCTGCGCGCGCTGCATCTCGCGCAGGCCGAACTCCTGCTTGAACCAGCTGACCATCCAGAAGCCGCGGTAAATCATCACCTCGGTATTGAAGTGATCGGGCACCGCGGCCGGATACGGTGGAATCATCGGCACCGTTTCCAGGTAGCTGCGCCGGGTGGTGTTGATGGTGGCGGTGGTGGCATAGGACAGGCAGGCCGTGTCCGGCTCGACGCCGCCAGCGCCAAGCACCTCGCAGGCCTTGTCGGCGCCGGCAGCAATCAGCGGCAGGCCTTCCGGAATGCCGGTGTGGCGGCTGGCTTCGGCACTGATGCGGCCAAGCTGCTCGCCCGGCTTGTAGAGCTTCGGCAACTGCGCACGACGCACCGGCATCGCCTGCCATTTCCAGTCGCGCGGCGCCGCCCAGCGCAGGCGCTTGTAATCGAACGGCAGGTAGGCCACGCAACAGGCCACCGAATCGACATACTGCCCGCACAGGCGCTGACTGAGAAAGCCCGACAGCAACAGCACCTTGTGGGTCTTCGCCCAGATTTCCGGCTGCTGCTGGGCAACCCAGTTGACCTCGGCCTGAGCGCGGAAATAATCCACCGTCGCCTGCGCGCCGGCCAGCTTGAACAGCCAGCCCCACGGCCCCTTGATCCGGCCACGCACCTCGGCGCGGCGCTGATCCAGCCACAGGATCGCCGGGCGCAGCGGCCGGCCGTGTTCGTCGACGTTGATCACGGTGCCGCGCTGGGTGGTCAGCGACACGCCCCTGATCAGGCTGCGGTCGATATCCAACTGCGCCCACAAGCGTCGACAGGCCTCGCCCACGCTGGCCCAGTAATACTCCGGATCCTGTTCGGCCCAGCCCGGCTGGGTGGAGTAGTACGCCTGCAGCTCGACCTTGCCCTTGCTGATCAAATGACCGTCCAGATCGAACAGCAACGCGCGCACGCTCTGGGTGCCATTGTCGATCGCCAGCAGGTAGCCTTGCTCGCTCATGGCTCCGCGCCCTCCGCTGGTTGCCGCACTGCCACGGGCTCGGGCAGGCTGTAGCAACGCCGCCAGAGTGCCAGATAATCCTGCTGCTCACGCTCCCAGCGCTGGTCGCTCCAGCCCAGCCGCGGCTGGCACAACGCGCGGATACGCGGCAGCTCGGCCAGCGCACCGCCGGCCAGCAGCAGGCCCAGCCGGGTTCGCCGCAGCAGCAGGTCGTCGAGGTGCAGCACCAGTTCGTTGTCCGCCGCCCACGCCAACTCCGCCCACAGCGTTTCGGTCGCGCCGACCCGTTCGCTGCCGACGCTCGCCAGCAGCGCCAGCAATCCTGGCAACGCTCGCCCGTGACGCCCGCGCAGGCGTCGCTGCCGGGCCGGGCTGAGCATCGGCAACGGTAGCGGCTGGCACGGGCCGAACACCGCCGCCGGCGGGTCACCCAGCGCGCGGCCGACGAATCCGGCACAAGCGCGCAGCACTTCCAACGCGAGCGGGCGGAAGGTGGTCAGCTTGCCGCCGGCCAGCGTCACGCAGCCCGGTTCGATCCACAGTGCGTGCTCGCGGTTTTCGTCGGAGGGTTTGCGGGCTGGCGCGCCGGCGCTGACCACCGGCCGCACGCCGGCCCAGGTGGACAGCACGTCGCCGGCGCGGACCCGCGCGCCGGGGAACATCTGCGCGATCGCGGCGAGCAGGTAATCCAGCTCCTCGGTACTGATGCGCGCCTCCCTGTCCAGCGGGTCGTGATGATCGAGATCGGTGGTGCCCACCACGGTGGCACCTTCCCACGGAAACACGAACACCGGCCGCCGGTCGGCGGCGTGCATGAAGCTGATGGCGTGCGCCACCGGCAGCCGCCACGCCGGCAGCAGCAGATGGCTGCCGCGCAGCGGGCGGATATGCCCGGGGTGGCTCGGATGGCGCAACTGATCCGCCCACGCCCCGGTCGCCTGGGCCACCGCCAAGCTGTGGAAGCGGTAGCGCCGGCCACTTTCGACATCCTCAGCGAGCACGCCGACGACCCGGCCGTCCACGCGCAACAGCTCTACCACCCGCATGCCGTTCAGCGCCTCGCCACCGTCGGCGCGCGCCTCGCCGAGCACGCGCAATACCAAGCGTGCATCATCGGTCACCGCGTCAAGGAAGCGCGTGCCGCCGAGCAGACCTTGCTGTTTCAGACCCGGTGCCAGATAGCGCAGCGGCGGCGGCGGGTAATAGCGATGGCGGCGCTGGCCGGCCAGCGCGTCGTACACCGTCAGCAGGCCGCCGAAAACTTTCGGCCCAGGGAAGTCGCCGCGGTAATGCGGCAGCACGAAGCTCAATGGATCGACCAGCCCGGGGGCCTCGTGCAGCAGGCGCTGGCGTTCATGCACCGAAGCACGGGTCAGCCCGAACTGGCCCTTGGCGATGTAGCGCAGGCCGCCGTGCACCATCTTCGACGAGCGGCTGGACGTGCCCCAGGCGAAATCGCGTTGCTCCAGCAGCAGGCAGCGCCAGCCGCGCCGCGCCGCCTCGCGCAGGATGCCGGCGCCGCAGATGCCGCCACCGACCACCAGCAGATCCCACTCCTGCGCCGCCAGCCCGGGCAGCGCATGTTCACGCCAGGCAGCGTTCCAGGCGGTGTTGCTCACGACTGCTCGATCAGCACGCCGGGCACCAGCTGCTGCTGCGGATCGAAATGTGCGGACAACGCCCGCAGCGTGGCCATGCCCAGCGCCCCCTTCTCCACCGGCAGGTATGCGGCGTGGTCGCGCCCCACCCCGTGCTGATGGCTGATGGTGCCGCGCTGGCCAACGATGGTCAGGCTGGCCGCGTGCTTGAGGCGCTGCCAGCGCGCCAGCGCTTCGGCATAACTGGCACCTGGGCGGAACACGTAGGTGGTGTACAGACTCGAACCCTCGCCGTAGGCGTGCGACAAATGGGTGAACACGTGCACCCGTTCGCCTTCGGCGGCCAGGCCCTCGCGCAGACTCGCTTCGACCTGCTGCAGCAGGTTGTCGACGTTGCTCCAGTCGGTGGCGGTTTCCAGCGTGTCCACCACGTAACCGGCGCTCCACAGGCTGTGCCGCAGATACGGGAACCCAAAGCGGTGCTCCGCCCACTTGCGGCCCAGCACCCGGCCGGTGAACACGCCGCCGAAACCCTTCAGCAGCTTTCTGGCCTGCCGCAGCGAGGCTGCGTTCTGCACGCGGTTGCCGGTGACGCCGAAGGTGAGCATGCACTTGCCGTCACCGGCACCGCGCAGCGCCAGATACTTTTCCAGCCAGGCCATCGGCCGCGGCTGGCCGGCCAGCACCAGCTGGGTCTGTGTCTCGACCGCGCCGGACAGGCGCAACATGGACAGCGGCACGCGCGCCTGCACCAGCTGGCGGACCGCCTGCATCGCCTGGTTCCAGTCGGGCAGGAATACCGCGTAGAAATGCTCCTGCGCGGCCAGCCGGGTGATCCGCACCTTGACCTCGGAGAGGATGCCGAAGCGACCTTCCGAGCCCAGTACCAGCTCGCGCAGATCCGGCCCGGCGGCGGACGCCGGGAAGGCCGGAATCACCAACGGGCCGGCGAAGGTTTCCAGCGTGCCGCCGGCAAACAGCTGCTCGATGCGGCCATAGCGCAGCGACTGCTGGCCACTGGAACGGCTGGCCACCCAGCCACCCAGCGTGGACAGCTCCCACGATTGGGGAAAATGGCCCAGCGTGTAGCCGTGTGCGCGCAACTGGCTTTCCACTTGCGGCCCGTTGGCGCCCGGGCCGAAGGTGGCGAGCAGGCTGTCCTCGTCGATCTCGAACAGCTGGTTCAGGCGTTCCAGCGACACCGTCAGCACCGGCCGCGCGGACGCTGGCGGGTTGATGTGGCCAACCACCGAGGTGCCGCCGCCGTAGGGAATCACGACCACGTCGTGCGTCCTGGCCCAGTCCAGCAGCTCGCGGACCTGCGCGGCGGTTTCCGGACAGGCGACGCCGTCGGGAAATATGCCGAACTCGCCGGAGCGCATCGCCAACCAGTCCGGCAGGCTCTGCCCGCGGGCATGCCGCACGCGCTCCTCGGCAGCCACGCTGACCAACGGATGCGCCGGCAGTCGCGAAACCGGCACCGTGCCCAGCACCTGCGCCAAGCTGGCATCGGCCAGCCGTTGGCCGGGGCCCACCCGCGCGGCGAGAAACGCCTCGCCGGCGGCCGGCAAGGCCATGACGGTCGTCTCTTCGCCCCAGCCGTTCCAACGCCGCATTGCCCACTCCGAGTGCTGTCGCCGACACTCCATACTATCGCGCATGTCGCCCGGTTTTCTGCACCCCTTCGGTCCCTCGCCGTCACCCATGGCGGCTCCGGTGAACAACGATCGGAGCACACGCAATTTCCTGAAACCGAGCGGCGCGGTATTGGCCATGGGCGCGGCCGGTGCCGCCACCGGCGGATTGCAAAATCCCTGCCGACGTTCCCATAGTTGCGACCGCATCCCCACCGTAGGACACCCAGCACAAGAAGACTGCCGCTCTGGGCTCGGCGCTTGTTTCGCTTGCCTGCCTCTTTTCCATCACCGCATTCGCGGCGCCTCCGACGAGCCGGGATGCGGCGAAGATCACGCCCGACATGATCCAGACCGCGTCGGGAAACCGGGACGGAGGAAGTTAAAGGGGGAAACCGGGACGGAGGAAGTTAAACGACCCTGAAACCCGGCTTGCACTTACCCACACCATCTGGTCTTGCCGATGCCATCCGCTGCTGTGCACGCAGACACTGGGGTACCAATCCACGGTCCCTCACATGCCTCGCCAAGCTCGCCTGGAAATTCCCGGGGTACCGCTCCACATCACCCAACGTGGGGTCAATCGATGCGCCATCTTTCTGGATGACGAAGACCGGCGCCACTATCTCCGTCTGCTGGGCGAGAGCGCCGCGAGCCACGGTCTGCGCATTCACGCCTACGTTTTGATGGGCAATCACGTGCACCTGCTCGTCAGTTCCGACGAGTCCGGCCAGGTATCGCTGGGCATGCGCCAACTGGGTCAGGCCTATGTCACCGCTTTCAACCGTCGCCATGGGCGCACCGGAACGCTGTGGGAAGGGCGCTTCAAATCCAGTCTGGTCGACTCGGACCGCTACCTGCTCGCCGCCTATCGGTATATCGAGCTCAACCCGGTTCGTGCCGCGATGGTCGAGAGGCCCGAACATCACCACTGGTCCAGCGTGCACGCCAACCTGGCACTTTGCGAAGACTCATTGGTGACACCCCACGCCTGTTTCATCGAGATGGGGACTACGCCACAGGTGCGCGCCGAAGCCTATCGGACATGGCTCAAACAAGGCGTCAGCGACGACGAGCTGATCGCCATTCGCCAGCACCTGCAGCAGGAACGCGCCTTTGGAAGCAAACGCTTTCAGGCCATGGCGGAAAGAACCTTGGGGCGTCCGGTGAATGTGCGGCGACCTGGGCGGCCGGGGCGAGACCAAGACAAACCCAAAGGCATTTAACTTCCTCCGTCCCGGTTTCCCGCCCAGCAGAACCACACGATAAGGGGCAACCCGCCGCCTTTCGTCGCTGTTCCAGCTGCTGCCTGGACGGTTACGTCAAAGCCTTTTTACTGGGGATTGATGCAGATCACCACGACCCGTCTGCGATCAGTCCATCATCATGTAACGCGAATCATTCGTATCGGCACCCGGACGAGCTGTGCCCTTTCGCGTGTATGAAATTGCGCTTGCGTGTCGATACGCCTCTTGACCAGGGAGAGTCTCTGACCATGACTGAAGTCCAGCAATTGGCGGCCTTTGTCCACGGTGCCCAGTACGTACAAATCAGTGCGCAGGCAGTGGAACAAATCAAGATCCGCATCCTCGACACGCTCGGCGTTGCCATCGGCGCACTCGATGCGCCACCTCTGCGGGCGATCCGCAAGCTCACCGAATCACTCGGCGGCAACAGCGCTTCCACGTTGATTGGCGGTGGCAGCTCGGCGCCCGACCGGGCGGCGTTCTACAACATCGGTCTCAGCCGCTATCTCGATTTCATGGACAGTTACCTCGCCCCGGGCGAGACCTGCCATCCATCGGACAACATCGGTGCGGTGTTGGCGGCGGGCGAAAGCGTCAACGCCAGCGGCAAGGATTTGCTCACCGCGGTGGCAGTGGCGTACCAGGTGCATACGCGGCTGTCCGATGTGGCGCCGGTACGAGCCAAAGGTTTTGATCACACCGTGCAAGGCGCATACGCCGTAGCTGCCGCGGTCGCCAAGGTAATGAAACTCGACGTGGCCAAGACGGCCAACGCGATCGCCATTTCCGGCACCGCCAACAACGCCCTGCGCGTCACCCGCACCGGCAATCTGTCGAACTGGAAAGGCCTGGCCTACCCGCAAGTCGGCAAGGAAGGTACGCACGCGGCGCTGCTGGCCAGCGTGGGCATCAGCGGCCCCGAGCAGGTGTTTGAAGGCAACAAGGGGTTGAAGGAAACCATCACCGGCCCGTTTGATATCGACTGGTCGCGCGAAGATCTGGAAAGCGTCCTGCGCACCATCATCAAGAAGCACAACGCGGAGATCCATTCGCAGTCGTCGATCGATGCAGCCATCGAGATCACCGCTCGGCCCGGTTTTCGCGCTGATGCAATTCGGGCGGTGCACATCACCACGTTCCAGGTCGCCTACGACATCATCGGCGGTGGCGAGGAAGGCGACAAATGGCATATTCGCAGCAAGGAAGAGGCGGATCACTCGCTGCCGTACATGGTGGCCGTGGCGTTGCTGGATGGCGAGGTACAACCGGCCCAGTACGCTGCCGAACGCATCGTCGGCGCAGACGTGCAGGCGCTGCTGCAAAAAACCACGGTGACACCGGACGCCGCATTTTCCGCCCGCTTCCCGAAGGAAATGCCCAGCAAGGTGGAAGTGGAATTGAACGACGGGAAAATATTCTCTGCCACCGCGGCGGCCTACAAGGGGTTCACTTCGCAGCCGCTGGATTGGGCCAGTGCCTGTGAAAAATTCGATCGGTTGGTGACGGCTTTTGCGGGCGCTGAACTGGCCGACAAGATCGCGCGCACCGTGCATGGGCTGGATACCCACAGCGTGCGCGACTTGACCGCATTACTGGCAAAGGTTCCGTCGCAGCGCCACATCTCGGCTGCCGCCTGATCCCTGCACTACCCCCTGCAACGAAAGGAGAAATACCATGGCTACCACCAGTTTCGACTTCGTCCCGCGCGCGTATCGCCCCGACAAACCCCGCTCGTTCGGTCTGACCGAAATCCGTGGTCCGTATTACGCCACCTATGGCACGCGGCATCTGGAAGACGTGCTGGACGTCGCCGGCCAGTGGGTCGATGGCGTCAAATGGGCCGGCGGCTCGTTCGCCCTGCTGCCGCGCGAACAGGTACGTGCCTTCAGTGATCTGGCACACAAGCACAACGCCTACATTTCCTCGGGCGGCTGGATCGAAACGGTATTGCGCTACGGCCCGGATGCCGTGGACAAATACCTGAAAGAAGCCAAGGAAGTCGGCTTCGATGTGATCGAAATTTCCACCGGCTTCATCACCATCCCCACCTCCGGCCTGCTGCGCCTGATCGAGCAGGTCAAGAAGGCCGGGCTCAAGGCCAAACCGGAATTGGGCATCCAGTTCGGCTCCGGCGGCGATTCCACCGAGACCGAGTTGGCGGCCGAAGGCAAGAAGGATGTGGGCGATCTGATCAATCGCGCCAAGAGCGCGCTGGATGCCGGCGCCGACATCATCATGATCGAGTCCGAAGGCATCACCGAGAACGTGGTGACATGGAATACCGCGGCGGCGGCTTCGATCATCAACGGCGTGGGCCTGGAGCACGTCATGTTCGAGTCGGCCGACCCGTTGGTGTTCGAGTGGTACATCAAGAACTACGGCAACGAGGTCAACCTGTTTGTCGACCACTCGCAGATCCTGCAGCTGGAAGGCCTGCGCCAGAACATCTGGGGCAACAAATCCACCTGGGGCCGCATTGCCAATCCGGCACCCGCAAGGGCTAAGTAACCCGAGGTGAGGACCTGCAACACGGCGTTCTGGCAGGTTGCCGGTGACAACCGCTGTTGTATGTTCCGTTGAAAATCACCGGCCGGCGTTCCTTGGCAAAAGGTGTCAGGGACAATTTGAACATCCCTGCGGCGAGACCGGGACCGGGACGGAGGAAGTTAAATCCCGTTCCGGTGCCCTTCAAAGCTTGAGCTTGTATTCTTGCACCAGCTGCCGCTCCCTCGCCGACCACACCGGGCAGAACGCCTCCACCGCCTCCATCAACTCCCCCCAATCCGACAGATCGCCCCTGCCCGCCGGAACTAAAGCGGGTCAGAGCCCGTTCCATCAGATTCACTGCTGCGTCTCGGGCGGTGCGCAGGGCGGACGCTGGCGCAACGGCCCATCATCGCCTCTATCCCGCGCTGGAATCGCGGCAAACCAAGCATGCGTTGCTGTTGGACATAGACATAGGCACGAATCTCGGCCAGACGATCCGCGCTCAATGCATCCTTGAATAATGCTCGATAGGCGACGCAACGTTCCGCCGCATCAGCGCCAAAACGCAGGTATTCCGCGTGTGGGACCACCACCGCGTCTGGCAGCAATTGCGCATTAGCGTGATAGCTCGACCACGCATGGTTCCCCGGGTCAGCCACCATGGCGGCACGGACCGGGTTCAACTCGATATAGCGATAACAGCTAAGCAGGTAGCGCTCGGTATCGACCAGACAAGACTTGCAGCGGCCTTCCCACAACGCACAACGTGCCGGTTCGTCGATACCGCCCGTTGATGTAACCCACGTATTGCCGACCGAGCCACTGCATCATCCGCGACACCGCACCAGCCGATGAGGGTGTCACCAGCACATGCACGTGATTGGTCATCAACACATACGCGTGCACCACACAGCCGTAACGGATGGCGGATTCCCGCAACCCGGCGAGGTAACGACGATAGTCGTCCTCCACGTAGAAACACGGCTGTCGATCGTTCCCTCGCTGTACGACATGCTGCGGCACGTCCGCAAGACCTGGCCTGGGTTGGCGGGGCATCCGGCTTCTCCGTGGCAAACACCACGTCAGCCTGGCAACCCATCGCCGCCCCGCCTATCAGGCTTCCCTCGTCCCCACGTCGGCCCGGCCAAACCTTCTTGGTAAGGGGCTCTGACCCGGTTAGCTTCACCCGGTTAGCTTCTCGTACGGGTTTGCGGGGGGCAGCGCGGGATGCGTGCTGACTTGCATCATGTGCGTTTGGATGGCTGAGCGTTACTATGCCGCGGTTTTGCGCAGACGATGGCCGGGCAACGATGCCCGGTCAGCGCGCGTGGTCAACAAGGAAATTCGCTCATGTTTCTTCGAATCAGTACTCTGGCGCTCGCCGTCGCTGGTGCGCTCGGTGCCAGCTCGGTCGCGTGCGCGCAGGACACCGGCGCCGTACCACCAGCTACCAACCTGCAGACGGTGGTGGTCACCGGTACGCGTACGCTCGACCGCACCATGGCCGACTCGCTCGCCCCCGTCGATGTGTTGACGACGGCCGATATCACGGCGACCGGCGCCACGGATCTGCCCAGCGCGTTGAACGTGTTGCTGCCGTCGTTCAATTTCCCGCAGGCCACTTTGTCGGACGCCACCGATGCCAACCTGCCGGCGCAATTGCGCGGGCTGTCGCCGGATCAGACCCTGGTGTTGATCAACGGCAAGCGGCAACATCCCACGGCCACGCTCAACAACGTTGAAGTGATGGGGCGTGGGTCGTCGCCGGTTGATCTGTCGGCGATTCCGCTCAATGCCATCGAACGGATCGAGGTGCTGCGCGATGGCGCCGCCGCGCAGTACGGTTCGGACGCGATTGCCGGCGTCATCAACATCATCCTGAAGCAGGGGCCCGGGCACGGCTCGGTCGACGTGGGGCGAGGCATGTGGGCGGGCAGGCAGGGCGGTACGTCGACGGCGGGCGCTGACGCCGGCTTCCGCGTTGGCGACGGCTGGCTGCGCGTTGCGGCCAACTACCAGAACCAGGACCCGACCAATCATGCCGCTGTCGATCGCCTGTTTCCCGGCGATTCCAGTTACGGCCGCGTCACCTTCCACTACGGCATGCCCGAGAAGATCGCCAGGCAGGCCGCCATCAACGGCGAATATCCGCTCGGTGAGCACGCGACGCTGTATGTGGCGAGCCTGTTCAACAAGCGCGATGTGAGTTCGCCGGGTTTCTTTCGCTGGCTGCCCATGTACGAGGGTGCGAGCCCCGCGGCCGCAGCGGTTTACCCGAACGGCTTTTTGCCGGTGGGGAACAGCGCGATCCGCGATGACACCTCGCAACTCGGTGTGCGCGGTGAAGTGGCCGGCTGGCATTACGACGTGGGCGCGGCGACCGGTGGCAACCACTGGAAACTCGACACCTCGAATACCTTCAACTATTCGCTTGGTGCCGACTCGCCCACCGCGTTCTACATCGGCACACTGACGCTGCGGCAGAACCAGCTCAGTGCGGACTTCAACCGCGATTTCGACATGCCGTGGCAACACGCACTCGGCGTGGCGTGGGGCTTGATCACGCGCGAGGAGACTTTCGCGATCAAACCCGGTGATTCGGCCTCCTATGCCGGTGCTGGCGCGCAGGTGTTTCCCGGCTATCAACCCACCGATGCCGGCTCGCACAGCCGTCACAACCAAGCCGCTTACGTCGATCTGGAAACCGATTTCACCGACAAGTTCTCGGCTGGGCTTGCCGCACGGCAGGAGCATTACAGCGACTTCGGCAACACCACGTCGTGGAAGCTTTCGGGTCGCTACACGATCACACCGGTGGTCGCGCTGCGCGCCTCCGCGTCGACCGGCTTCCGTGCACCGTCGCTGCAGCAGGAGTACTACTCCGATACCGCCATCGACATCATCAACGCCGGCTCGGGTCACCAGAGCTTGACCACGGTGCGTACTTTCCCGGTTGCTGATCCGGCCGCCATCGCGTTGGGCGCCCAGCCGCTCAAGCCTGAGCGCTCGCGCGATTACAGCGCCGGGCTGGTGCTGACGCCGGGGTTCGGCCCTTACGCCACGCTGGATTTCTACCAGGTGGATATCAGTGACCGCATCATCCTCAGCGAAGATCTGACCGGTCCGGTGGTTGAGGATTACCTCACCTCGGTGGGCATCCCGTTCGTCAGCGGTGGTCGCTTCTTCACCAATGCGGTCAATACGCGTACGCGCGGCGTGGATCTCGTCGGCACGTGGCCGCTCACCTTTGGCGCGAACGATCTCAAGTTCACGGGCGGCTACAGCCACAACCAGACGACGATTCGCCACATTCGCGCCAACCCGCCGCAACTCGGCCTCGCCGGGCTTGAGTTGCCGGTGATCGGGCGCGAGGAGGCGGGCATCATCACCGAGGGTAGCCCGCACAATAAAGCGTTTGTCGGCGCGAACTGGCGTCGTGATAAGTGGACGCTGCACGCGCAGCTGACCCGCTACGGTGCGTTCACCTTTGTGGTACCGGTGCTGCCGGGCGATCAGACCTACGCCGCGCGCACGCTCACCGATCTCTCCGCCAGCTACCGCGTGGGCAACTGGACGGCGACGTTGGGTGCGAACAACCTGTTCAATGTCTACCCGCAGCACAGCAGCCCGACCAACGATTTCTACGGTCTGCTGCCGTACCCGGAAGGCTCGCCGTTCGGCTTTAGTGGTCGCTACGTGCACGTCAACCTTGGCTATCGCTGGTAAGCGATGCCGGCAAAAGGTATCAGGGACAATTTGAACGATAGCTCGACCACGAGTACTCGTTCGGCTGGGCCACCATCCACGCGCGAACCGGATTGAGCTCGATGTAGCGACTGCAGGCCAGAAAGTAGCGCCCCGAGTCCACCAGGCACGCCTTGAAGCGCCCTTCCCACAGCGTCCCCGTACGCCCGTGCCGACCATTGAACGAGCCGACGTAGTTGCGCGCAAAAGTGTGCATCAGCCGCGACATCCCACCCGCCTCGTCAGGCGTCAGCAGCAAGTGCACGTGGTTATTCATCAGCACATAGGCATGCAGCCTGCAGCCGAACCGCAACAGCGCCTGCCGCAGGCACTGCAGATAAAGCTGGCGATCCTCATCGTCCAGAAAACATGGCAGACGATTGTTGCCCCGCTGCACCACGTGCTGCGGAACGCCGGCGAGTTCGAAGCGTGGAAGTCGCGCCATGCCGGACAGGATCACTCAGCGCCCGCCCCGCTACGATCAGTGCGAGCCGCGCCAGACCCTCATCCCACCAGCCCGGCTGCTGTCAGAAATTGTCCCTGACACCTTTTTGCAGGAAAAGCACGCCGGTACGCTGATCAAGCCGGCGGCAACCGAGTGAGTTCGCTGCGCGGGCCTGCCCTGGCGGTGCCCGCGTGAGCGCGCCGCCAACCAAGGCAGGTCAGAACCGAATGACACTTGCTTAAGGGCAGTCCACTGACCCGGCCGGCTTCCTGCCGCCCACGCGGGCGACCAAGGCCGGCCAGCGCCAAGGGTAGGGTTTAACTAGCCACGCCCCCTTTATTCCCTCTGACCTTAGGTATCCGAACAGCTACAAGTGAACCCGATCACTGCCTTGTTGCGGCGGCCTTGCATAGCCGTTCGACGAAGCCACTGCCGTGCCGCGCAGCGCGTTCGTCCGAAGGTGCAAACTCGGTGATCGTCAGACCGACCAGATCGGCGGCAACGCTGCGCACCAAGGCAAGCCCGGCGTCGAACGGCAGCTTGCCATCGGGATAGGCAACGTGCGGGAATTCAGCAGGATCGAGCGCGTCCAGATCGAAATGAATGTGGATGGGCCCCGAACCGACCTGTTCGGCGATGCGTTGCCCGGGTTCCAGCCACCTCAGGTCACGAGCTCGCTGGAACGCCCAATCGCCCTCATCGCCAACATGTGCCGAGAAATAACGGAATTGTGTCGGTGACAGCGGTGTCGAAAGCAACGCCTGCAGCTCGACTGGAGCGGAACCCAGGATCGCGGCCACCGGCATGCCGTGGAAATTGCCGCTGGGCGTCGTGTTCACCGTGTTCGCGTCGAGATGCGCGTCCACCCAGATCACGGTCAGGTCCGGATATCGTCGACGAAGGTAGTCGATGACCGCAATATCGCAGGCGCAATCCCCGCCGGCGGTCAGGATGCGCCTGGGCTGCCTCGCATCAAGGATCGCCTGGGCCGAACGGAATTGCTCGGCGATCGCTGTCCAGCGCCGGACACCGCCGCTGGCCTCGCCCCCGCCAGCCTCCGGGACACGCTCGAGTGGCCCGTAGTTGCGGCAGACATCGGCCGCGGCCTGCGCGCCCCGACGCAGGTGTTCCGGGCGTCCTGAGCCTTGCCATTGCGGATAGGACAGCACCAGATCGAATGGATGATCGACAGCTTGCACGATTTCGCCCCCCGGGAACGTCGGATCAGTAAATCAAGGCGAATCAAAGCGGGTCAGAGCCCGTTCCGAAAGCATCTTTGTTCCGTCGCGGGCGGTGGGCGGCACGGACGCTGGCACAACGGCCGATCATCGCCTCGATCTCGCGCTGGAATCGCGGCGTGCCAAGCGCGCGCTGCTGCTGCACGTACGCACGAATCTGGGCCAGGCGATCATCGTCCAATACTTCCTTGAACAGTTGCCGGTAGGCAACGCAGCGTTCCGACACATCGGTACCAAGACGCAGATATTCGACGTGCGGCACTACCACTTTGTCCGGCAACGCCTGCGCGTTGGCACGGTAGCTTGACCACGCATAATCGGCCGGATCGGCCACCATGGCTGCCCGCACAGGGTTCAGTTCGATATAGCGATAGCAGGTGAGCAGGTAGCGCTCGGTATCGACCAGGCAAGACTTGTAACGGCCTTCCCACAACGTGCCGGTACGCCGATACCGTCCGTTGATGTAGCCCACATACTGGCGACCCAGCCACTGCATCATCCGCGACACCGCGCCAGCCGATGACGGTGTCACCAGCAAGTGCACGTGGTTGGTCATCAGCACGTACGCATGTACCGAACAGCCATAGCGGATGGCTGATTCGCGCAATCCGGCAAGATAACGTCGGTAGTCGTCAGTCACGTAAAAGCATGGCTGACGATCATTGCCCCGCTGAACCACATGCTGCGGAACATCGGCAAGATCAGGTCTGGGTTGGCGCGGCATCCGGAGTCTCCCTCGGCACTACTCCAGCCTGCCAAGCCGATCACGTCCTGCCCATCAGCCTCCACCCCTCACCACGTCAGCCGCCACGAACCGTGCTTGTAAGGGGCTCTGACCCGGTTAGTTGGACTTAAACCAAACAGCCTCCACGGAACCCGAGGCGATTCACTGGTGCGATCTTGGCACCGCATCGAACACGACAGCTGGTGGTCAGCGGGAAGACGGGTACATACTCTTCGCCAGCGCCGTGGAGGGGCACGTGTGCCCTTTCACTTCAGCGGCGAAATGGTGACTCCTTTATTCTCTGGGGCTACTCATGGCAAACAAACGATCTAAGGATCAGAGCTGGTGGACTACCCTTCCCGGGGTGTTAACAGGTTTGGCCGCACTGCTTGGTGCGATTACGGCGATGTATCTAGTTCTACTGTGTCACTAAAGACGTTTGATGCTCGGATGCGCCATGCCGCAGCAAGGACATCGCGCCAACTGTCGTGCGATCAGGCGGGCGAGACGAAAGTGTACGGTCGCGATCGAGAGCGGTTGATGGCGCTGCATCGGCCCCAGCCCCACGCGGGCGGAAGCCTTCGGGTACGGCAGGCGCCTTGAATCGTGCACGGTTTTTTTTACTGCCACGCAAGCGCTCCAACGTCAGGAAGCCGTAGGCCGCGATACACAGGCTGGCGTGATGATGAAAGCCGCGCCAGTTGCGCCCCTCGTAGTGACCCAAGCCGAGTTCTTGCTTGAGTTCCAGGTAGTCCCGCTCGATGCGCCAACGGCCCTTGATGGTGCCGACAAGGGCCTTGAAGGTCGTCGCTTTCGGCAACGTCGACAACCAGTAGCGTAGCGGTTCGGCGTCGCCGCCAGGCCATTCGATGACCAGCCATTCGGGCGCGCGATCGCGGTCGTCGTGGGCGGCGACCACGCGTACGCGGGCGAAGCGGCCGGACAAGGGTTCGGCGGAGCCCTGCCGCCAGGTAATGGTGCGGTACGCCCGCGCCGGCAACGCCTGCGCCAGCGCACGCACACTGATCGGCCGGTGCGCCGCATCGCGGCATACCCGCACGCGGGGGCGTCCACCACCCGTCGCAGGCGGTGGTGGCGTGGCTGGTTGATGCTTGCCCCACCACACCGCCGTGAGCGGCCTGACGCCCAGCGCGTAGATCAGGTCTTGCGTGCTCAGCGCATCGCGAAGCGTGCTGTCATCGCCGTAGGCGGCATCGCCCAACACGACGCCTCGCGGCACGCCCGCCGCGACGGCGGCGCGGATCTGCGCCACCGCAATCTGGTTCTTGGTCAGAAAGCCGACTGATGCGGGCACCCCAACAGCGGCACATCGCTGCGGGTCGTCGGTCCATTCGGCCGGCAGGTATAGCTGATACGCCAACGGCAGGCTGTTGGAGTCCGTCGCCAGCGACAAGCTCACCGCCACCCGACAGTTGTCGGTCTTGCCGGTCTGCCCGCAGTACTGCCGGGCTACGCCCACCGAGTGCCTACCCTTCTTCGGAAAGCCGGTGTCATCAATGATCCAGAAGCACGGTGTGGTTCCGCCGTGCGTCAGCACGGGCAGCACCTGTTCGGCTACGGCGGCCAGCAAGGCATCGTCGTTCCATGCCGACGTCGACACCAGGTGATGCATCGACTGGTGGGTCGCCCGTACATCTTGCGGCCGCACCCGTGCCGCCATCGGCTCCACGCTCTTGCGGCCGCCAGGCAGCATCAAACCCTGCAGATACCAGCGCGTGGGCGCCACCCGATCCGCGTGCCCCATGGCGATGACCATCGCTTCGCCATACCGCTCAAAGCGGCCTTCCAGACCGATGCCCATGACCCACCTCCTCGCAGGTTGCTAGAAGATGCCGTGATCATGCCATATATTTATTGACACAGTAGAACTA
>NZ_ATYF01000018.1:0-58671 GCF_000427545.1 Rhodanobacter sp. OR92 | reverse complement strand
GCAAGCGACCGGAGCTGGTGCGGCAGGAAATCTGGGGGCTGCTGATCGCCTACAACTTGCTGCGCTGGGAAATGCACCAAACCGCTGGTGAGCTGGGCGTGCCACCGACCCGGCTCAGCTTCCAGGGGTTCACGCGCGCCATCGTGGCCGAGTTGCGATACGCCCCGCTGGAAACACCCGGCGCCTTTCCCAAACGACTCGCCCGCCTCCGACAGCAAGCCCACATCTATCTGTTGCCCGCACGACGACAACGATCTTGTCCCCGTGAAGTCAAACGCCGACCCCACAAATACCCCACGAAAAATGCCAGTCTGTCTTAACTGACTGGCATTAGGCTTCGAGCCGGCGTTTTCGTATGCGGGATGCGGCGGCTGCGCGCTCAGCCCGGCGGCCAGTGCATGCGGCGCCCGGCCAGCAGGTGGACGTGCAGGTGGTACACGGTCTGCCCGCCGTCCTCGTTGCAATTGATCACCGTGCGATAGCCCTGCCCGGCGAAACCTTCCCGCTTCGCGTACGCCGCCGCGGCCAGCAGCAACTTGCCGAGCAGTTCGGCATCGCCCTCCGTCGCGTCATCGAGCGTGGCCAGCGGCTGCTTCGGAATGAACAGCAGGTGCACCGGCGCCTGCGGATTCAGGTCGCGGAACGCCAGTACCTCGTCGTCTTCGTAGACGATGTCGGCCGGAATCTCGCGGCGGACGATCTTGCTGAAAATCGTGTCGGTCATGAGAGTTCCCTTGCGGTAATCAATCGAGCAGTTGCCGGCCGCCGAATGCATGCGCCAGCGTGCTGCGGTCGACGTATTCCAGTTCGCCGCCCAGCGGCACGCCATGCGCCAGCCGGGTCGGCCGCACGCCGCCGGCACGGGCCAGCTGGGCCAGGTAATGCGCGGTGGCTTCGCCTTCCACGGTCGGGTTGGTGGCGATGATCAGCTCCTCGATCTCGCCCTCGCCCAGGCGCTGGGTCAGTTGCGCCAGTCCCAGTTCTTCCGGGCCCAGTCCGTCCAGCGGCGACAGCCGGCCCATCAGCACGAAGTACTGGCCGCGGTAGCCGGTGGCCTGCTCGATCGCCGCCAGGTCGGTCGGCGACTCCACCACGCACAGCACCTGGCGCTCGCGGCTGGAGCTGGAACACAGCGCGCACAGCGGCTCCTCGCTGAAGTTGCGGCAGCGCTCGCAATGGCCGATGCGCCGCATTGCCTGCTCCATCACCGCCGCCAGCTTCAGCCCGCGCTCGCGTTCGCGCTCCAGCAGATGGAAGGCCATCCGCTGCGCGCTCTTGCCACCCACGCCGGGCAGGCAGCGCAGGGCTTCGATCAGGTCGGCGAGGAGGGGGGAACCGCTCATTCGATTCCAAGCCTCAGAACGGCATCTTGAAGCCGGCCGGCAGGTTCATCCCGGCGGTGACGCCGCCAAGCTTGTTCTTGCTGACTTCGGCCACCTTGTTCACCGCGTCGTTGATCGCGGCGGCGACCAGGTCCTCGGCCATCTCGGGATCGTCGGCAAACGTCTGCCGGTCGATCTGCACGCGACGCACCTCGTGCGCACCGGTCATCACCACGCTGACCAGGCCGCCACCGGCACTGCCGGTGACTTCGAGTTTCGCGATTTCCTCTTGCGCGCGCTTCATGTCTTCCTGCATGCGCTGGGCCTGCTGCATCAGCTGGCCGATCTGTCCTCTCATCACACGGCTCCCGATTCGCTGTCAAAAGGTTTGATGGACTGCGGCACCACACGCGCGCCGAACTCGCGCTTCAGCGACTGCACCAGCGGATCGCCCTCGATCGCCTGCTCGGCCGCGGCCTGCGCCGCATCGCGCGCCTGTGCGGCACGCGCCGCCGGGGTCTGCGCGGCGGCAGTCTGGCTGCTGTTGACGAAACGCAGGCGGATGCGCTCGCCCAGCGCGTGGCCGATGCGCTCCTCCATCTGGCTCACCATCGGCTCCACCGCCAGGCTCATGTGCGCCGGCTGCAGCGCCAGCACCAAGGTCTGCCCGTCGCGCTCGCGCAATACCGCGTTCTGCGCCAGCAGGCCGAACGGCCCGCGCAGGCCGGCGCGCTCGATCAGGGCCTCCCAGTCCGGTAATCCGTCGGCGTCGCGGGCCACCGGGGCGGCGGCGCCGGCCGGCGCCGCGGTGGGTGCGGGTGTCGTTCGCGGCGGTGAAGCATCATGCCGCGGTTCCAGCGTCGCGGCGGGTCGCATCGGTGCCGCCGGCGCGGGACGTGCCGCCGCTGCCGGGCCAACCGTGGCGGGCCGTTCGGCATGCACGGCCGGCACACCGTCGCCAGGACGGAACGCCAGCATGCGCAACAGCGCCATCTCGAAACCGGTGCGCGCATCCGGCGCCAGCGCCAGATCACGGCGACCCGCGGTGGCGATCTGGTAGTACAGCTGCACGTCTTCCGGCGTGATCCGCCCGGCCAGCGCGGTCAGCGCATCGTCGTCGGCACCGTCCTCGTCCGGCCGGTAGCCGGGAATCAGCTGGATCAGCTGCAGCCGGTGCAGCACGCTGGCGATGTCGTCCAGCACGCCGCCGAAGTCCGGCGAGTACGAGGCGATCTGCGTGCATTCGACCAGCAGCCGCTCACCGTCGCCGGCAGCCAGCGCGTCGAGCACGCCGAGCACCTGCCCGCGCGCCACGCTGCCCAGCATGTTGCGCACGTCGTCGGCATGCAGCGCGCCGCCGCCGTAGGCGATTGCCTGATCCAGCAGCGACAGGCCGTCGCGCAGCGAACCGTCCGCGGCGCGGGCCAGCTCGCCGATCGCGCCGTCTTCGTAGGCGATGTTCTCGGCGCCCAGGATGTGCCGCATCTGGCCGGAGATCTGTTCCGGCAGCAGCCGCTTCAGGTTGAACTTCAGGCAGCGCGACAGCACCGTCACCGGCAACTTCTGCGGGTCGGTGGTGGCGAGCAGGAACTTCACGTGCGGCGGCGGCTCCTCCAGCGTCTTCAAGAGCGCGTTGAACGCGTTCTTCGACAGCATGTGCACCTCGTCGACCAGGTACACCTTGAAGCGGCCGCGCGACGGCGCGTACTGCGCGTTCTCGATCACCTCGCGCACGTCGTCCACGCCGGTGTTGCTGGCCGCGTCGATCTCCAGCAGGTCGACGAAACGCCCCTCGTCCACCGCCGTGCACACCGAGCACTCGCCGCAGGGATCGGCCGACTGGCCGCGCTCGCAGTTCAGCGATTTGGCAAAGATGCGCGCGATGGTGGTCTTGCCGACGCCGCGGGTGCCAGTGAACAGGTAGGCGTGGTGCATGCGCCCGGTGTCCAGCGCATTGGTCAGCGCGCGTACCACGTGTTCCTGCCCGACCAGTTCGGCGAACTTGCGCGGGCGCCACTTGCGGGCGAGTACCTGATAAGACATGCCTGACTACCTTGGGGCGAAAGGTGATTGTGCCAAGTCAGGCAGGGTAAGTCAGTAAACGACGACCCCGAAATGGCGGCGGCCCCGCCAGCCACACCCCGGCACCCGAATCATTCGCTACCGTTGCTTCCTTCCGGACCTGGCGGAGTTTGCGAACTATCGTCGCGGGGGGACCGACGGGGCCACCATGGACGTGCACGACGGCAGTCGTGACTCACTCGAAACTGGCGGAGAGGGCGGGATTCGAACCCGCGATACGGGGTTAAGCCGTATACACACTTTCCAGGCGTGCTCCTTCAACCACTCGGACACCTCTCCGCAAAATCTTTATCGCACCATCTCGCACTGGGCGGGATTGTTCGGCTCATCCTGAGCCTCACCCCTCACTGGCGTTCGGGGCCAGCCTGGCGGCTGTCCAAATTCGTTCCGGACGAATTTGTCGAACCCGCGATACGGGGTTAAGCCGTATACACACTTTCCAGGCGTGCTCCTTCAACCACTCGGACACCTCTCCGCGGACTTGACCCTCCTTGCGGCAATCCAGTCCTACAAAGAGTCCGCAAGAATACCGGCAGCAGGGCCATACAGGCAAGCAAGCCCGCGCCGATTCAGCCAGCGTCGCCCCTGGGTTCCATCGGGGCGGACAGGGCAATGCGTTCGCCGGGGCTGGCAATGCGATAGCCGAGCGAAGCAAGCGCGGTGCCGTCGGCCTCGCTGCCGTAGTGGTACAGCAGCAGCCGGGCGCGCAACGCTTCGGGATATTCGCGTTCGACGTCGTCGATGCCGGTGTGCGACGGATTGCCGACCAGGCCACAGTCGTGGGCGATGATCTCGTCGCCGCCGGCACGGCTGGCCAGCATCTCGGGAATCGGCCGGGTGTCGCCGGTGAAGATGAAGCTGCCGTCCAGCGCCAGGCCGTACGAGGTGCCCGGTACGTGGTGGCGGGTGGCGAACACGTCGAACCACAGGCCATCCAGCCAGAAACCGCGGGTGCACGGCACCAGCCGGAACGCCTCCCAGAAGTTGGCACCGCCCTCGGCCAGCGCACCGGGGTAGTCGGCCACGCGCGCCTGCAGCCACGGCACCAGCGCGGCGTGGGCAAACACCCGGGTGGTGCCGCGCAGGTGCGGGTCGAACCACAGGCGGATGAACAGCTGCTCCAGTCCAGCCACGTGGTCCATGTGGGTATGCGTGATGAACACCGCCGGCGGCAACGCGTCGTACGCCGCCATGTAGCGGTCGAGCGTGCCGGGGCCGCAGTCGACCAGCAGCATCGGCACACCGGCACGTTCCAGCACCACCGCCGACGAGCCCAGTGCCACCGCGTGCGCGGCGCCCACGCCGAGAAAATGTAGATGCCAGTTCATGGAGTCAGCGTACGCTCGTAGCGGTACAGCAGCGGTTGCCAGATGTTCTTCTCGAATGCCGTTTCGCCGTCGGCAGCCGCGCCCAGCTTGAGCAGCGACCGGCGCAGGCGTCGCAGGTTCGCCCGCTGCCAGCCCGCGGCCGGGATGCGCATGCGTCCGCGGTCGAAGTCGATCAGGTACAGCGCGCCGGGCGCCACCAGCACATTGTGCGCGTTCAGGTCGGCATGCCAGACGCCGGCGCGATGGAAACGCGCCACCAGCGCACCGACCTCCTCCGCCAGCTCGCCATCCAGCCGACCGGCGGCGAGGCATTCGGCCAGGGTCTGCGCGCCGGCGATGCGGCGGGTGATCAGGTCGGCGCTATAGAACAGGCCATGCCGGCGGTACCGCGCGGCCACTACCGGCGGGCCGGGCAATTCCAGCCGGGCGATCTCGGCAAGTACACGGAACTCCACGAACGGACGCGTGCGGTCGGCGCCGGTCCAAAAATACCGGTCGCCCATCAGCGCGGCGACCCGGCCTCCGCGACGATAATGTCGCAGCACGCATTCACCCACCGGTGCGGCAACGATCGCCACGCCGCCGCGGCCACCGGCCTGCGTGCGCAGCGCACCGCGCTGGCGCCAGTAGTCCGGCGCGAACCAGTCGTGCCCGACTTGTGGCGATACCTCGGCGTCGAACAGAATCGCGCCTTCGGCATCGGTGTGGGTTCGTTCCTGCATCATCATGCCCGGTGACTGTCCCGGATTCTAACCCAGCCTCATGACCAGCCCTTCCTCGATCTGCCTGTTGCGCACCTCCGCCATCGGCGACGTCACCCACGTGGTGCCGCTGGTGCGCACCCTGCAGCAGTCGTGGCCGCAAACCACGCTGACCTGGATCGTCGGCAAGCTGGAACGCAAGCTGGTCGGCGACCTGCCCGGCGTGGAGTTCGTCACCTTCGACAAGGCCGCCGGTTGGGCCGGCATGCGCGCGGTGCATGCGGCGCTGCGCGGCCGGCGTTTCGACGCGCTGCTGCAGATGCAGGTCGCCATGCGCTCGAACCTGCTCAGCCTGGGCATCAAGGCCGAGCGGCGCATCGGCTACGATCGCGCCCGTGCGAAGGACCTGCACGGCCTGGTGGTCAACGAGCGCATCCCGGCGCGAACCGGCGAACATGTGCTCGACGCGATCGGCAGCTTCTGCGAACCGCTGGGACTGCAGCAGACCCGGGTACGCTGGGACATCCCGGTTCCCGACGAGGCGCACGCCTGGGCCGCCGAACAGCTGCCCGGCGAGGCGCCGACCCTGCTGGTCAGTCCCACCTCCAGCCATGCGCTGCGCAACTGGCGGCCGGAGCGTTACGCCGCGGTGATCGACCACGCCGCTTCCCGCGGCTGGCGCGTGGCGCTGGTCGGCGGCCCCTCCGCCTTCGAGCGCGCGGCGGCCGACGCCGTGCTGGCGACATGCAAGTCGCCGCCGCTCGACCTCACCGGCAAGGACACGCTGAAGAAACTGCTGGCCCTGCTCGGCCGCGCCCAACTGCTACTGACCCCCGACTCCGGCCCGATGCACATGGCCAACGCCGTGGGCACCCGCGTGCTCGGCCTGCACGCGGCCAGCAACCCGCACCGTTCCGGCCCCTACTCCGACCGCCGCTGGTGCGTGGACAAGTACGACGAAGCGGCGCGCAAGTACCTGGGCAGGCCGGCCAGCGAGATTCCCTGGGGCACGAAGATCGAGAAGCCCGGCGTGATGGATCTGATCGGCGTGGACGAGGTGATCGAACGCTACGAGGCCGCGGCGCAGGCCATGCACCTGTTGTAGGAGCCCACCAGTGGGCCCCTACGCGCACCTCATTACACCGCGCGGTAATCCTGGTACGACTTTTCCTCGACCAGCTGCGAACCGAGCTTGAGATTGATCTCGCGCTTGAACGCGGCGCGCTCGTCGTTGCGAAAATACACCGAACGCGCCAGCTCGATGAACTCGGCATCGAACGCCTGCGCCTTCTCCTTCAAGCGGATGCGGTCCTCGATGTCCCACAGCAGCTCGTTGACCGCCAGCAAATGCGCTCGCTCGCCGGAAATGTCGGTACGCGAGGCCGCGTCATTGGCCCAGGTCGCGTTGAGCAGGTCCAGCTCGTTGCGCACGTTGGCCAGCTTGGCCGCGTCGGCGATCCGGCGCGACTTGATTTCCAGGATGGTGATCTTGTCGATCAGCTCGCCGTAGGACACCGGGGTCTGGATCAGGCTCATGGTCTTGGCTTCCGTCAAAAAAGGATGAGTCACGCCGCCGGGCGAAGTGTGCCCTGCTGCACCAGCGCGCAGACCGTGCGCACGTCGCCGTCCATCGCGCGGTCGCGGTGCATGAAGCCGATGTGCTGGCGCAGGGTCGCGTGGGCGGTGCGCACGGCGGCGCCGGCATGGAAATCGCCGGCATGGGCCAGCGCCGCGGCGAGCTGCTGCACTTCGGCGACGAACTGGGCGTAGTGCGGCTGGTCCTCGCGTGGCGCGTTGGCGATCTTCGCCGCCAGCGCCTGCCAGCCGCCACGGCTGGCCAGCCGGCGCGCCGCGTTCAGCATCTCCTGGCGGTAGTCCAGCGCCTGCGCAGCGGTGTACAGCTCCAGCGCCAGCACGTGAGCGAGATCCTCCATCATCTCCAGCACGTGGCGCGCCTCGTTCGCGCCCATCGAGACGTGATCCTCGGCGTTCGCGCTGGTCGGCACGGAGTACACGCTGGCCGGATGCGCGCGCGTGGCCAGGTCGTTGACCAGCGCCGCGGCGGTGTACTGCACGATCATGAAGCCCGAGTCGGTGCCGTCCTCGTTGCCGGTGAGGAAGGCCGGCAAACCGTCATTCGTGGCCGGATCGACCAGCTTGTTGAGCCGGCGCTCGGAGATCGAGGCGAGCACCGGAATCGCCGCCTTCACGTAGCTCATCGCCAGCGCCAGCGGCATGCCGTGGAAGTGGCCGGCCGAGATCACCTGCTCTTCGATGAACTGCGCGTCGGTGTTGTCCGGGAAGATCAGCGGGTTGTCGGTGACCGAGTTCAGCTCGATGTCGATCACCCGGCACGCCTGTGCCCAGGCATCGCGCACCGCACCGTGCACCTGCGGCATGCAGCGCAGGCTGTAGGCATCCTGCGGCTGGTGTTTCTTGCCGCCCTTGAACGGCAGGAAGCGGCGGTAGAACGTCTCGCGGCCATGACGCTGGTTCGCCGGTACCCAGTCCCAGCCGATGTCGAAGCTGAGCGCCTGATCGTCCGCTTCATTCCATGCCTCGGCCCGCCACGGCTTGAAGCGCGGCACCAGGTGATACGGAATGTCGAGCAGGGTGGATCCGGCCAGCAGTTCGCGCACGTGCGCTGCGGTTTCCACCTGGCCCGGATGCGGACGCAGCGCATGCACCTCGGGCCGCAAGGCGCCGCTGCGGCCGGCGAAGGCATCCAGCGTCATCGCCGCGGCGAGGTCGGCGGTATCCAGCAGACGCTCCAGCGCATCCAGCGCCAGCGCGGCAGTCGCCAGCATCTGCGCGGTGCCGTTGTTGAGCGCCAGGCCTTCCTTGAATGACAGCCGGATCGGCGCGAGCCCGGCGCGCTTCAGCGCCTCGGCGCCGCTGATCCGCTCGCCCTGGTAGAACGCCTCGCCGCCGCCGAGCAACACGATCGCCAAGTGCGACAGCGGCGCCAGGTCGCCACTGGCGCCGACCGAACCCTTCTCCGGCACCACCGGCACCACGCCGGCGTTGAGCATCGCCGCCAGCGCCTCCAGCGTGCTCACGCGGATGCCGGAGTGCCCGCGCATCAGCGTGTTGATGCGGATCAGCAGCATCGCCCGCACCACGTCCTCGCCGAACGGTTTGCCCACGCAGACCGCGTGGGTGATGATCAGGTTGTGCTGCAGCTCCTCCAGCAGCGTACCCTCGGGCGCGTGCGGATTCCCGCCCGGCAACTCGTCGCGCACGCGATGCGCGCCGAGCAGCTTGTCGGCGTTGCTGCCGAAGCCGGTGGTGACGCCGTAGGTCGGCTCGCCGCAGCTGACTTTCTCGGCGAGAAAATCGGCGGCGCGCTGCACGCGCTTGAGCCCGGCCGGGGCCAGCGAAACCTTGTGGCCGTGGCGCGCCACCGCTACCAGCTGGGCGCGGGTGAGGCTGTTGCCGTCGAGGACGATGGTATCGGTTGTGCTCACTGCTGCCTCATGGATGGATTGCGTCGTCTGTCATGAATCACCGGGGAAGTGGCGCTCAGCCCATCGCCGCGGCCTGCTCCAGCTCCACCCGCAGCGTCTTGACCAGTTCGCCGCGCGCCACCTCGAACTGGTCCTCGCGGCGCAGGTCCTTCACCGTCACCACGCCGCGGGCCAGTTCGTCCTCGCCCAGCACCACCACGAAGCGGATGCCGGCGCGGTCGGCGTACTTGAACTGCCTGCCCAGCTTGCCGCCTTCCAGCACCACCTCGGTGGCGATGCCGGCGCCGCGCAACTCGCCGGCCAGCGCCAGGTAGGCCGGCAGCTGCGCCTCGTCCATCTGGGTCACCAGCACATCGACGGTGCTCTTCGCCGTATCGATCAGGCCGGCGTCGCGCAGCTGCCAGTACAACCGGGTCAGGCCGATCGAGATGCCGACGCCGGGCAGGTGCGACTTGGTGTACTGGCCGGCCAGGTTCTCGTAGCGCCCGCCGGAGCAGATCGAGCCGATCTGCGGGTGGTCGTTCAGCGTGGTCTCGTAGACCGTGCCGGTGTAGTAGTCGAGGCCGCGGGCGATCGACAGGTTCAGTGCGTAGTGCGTCTGTGGCACGCCGAACGCGTGGATCAGGCCCAGCACTTCCTTCAGTTCGCTGCGCCCCTGCTCCATCGCTTCCGGGCCGGCGCCGAGCGCATCGAGCTTGTCCAGCGCATCCTGCAGCGTGGTGGAACGCACCTGCACGAAGGCGAGGATCTTCGCCGCCACCTCGGCGCTCAGGCCGAACGCTTCGCCGGTCAGCGTGTCGCGCACGTAGTCGGCGCCGCGCTTGTCCAGCTTGTCCACCTCGCGCAGCACCAGCATCTGCTGCTCGCCATCGACGATGCCCAGGCTCTCGAAGTAGCCGCGCATCAGCTTGCGGTTGTTGAGCTGGATGGTGAACGGCCCGATCGCCAGCTCGCGGAACACGCTGTAGATCACCGCCGGGATCTCGGCGTCGTAGCGCACCGACAGCGTGTCCTTGCCGATCACGTCGATGTCGCACTGGTAGAACTCGCGGAAGCGCCCGCGCTGCGCGCGTTCGCCGCGGTACACCTTCTGCATCTGGTAGCGGCGGAACGGGAAGCTGAGGTCGCGCTCATGCTCGGCCACGTAGCGCGCCAGCGGCACGGTGAGGTCGAAGCGCAGCGCCAGTTCGGGTGTGCCCTCGTCGGCCTTGCCCAGCGCGCCGGTGGACTGCACGAAGTACACCTGCCGCTCGGTCTCGCCACCGCTCTTGGTCAGCAGCACGTCGGAGTATTCGATCACCGGCGTCTCGACCGGGAGGAAACCGAAGCGCTCGTAGTTGCGGCGGATCACGTCGAGCATGCGCTGGAACGCGATCTGGTCGAGCGGCAGCAGCTCGAGCACGCCGGGCATGGTGCGGGCCGGGGTAAGCGCCATGGAATCCTCTACTGACGATGGGAGACGTTCCGTCGCGTGACAGGCCGCACGACGGCAGCCGTCAAGATTAACAGAACGCCGCCGCCCTTCCCCAGCGGATCGTCCAGCGGATGCATCGAACCTGTTGCCAAGCCCCCGATCGGCGATTAAGATACGCGGCTTCCCACGGGGTGTAGCTCAGCCTGGTAGAGCGCTACGTTCGGGACGTAGAAGTCGCAGGTTCGAATCCTGTCACCCCGACCAGATCACGAAAAAGGCCACCCTTCACCGGGTGGCCTTTTTCGTGGCGGCGGATGCCGGCAAACGCGACGTGCGTTGACATCGATCAATACGGCTGCGGTGGAACGGGACGGTAATGCACTCTCCCCTGGCTCCCTCCCCGGAGGTGTGCGATGAGCGACAAGCAATTGCGGCAGGACGTGATCGACGAGCTGGACTTCGAGCCCAGCATCGATGCGGCGGACATCGGCGTGACATGCGAGAACGGCGTGATCACGCTCTCCGGACACGTCCCGAGCTACACGCAGAAGGTCGCCGCCGAACGTGCCGCATGGCGCGTCAAGGGCGTCAAGGCGATCGCGCAGGAAATCCAGGTGCGCTTCGCCGCGGCCAAGAAGACCAACGACGATGAGATTGCCCAGCGCGCGCTCAACATCCTCGCCTGGAGCTCGCCCTCGCCGCATGACGCGGTGCATGTGAAGGTCCAGGACGGCTGGGTCACGCTGACCGGCGAGGTGCGCTGGAACTACCAGCGCGAGGCAGCCGAGGCCAGCGTTCGCCGCTTGTCGGGCGTGCTCGGGGTGACCAACGCGATCGCGCTGACGCCGGCGGCGATTCCTGCCGACGTCGAGGAACGCATCCGCAACGCGCTGCGGCGCCAGGCCGAAATCGAGGCGGCCCGGATCCGCGTCGTGGTCGACGACGGCGGCACGGTGAGCATCGAGGGCGACGTCGACAACTGGGAGGAGCGCCGCGCGGTCGAGCGTGCCGCATGGTCCACGCCCGGCGTGCGCATGGTCGAGGACCATCTGCGGATCAGCTGAGCCGGCAGCGGCGCAAGGATCGGCGCCTGGGGTGCCAATCCCGGCGGCCGCGCCATGCGTCAGCCGGGCTGGCAGGTCAGCACCGCAGCGCCGCGAATACGGCCGTGGCGCAGGTCGGACAGCGCCTCATTCGCCCGATCGAGCGGGTACGCGACGGTGGTGGTCGCCACGCCCGCCTGCGGCACCACGGCGAAGAAGTCCTTCGCGTCCCCGCGGGTCAGGTTCGCCACCGACAGCAGCTGCCGTTCCTCCCACAGCAGCCGGTAGGGAAACGCCGGAATCTCCGACATGTGGATGCCGCCGCACACGACGCGGCCGCCCTTGCGCACCGCCTGCAGGGCCAGCGGTATCAGGCCGCCGTCCGGCGCGAACACGATCGCCGCATCCAGCCATTGCGGCGGCCGATCGAGGGAGCTGCCTGCCCACGCCGCTCCCAGCGAGCGCGCAAACGCCTGCCCTTCGGCATCGCCTGGCCGGGTGAACGCAAACACCCGGCGGCCCTGCCAGCGCGCGACCTGGGCAATGACGTGCGCCGCCGCGCCGAAGCCGTACAGGCCCAGCGCATCGGCCGCGCCCGCCTTCGACAGGCAGCGCCAGCCGATCAGGCCCGCGCACAGCAACGGCGCCAGCGCCACCGGGTCGGCGTGGCGGTCCAGCGGAATGCAGTAGGCCGCCTCGGCGACCACATGGCTGGCGAATCCGCCCGGGCGCGTGTAACCGGTGAACTGCGGCGCATCGCACAGGTTCTCGGCGCCCATGACGCAGTACCGGCACACGCCGCAAGCATGCCCCAGCCACGGCACACCCACCCGGTCGCCGACGGCCGGGGCCGTCACGCCCTCACCCAGCGCCTCGACGCGGCCGACGATCTCGTGCCCTGGGATGACCGGCGGCGTCACCCGCGGCAATTCGCCGTCGACCACGTGAAGGTCGGTGCGACACACCCCGCAGGCCTCGACGCGCAAGCGGACCTCCCCCGCCGCCGGCTGCGGGTCGGGCAGTTCCCGCAAGCTCAGCGGCTGGCCGATGGCGGTCAGTACCATGGCGAACACGGCAGTTCTCCTGCAGCGTCGTGCGTGATGGAAGCGAACGTCGGCGGCGGCCACGGAGGACCTCCAAGCGCCGCTCCGGAGCGGCCTGCCGCACGCGCGTCAGAGCCAGCGCGCGAACCAGTCGGCAGCGATGGCCGCCACCTGTTCCAACGCGCCGGGTTCCTCGAACAAATGGGTGGCCCCCGGCACCACGGTGAGGCTCGCGCCCTGCGGCATCGCCGCCTGGGCCGCCCGGTTGAGCTCCAGCACCTGCAGGTCGGCGCCTCCCACGATCAGCAGCGTCGGCGCCTGCACGCGCGACAGACTGGACGTGTCGGCCAGATCCGGGCGTCCGCCGCGCGATACCACCGCGTCAATCTCGCCGGGCCGGGCCGCGGCCACCATCAACGCAGCAGCGGCGCCCGTGCTCGCGCCGAACAGGCCGCGCGGCAGATCGCGCAGGGCCGCCTGTCGTTGCGCCCATTGCAGCGCCGCGTCCAGGCGCCGGGCGAGCCGCGGCACGTCGAAGCGTGCCGCCGTGTCGCGATCCTCCTGCGGCGTCAGCAGGTCGAAGAGCAGCGTGGAGAAACCGCGTCGATTCAGTACGGAGGCGACGTAACGGTTGCGCGTGCTGTGCCGGCTGCTGCCGCTGCCATGCACGAACAGCACCAGGCCGCGCGGCGACGGCGGGGAGACGAGGTCGCCCTCGAGAACCACCTGCTCCGCGGGGATGTGGACCGGGCCACCCGGCGACGGCGACGCCGGTGCCTCGGCGGCGACCGGATCGGCCAGCAGGGCGATCACCTGTTCGTCGCTGACGCTGTCGAAGTCGAGATAGTGCGAACCGACCGCAGGGAACGGGCGCGGCGTCGCCAGGCAAACGACCTCGTCGGCCAGGGCGGACACGCGCGCCAGGCTGTCCGCCGCGGCCACCGGTACCGCGCAGACCAGTCGCGCCGGCCCCTGCGCGCGAACCGCCCGCAATGCCGCCACCATCGTGGCGCCGGTCGCCAGGCCGTCATCGACCACGATGACCGTCCGCCCGGCGAGAACCGTCGCAGGCCGGCCGGGGCGGTAGCGCGCACGACGCTCGCGGATCAGCGCCAACTCGCGCTGCGCGACGCGCCGGGTATAGGCGGTGTCGGCGCCCGCCTCGGCGGCGTATTCATTGAGCAGCACGCTGCCGTGTTCGTCCACCGCGCCGATGGCGAACTCGGGGTTGCCCGGTGCGCCGAGCTTGCGCACCAGCACCACGTCCAGCTCGCCACCCAGCGCGTCGGCGACTACCAGCCCCATCGGCACCGCGCCGCGCGGAATCGCCAGCACCACCGGCTGCGCGCCCCGGTAGTGGGCCAGCGCGTCGGCCAGTTGCCGGCCGGCATCGTCGCGATCGAGAAACGGCAGTGAGACCATCGGGATGCACTCCAGCGCGGCGCCGCACGGCACCGGCGGCAGCCAGCGTGCCTGTGGCGTACTGTGTGCCATCCGCCGCCGCACTTGTTGACCTGCATCAACATGGCACCCGGTTCCGCTGCCAAGCTGGCGCCATCGCCGCTGCGGCGACCGCGTGTATGGAGGCGCCCGTGATCGTCCGCCACCCTCCCCTGCTCGACGCCATCCGCGACGCGGCAGTGCCGCTCGACGGCGACGATCGCGACTACGATCCGCTGCTGCGCATGGTGGGCGAACGCCCCTTCGTGCTGCTGGGCGAGGCCAGCCACGGCACGCACGAGTTCTACGCGATGCGCGAGGAGATCACCCGCCGGCTGATCGGGGAACTGGGTTTCGATGCGGTGGCGGTGGAAGCCGACTGGCCCGACGCGTACCGCCTCAATCGCCACGTCCGCGGCGTCGGCGACGCCTCGATCGACGAGGCATTCGGCGACTTCCGGCGCTTCCCGACCTGGATGTGGCGCAACCACGCGGTACGCGGATTCATCCAGTGGCTGCGAGCCCGCAATGCCGGGCTTCCGGCCGCCGCGCGGGCCGGCTTCTACGGCCTGGACCTGTACAGCCTGTACCGCTCGGCCGACGCGGTGATCGACTACCTCGAAGCGGTCGACCCCGACCAGGCCATGCTCGCGCGCCGGCTCTATGTCGCGCTGGACCACGTACGCGAACCGCAGACCTACGGCTTCGAGGCCGCCACCGGCCTGCGCCCGCCCTGCCGCGACGCCGCCGCGGCCCTGCTCGTCGAACTGCTGCGCAAGGCACCGGCCTACCTGGCCGAAGACGGCCCGGCGGCGCGCGACGAACAGTTCTTCGCCGAACGCAACGCGCACGTCGTGCTGCATGCCGAGCAGTACTACCGCGCCATGTTCGGCGGCCGCAGCAACACCTGGAACCTGCGCGACGCGCATATGGTAGACACGCTGTTCGCCCTGCGCCGGCACCTGCGCGCACAGGGGCGGCAGGGCCGCATCGTGGTGTGGGCGCACAACTCGCACCTGGGCGACGCCCGCGCCACGCAGATGGGCGAGCGCGGCGAATGGAACGTCGGCCAGCTGCTGCGCGAGCAGGCCGGCGCCGCGCAGGCCCTGCTGGTCGGTTTCACCACCTATACCGGCCATGTCACCGCTGCGCACGACTGGGACGCGCCGGCCGAAAGGCGCTGGGTGCGCCCCGCGCACAAGGACAGCTGCGAGCACCTGCTCTACACCAGCGGCCTGGACCGCTTCTTCCTGCCGCTGTCCGGCACGCTGGCCGAAGGGCTGGCCGCGCCGCTGCTCGAACGGGCCATCGGCGTGGTGTACCGGCCCGAGACGGAGCTGGCCAGCCATTACTTCAGCGCCTCGCTGAGCCGGCAATTCGACGCCCTGTTCCACCTCGACGAGACCAGCGCGGTCGAGCCGCTCGACATCACCGAACACTGGACCCGCCACGAGCCACCGGACACCTACCCTTCGGGCCTGTAGGCAACGACGAACCGTTACCGCTTCGCCTCAACGCGCGGCCGCTGGCGGGACCAGTGCGGCCAGTCGGTCGAGTTCCGCCTCGACGAAGCCGGCCTGCAGCCGCGCCGGGCGGTTGAACGGGCCGCGCAGGCCGACGCCCATGCAGTCGCGCAGCAGGGTGAAGAACGTCTCGATCGGGTCGAGGCCGTCGCGCTCGCAGCAGTGGCGGTACCAGCGGGTACCGGCGGCGACATGGGCCACTTCCTCGCGCAGGATCACTTCCAGGATCGCCACCGTGCGCTCGTCGCCGAGTCCGCGCAGCCGTTCGATCATGCCGGGGGTGACGTCCAGCCCGCGCGCTTCCAGCACGCGCGGCACCAGCGCCATCCGCGCGGTGTCGTTGCCGGCCGTCTTCGCGGCCATCTCCCACAGGCCGTCGTGCGCGTCGAAGTCGCCGTAGGCGTGGCCCAGCTCGGCCAGCCGGTCGGACAGCAGCGCGAAATGACGCGCCTCGTCGTGGGCGCAGCTGGCCCAGTCGCGGTAATAGTCCGCCGGCATGCCGCGGAACCGATATACCGCATCCCACGCCAGGTTGATCGCGTTGAACTCGATATGCGCCACCGCGTGCACCAGCGCCACGCGGCCTTCCGCGCTGCCCAGGCCGCGCTGCGGAAGTTGGCGCGCACTGACCAGCCGCGGCTTCGCCGGGCGACCGGGCGGGCCGATCGGCACCGGCGGCGGCGCGGCGGCGTCCGCACGCAACTCGCCACGCTCGAAGGCCTGCCAGGTCGCGTGCGTCAGGCGCAGCTTCTCGTCCGGCGCGCTGGCGTCGAGGCAGGCTTTGGCGGCGGTGTGCAGATCGGTCATGACGAACCCTGCAGGAGCGCACCTTGTGAGCGATGCTTTTCCGCCACTTGACGAACAGCTATCGCGCACGACCGAAGGAAGTCCCTTGCGGACAAGGTGCGCTCCTGCGCGTGCGATGCGGGGCTCAGCCGGCCCGTCGCGCGGCCTTGGCGTCGTCCGAGCGCAGCATCTCGATCTGTTCCAGGTAACTCCGGTCCAGGCCGGTGACGTATTCGCCGGAGAAGCACGAGGTGTCGAACTGCTTCAGTTCCTCGTTGCCGTCCTGCACCGCCCAGATCAGGTCCTTGAGGTCCTGGTAGATCAGCCAGTCGGCGCCGATCGTCCGCTCGATCTCCTTTTCGGTGTGCCCGGCGGCGACCAGCTCCGAGGCCGACGGCATGTCGATGCCGTACACGTTCGGGTAGCGCACCGGTGGCGCGGCGGAGGCGAAGTAGACGTTCCTGGCGCCGGCGTCGCGGGCCATCTGGATGATCTGCTTCGAGGTGGTGCCGCGCACGATCGAGTCGTCCACCAGCAGCACGTTCTTCTTGCGGAATTCCAGGTCGATCGCGTTGAGCTTGCGGCGTACCGATTTCACCCGCTCGCCCTGCCCCGGCATGATGAAGGTGCGGCCGATGTAGCGGTTCTTGACGAAGCCCTCGCGGAACGGCACGCCCAGCGCGCCGGCCAGCGCGCTGGCGGCGGTGCGCGCGGTGTCGGGGATCGGGATCACCGCGTCGATGCCGTGGTCGGGCCGCTCGCGCAGGATCTTCGCGGCCAGCTTCTCGCCCATGCGCAGGCGCGCCTTGTACACCGAGACGTCCTCGATCATCGAGTCCGGCCGCGCCAGGTAGACGTACTCGAAGATGCACGGCGTGTGCGGCGCGCCCTCGGCACAGCGGCGGGTATGCAACTGGCCGTCGTCGGTGATGATCACCGCCTCGCCCGGCGCCACGTCGCGGATGCGCTTGAAGCCGAGGATGTCCAGCGCCACCGATTCGGACGCCACCGCGTACTCGCGGCCCTCGCCGTTGACCCGCTCGCCCAGCACCAGCGGGCGGATCCCGTTGGGGTCGCGGAACGCGATCAGGCCGTAGCCCAGCAGCAGCGCGATGCAGGCATAACCGCCGCGGGCACGTGCATGCACGCCGGCCACCGCCTTGAAGATGTGGTCCGGGGTCAGCGCCATGCGGTCCTGGATCTGCAGCTCGTGCGCCAGCACGTTCAGCAGCACTTCGGAATCCGAGTCGGTGTTGATGTGGCGGCGGTCGTCCTGGAACATCTCGCGGCGCAGCGCATCGGTGTTGACCAGGTTGCCGTTGTGCGCGAACGCGATGCCGTACGGCGAGTTGACGTAGAACGGCTGCGCCTCGGCCGAGCCTTCCGAGCCGGCGGTGGGGTAGCGGCAGTGGCCGATGCCGATGCGCCCGCGCAAGCCGCTCATCGCGCTCTGCCCGAACACGTCGCGCACCAGCCCGTTGCCCTTGTGCAGGCGCAGCCGCGCACCGTCCACCGTGGCGATGCCGGCCGCATCCTGGCCGCGGTGCTGCAGCACCGTCAGCCCGTCATAGAGCGCCGATGCCACTTCGGTGGTACCGACAATGCCGATGATTCCGCACATGGTTTGTTGCCTGCTTCAGAGGATGATTCAGAAAGTCCGCGGCGGCACGGCCGTGCCGGTCGTCGCCGGATGCCGCGCGCTCGCCGCCGGTGCGGGCGCCGTACCCGAGATGGGGGCCGTCAACGCCGCCGGCAAGCCGGACAGACGGCCGAGCGTCGCCGGCGGATGGAGGTATTCGCGCACGCCCGGCGGCACTTGCTGGCCCAGCCAGGCCGCCACGTGCTGGAAGCGCGGCAGCAGCACCGACTGCCGCCACCATGGATCGCGCGTGAACGCGGTGAAGCCGATCAGGAACACCGCCACGGTCACCAGCAGCACGCCGCGCACGAAGCCGAACAGCATGCCCAGCAGGCGGTCGGTGCCGGACAACCCGGTGCTCTGGACCAGTTTGCCGATCACGAAGCGCAGCAGCGCGCCGAGGATCAGCACGGCGACGAAGCACAGCCCGTAGGCCACGATGATCCGTGCCGACGGCAGCTCGATCACGTGCTCCAGCCGCGCGGCCGCGGCGGGGCCGAGCAGCCACGCCACCCAGAACGCGGCGACCCAGATCGCCAATGCCAGCACTTCGGAGATCAGGCCGCGCCACAGCCCGACGAAGACCGACAGGGCCAGCACGCCAAGGATGATGTAGTCGGTCCAGTTCATCTGCTTGCCCCGTCAGTCCGCGTGCCGGAACCGGCGCTCAGGGTACCGGCACGACGTTGCCGTCGATGCCCAGCTTCGCCTTGATCTGGTCGTGCACCCGCTGCGCGTCGCCGCGCTGGGTCTGCGGACCGGCGCGCACGCGCCACAGACGCCTGCCGCCGGACTGCACCGAATCGACGAAGCCGTCGAAGCCGTTCGCACGCAACTTGTCGCGCAGCGCATTCGCATCGGCCTGGTCGCTCATCGCCGCCAGTTGCACGGCCCAGCCGCCGGCCCTGGCAGTGCTCGTGGCCGCCGGCGGCGGTGTCGCCGCCGTGCCGCTTTCGTGGCTGGTATCCTGTTCGAGCCGGGCCGGCACGCCGGGGATCGACTGGGTGATCTTCAAGCGCGCGGCCTCGGCCGCGGCGCGCGTCTCGAACGGCCCGGCGATGACCAGGGTGCGCGGCTGGCCGGCCTGGGTGATGGCGTGGCCGCCGACCGGATAACCCAGCGCCCGCACGCGGCGCACCAGGTTGGCTGCGCCGGCGGCATTGGCGTAGGCGCTGAGGTTCAGCGTGTAGTTGCCGCGTCCCGCGGTCGGCGCGGGCACAGGCGCAGGCGCAGTAGCCACCGGCGCCGCGGTCGGAGCCGCCGGCCTGGGCGGCGGCGTGATCGCCACCGTGTGCGGCTTCGTCGCCGGCGCCGTGCTGGTGTTCGCGCCGGCCGCCGGCGGGTTGGCCTGCTGAGGAATCACCGGCTGGCCCGGCGAGGTACCCGAACCGGTGGTCACCGTGGTCGGTTGCGGCGGCTTGCCTGCTTCGGGATCGGTCTCGACGTCGCGCGGGCGACTGGAGCCGATGTTCACCGTGGCCAGCCGGTCGCTCGAGGCCGGCGTCGCCGACGGCGTCGACTGGCCCGCGGCGCTCGAAGCGCCTGCCGGGGCATCCGGCGCCAGGCTCATGGTGCGGGTCTGCAGGTCGCGGTCGGGCGCCGGAGGGATCGCCAGGCTGACCGCCTGGTCGCCGCCCGGCGCCGGCGGGGTGCTGGAAAAGAACATCGGCACGAACAGGACCGCCAGCGCAATCAGGACGGCGGCTCCCAGCAGGCGTGTTTTCAAGTTTTCGCTCCAGGGCGGCAAACGCAGTGCACAACGGCGCGATTATACCTGCCCGCGCCGGACGCCATGAGCCAGCCTCAACCGTGGCGTTCAGCGAGCACCGCGCTGGCCACGAAAAACGAGCCGAACGCGAGGATGCGCTCGCCCGGTTGCGCAGCCGCACGCGCCGCCGCCAACGCAGCGGGCACGTCGGCATGCACGCCGTACGACGCCTGCGGCAGTACCTGCTGCAGGATCGCGGCCAGCGTCGCCACCGGCATGCCGCGCGGAGTGGCCTGGTCCAGCCCGGCCAGATGCCAGTGGCCGATGCGCGTACCGAGCGCGCCGATCACTCCGGCTACGTCCTTGTCCGCCAGCGCGCCGTACACCGCGTGCACCCGCGCCGGCGGCTGCGTGTCCAGCCATTCGGCCAGCGCGCGGGCGGCCTGCGGGTTGTGGCCCACGTCCACGACCAGCGGCGGCTCACCGCCGATCGACTGCAATCGCGCCTGCACCCGTACCTCGTGCAGGCCGGCGCTGACCGCCGCGAAAAAGGCGCTCGGTGTGAGCGCCCCCAGGCCGAGCACGTGCAACGCGGCGATCGCCGCCGCCGCATTCGCGTACTGCACCGGCGCCGCCAGCGCCGGATCGGGCAGCTCCATCGCGCTGCCGTCGCGATGGAGCCAGCGCCAGCCGTCCTGGTGCCGCTCCACGCTGAAGTCGATGCCGGCCCGCTCGACCCGCGCGCCGCGCTCGGCCAGCGCGTCGAGCAGACCAGCCGGCGGGTCCAGTTCGCCCACGATCGCCGGCCGCCCGGCCCGCGCGATGCCGGCCTTCTCGCGGCCGATGCTGTCGCGATCCGGACCGAGCCACTCCATATGGTCCAGGTCCACCGTGGTGATCACCGCCACGTCGGCATCGATGATGTTGACCGCGTCCAGCCGCCCGCCCAGTCCCACCTCCAGCACCGCCACGTCGACCCCGGCGCGGGCGAACAGGTCCAGCGCGGCCAGCGCGCCGAATTCGAAATAAGTCAGAGGGACGCTGCCGCGCACCGCCTCGATCCGCTCGAACGAGGCAACCAGCGCGGCGTCATCGGCGTCGACGCCGTCGATGCGCACGCGCTCGTTGTATTCCAGCAGGTGCGGCGAGGTAAACGCGCCCACGCGCAGGTCGGCCGCGCGCAACATCGCCTCCAGCAGGGCCACGGTGGAACCCTTGCCGTTGGTGCCGCCGACCGTGATCACCCGTTTCGCCGGCGCCGGCGCGCCCATCCGTCGCCACACCTCGCGTACCCGGTCCAGTCCCAGCTCGATGCTGTGGACGTTGACGCGTTCCTGGTACGCCAGCCATTCGGCGAGAGTGCGACTCATGCAGTGACTTCGAGCAAACGGGAAGCACAAAGCTTAAAGCATCACCCGAACAAACGAACGAATGAACGCCCCCTGCGCCGCCCATGGCGGGCACGGCGTCACAGACGCAGCCGGCGCAGGCGCAGTGCGTTGCTCACCACCGACACCGAGCTCAGGCTCATCGCCAGCGCGGCGATCATCGGCGACAGCGTGATGCCGAACCACGGGTACAGCACGCCGGCGGCCAGCGGTACGCCGACCGCGTTGTAGACGAAGGCGAAGAACAGGTTCTGGTGGATGTTGCGCACGGTACCCTGCGACAGCGTGCGCGCACGCACGATCGCGCCCAGCTCGCCCTTGACCAGGGTCACCTGCGCGCTCTCCATCGCCACGTCGGTGCCGCTGCCCATCGCGATGCCGATGTCGGCAGCGGCCAGCGCGGGCGCGTCGTTGATGCCGTCACCGGCCATCGCCACGCGGCGGCCTTCGGCCTTGAGCCGACTCACCACGGCGGCCTTGTCGGCCGGCGAGACGTCGGCGTGCACCTCGTCGATGCCGAGCGTGCCCGCCACCGCCTGCGCGGTGGTGGCGTTGTCGCCGGTGAGCATCACGATGCGCAGGCCGGCCGCGTGCAGCGCCGCGATCGCCGTCGGCGTGTCCGGCTTGATCCGGTCGGCCACCGCCAGCAAGGCGGCGAGCGCGCCGTCGACGGCCAGGAACATCACCGTGGCACCCTGCCCACGCAGTTGCTCGGCGCGAGCGCCGGCCTCCTCGCCGATCGCCACGCGCGACTCGGCCATCAGCTTCGCATTGCCCAGCGCCGCTGCGCTGCCGTCCACCTTCGCGCTGACGCCGCGGCCGGTCAGCGAGCGGAAATCCGTCGCCGCCAGCGTCGCCACGCCTTCGGCGTCCGCCGCCACGACGATCGCCCGCGCCAGTGGATGCTCGCTCGGCCGTTCCAGCGCGGCGGCCAGCGCCAGCAGGCGTTCGCGCGGCTGGCCGCCCAGCACCACCAGCTCGGTCAGCGCCGGCTTGCCTTCGGTCAGCGTGCCGGTCTTGTCCACCACCAGGGTGTCGATGTCGCGCAGACGCTCGATCGCGCCGGCGTCCTTGAACAGCACGCCGTGCTGCGCGCCGCGGCCGCTGGCGACCATGATCGAGATCGGCGTGGCCAGGCCCAGCGCGCACGGACAGGCGATGATCAGCACCGACACCGCCGCGATCAGCGCGTGCGCCAGCCGCGGCTCCGGGCCGACGATCGCCCACGCCGCGAAGGCCAGCACGGCCACCGCCACCACCGCAGGCACGAACCACGCCGCCACCTGGTCGGCCACGCGCTGCAGCGGCGCGCGACTGCGTTGGGCGGCTGCCACCAGTGCCACGATCTGCGCCAGCATGGTCTCGCCGCCGACCTTCTGCGCGCGCATGGTCAGCGCGCCGTCCTGGTTCACGGTGCCGCCGGTCAGCGGATCGCCCTTCGCCTTGGCCACCGGCATCGGCTCGCCGGTGAGCATCGACTCGTCGACGTGGCTGTCGCCCTCGATCACCACGCCGTCGACCGGCACCTTCTCGCCGGGGCGCACGCGCAGCACGTCGCCGGCATGCACCGCGTCCAGCGCCACGTCCGCCTCGCTGCCGTCGGCAGCGATGCGCCGCGCGGTCTTCGGCGCCAGCCCCAGCAGCGCCTTCAGCGCCGCGCCGGTGCGCCGGCGCGCGCGCAACTCCAGGAAATCGCCCAGCATGACCAGGGTGACGATCACCGCCGCCGATTCGAAGTACACCGCAACCCGCCCGCTGGCGTCGCGGAAACCCTCCGGGAAGATGTCCGGCAGCAGGAACGCCACCGCGCTGTACAGCCATGCCACGCCGGTGCCCAGCGCGATCAGCGTGTACATGTTCGGACGCCAGGGCTTCAGCGAGCGCCAGCCGCGCACGAAGAACGGCGCACCGCCCCACAACACCACCACGCTGGCCAGCAGCGCCTCGGTCCAGGCCGCCACGCCGTCCCACGGCGCGGGCAGGTGCCAGCCGAACAGGTGCGGTCCCATCGCCACCAGCAGGGTCGGCACGGTCAGCACCACCAGCCACCAGAAGCGCCGCGTCATCGACGCCAGCTCGCCGCCGTCGTCTTCATCCAGCGTCGGCATCAGCGGTTCCAGCGCCATGCCGCAGATCGGGCAATGGCCGGGACCGACCTGCCGGATCTCGGGGTGCATCGGGCAGGTATAGATGGTGCCGGCCGGCACCGGCGGCGCGGGCTGGCGTTCGCCGAGGTAGGCCGACGGATCGGCCACGAACTTCTCGCGACAGCGCGCGGAACAGAAATGGTACGTCTGGCCGTCATGCTCGGCGTGGTATTTCGCCGTTTGCGGATCCACCGTCATGCCGCATACCGGGTCCTTCACGACGCGCGCATGCCCGTGATCGACGTGCCCGTGATCGGCGTGATCGTGATCGGCATGCTCGTGGTTCGCATGGTCGTCCGCCGCCTTGCCACCGCAACAGCTCCCCACAGGCTTCTGCCCGGCAGCCCGGTAAGTCGCCGGCGACGCATCGAACTTCGCCTTGCAGCCCGCGCTGCAGAAATGGAACGTCTGCCCGTCGAGCGTGCTGAGGTGCTTCGCCATCGCCGGGTCCACCGTCATGCCGCACACCGGATCGATCGCCGCGCCGGCCGCCGGCTTGTCGCCGCCCGCGCAGCAGGAAGCTTGCCCGCTCATGCCTTCACCTCGTCATCGCTCAAAGCGCGCAGGATCGGGCAATGCTCCGGCTTGCCATGCCCCGGACACGAGGCCACCAGCTGCGCCAGGCCATCGCGCACGCGCTGCAGTTCCGCGATGCGCTGCTCGATCGCCGCCAGCCGCTGCTCGGCGCGCTTCTTCACCGCCTTCACCCCGCGCAGGCGATCGGCCGACAGCGCCAGCAGCTCGCGGATCTCCTCCAGCGTGAAGCCGAGCTCCTTCGCACGGCGGATGAAGCGCAGCTGCGCCACCGTGCTGTCGCCGTAACTGCGGTAGCCGGACGCCCGCCGCTGCGGCTCGGGCAGCAGGCCCTCGCGCTCGTAATAACGGATCGTGTCGATCGCCACGCCGACGCGCTTGGCGACGGCACCGATGGTCAGGGAGGGAGTTTGCGTGTTCATGCGGCACAGTCTAGACCTTTGATCGAAGTCCAGAGTCAAGCGTTGCTGCCGCGGGCTGCCTTGCCGCCATGGCCTGCACGCGCTCCCGCCGGAACCCGTCAGCGATGCCTACGGTTCCCGGCCCCTTTCCAGGGTACGACGAATACTCTGCAGTGCTGCCGTGATATCGCCGGCATCGATCACGCCATAACCGAACGTCACCGCCGGCTCGATCCCGCGCGTCATCGCGTAGTCGGCGGTGGATTCCGCGCCGGCGGCGTGGCGCAGGATGGTCGGCATGAGCCGGGCCGCCCGCGCGGGATCGCGGAATCGCGCGGCCAGGTGCAGGCCCGCTTCGGACGGAATCGGTTGCAGCCAGCGGCCGAGCACGCGCTGCAGCCCGTCGAGCAGCGCCGCGCGGCGTTCGGCGTAGATCGGCCGCATGTGGCGCAGGTGCCGCGCGAGGTGGCCGTCGCGGATGAAGGCGGCAAGCGCGGACTGGGTGAGGCTGTCGCAATGCGAGTCGACGCAGTGCTTGACCGTGACCAGCCCGCTGTGCGCCCACGCCGGCGCCACCACGAAGCCCTTGCGCAGCGAGGGGAACATGCTCTTGGAGAAGGTGCCGACGTAGAACACCAGCGCGTCGCCATCCAGCGTCTGCAGCGCGTCGAGCGGACGGCCGCCGAAGCGGAACTCGCCGTCGTAGTCGTCCTCGACGATCACCGCGCGATGGCGGCGCGCGAAGTCGAGCAAGGCGGCGCGCCGGCGCAGCGACATCGCCGCGTCGGTGGGCGACTGGTGCGAGGGAGTGACGCTGATGATGCGCACGTCCTCGGGCAGGCGTTCGACACACAGGCCTTCGTCGTCCACCGGCAGCGGCAGCAACCGTGCGCCGGCGGCGGCAAACGCGGCGCGCAGCGGCGGGTAGCCCGGCTCCTCCACCGCCACCTTCGTTTGCCCCGGCGTGACCAGCAGCCGGGCGATCAGGTCGAACGCCTGCTGCGCGCCGGAGGTGACGACCACGTCGTCGGCGCTGCAGGCCACCGCGCGGGCAAACGCAACGTGCTGCGCGATCGCCTCGCGCAAGGCGGGGATGCCTTGCGATGGCGCATACGCAAACGGTTCGCGCGCGCTCTTGCGCAGCGTCTGCGCCGTCAACCGGCGCCAGACGTCATGGGGGAAATGGCGGTGGTCGGGAATGCCCAGACGGAAATTGCGCTCGGGCAAGGCGCGCACGGACGACGGCTGCAGGAACGGCGCCCGCCATGCGGGCGCAAAACGCGAATCGTCCGTACCCACGCGCGCCGGCTTCGACCGGCGCCGGGCGAACTCGACGACCTGCGGTCTGGAGCCCTTGCGCGCCACCAGGTAGCCCTCGGCGACCAGCAGGTCGTAGACAGTGACCACCGTATTGCGCGCCACCCCCAGGGCCTCGGCCACCTTCCGCGTGGCCGGCAATGCGGCGTGCGGCGGCAAGCGGCCGTCCAGGATCGCCGCGCGCAACTGCAGGTGCAATGCGTGCGTGAGCCCGCCGGAGCCGCGCGGCAGCAGCACGGGAAACGGGAAAACTGGTTCCATCGAATCTCTCGTGAATGGCTCAACCAAGGATCCAGATTACCTCTAGAGTCAGCACGGTAGGAGCACCCCTCCGCGCCATGCTTTCCGTTACGTGACGAAGAGCATCGCGCCCTTCGGGGCGCCCCACCGGTGAGGTCCAGCCCATGGAGAATCGATCGTGACGAAAGCCATCTGCGAAACCTGCGGCACCCAGTATGCAGACTCCCCCACGCATTGCGCCGTCTGCGAGGACGAGCGCCAGTACGTCGGCGCCCATGGCCAGAGCTGGACGACCCACGAAGCGCTGAAAGCCACCCACACACTGCGCCTGCAGGACGAAGCCGGCGTGCTCGGCATCGGCCTGGCGCCGGATTTCGCGATCAACCAGCGCGCGCTGTACCTGCCCACCGACGCGGGCAACGTCCTGTGGGAAGCGCTGAGCCTGGTCACCGACGAGGCGGTCGCCACGTTGCAGGCGCGCGGCGGCGTGGACCTGATCGCGATCTCGCATCCGCATTTCTACGCCGCGATGCTGGAATGGAGCGAGGCGCTCGGCAACGTGCCGATCCTGCTGCACGAAGCAGACCGCGAGTGGGTGCGCCGGCCCTCGCCGAACGTGCAGTTCTGGCGTGGCGACGCGTACCGGCTGTCCGATGCGGTGACGCTGATCCGCAGCGGCGGCCACTTCCCCGGCAGCACGGTGCTGCACTGGAAAGACGGCCCGCGACCCGGCGGCGCGCTGTTCTCCGGCGACGCGCCGCACGTGGTCAGCAACCGCCGCCACGTCTCGTTCATGCGCAGCTATCCCAACTTCACGCCGATGCCGCCCGACACCGTGCGCGGCATGCAGGCGCGCCTGGCCGGCTACGCGTTCGAGGACGTCTACGGCTTCACCTGGGGCCGTAACATCATCGGCGGTGGCCGCGCCGCGGTGGACGCCTCGTTCGACCTCTACCTTGCCGCCATCGCCGCCTGAGCCGCGCCCATGACCATGCCCTCCGCCCGCCTGCACGACTACCTGCCCGCCCGCTTCAGCACCGCTGCCGCGCGGCACTGGGTGCCCTCCTCCACCCCCGGCAAGTCGTCCAGCCCGCTGCGCTTCTTCGCCGACGACCGCGGCTTCGTCGAGCTGCTGCGCATGGAGCCGGGCACGGTGATGCCGCTGCATCGCCACACCGGCGAGATCCATGCGTACAACCTCAGCGGCACGCGCAAGCTGTGCACCGGCGAGCTGATCGGCCCGGGCGACTACGTCTACGAGCCGCCGGGCAACACCGACTGGTGGAAGGTCGTCGGCGACGAGCCGATGCTGGCGCTGGTGATCGTGATGGGCACGGTCGAGTTCCTCGGCCCCGGCGGCGTGGTGACCGGCCGTGCATCGGCCAGCACCCAGCTGGCGGAATACGAGCGCTATTGCCGCGAGCATGGGCTGGCGATCCAGGATCTGGTGGACTGATCGCAGGGATGTCAGGCGGCTCAGGCCGAGGTCGGACGGCGCCTGGTGGCCCCGGCCGGCCGCTTGCCCGGGGCGCACTTGGCCGCGGCGGTCGCGCACGTGCCAGCGGACTGGCTGCAGCAGTGATCCGTCAGGTAGCCGACCAGCGCGTCCATCGCCTCGATCACCGGCGCGTAGTAGATGAAGCGCCCGCTTTGCCGGCTGCTCACCAGGCCCGCGTGCGACAGCTCCTTCAGGTGGAAGGACAGCGTGGCGTTGGGCAGGCCCAGCTTCTCCGCGATCGCGCTGGCCGCCAGTCCTTCCGGCGCATGTTCGACCAGCAACCGATAGACCGCCAGCCGCGACTCCTGGGCGAGCGCGGCGAGGATGGTGATGGCTTGCCTGTTCTGCATGGCGCTACTCCCGGGCCGCTTCATACCAGCGCTTGCTGCGGTTGACGATGCGCACCACCGACAGCATCACCGGCACCTCGATCAGTACGCCCACCACGGTCGCCAGCGCTGCGCCGGAATGCACGCCGAACAGGCCCACCGCGGTGGCCACCGCCAGCTCGAAGAAGTTGCTGGCGCCGATCAGCGCCGACGGGCCGGCCACGCAGTGCGGCACACCGAAGCGGCGATTGAGCCAGTAGGCCAGGCCGGCGTTGAAATACACCTGGATCAGGATCGGCACCGCCAGCAGCGCGATGATCGCCGGCTGCGCGAGGATCTGCCGGCCCTGGAAACCGAACAGCAGCACCAGGGTGGCCAGCAGTGCGCCCAGCGACACCGGCCCCAGCCGCTGCAGCAGTTTCTGCAAGCGCGTCTCGCCGCCGTGCGCCAGCAGCTGGCGCCGCAGCAGCATGCTGAGCGCCACCGGCACCACGATGTACAGCAGCACCGACAGCAGCAGCGTGTTCCACGGCACCGTGATCGAGGAGATGCCCAGCAGCAACGCCACGATCGGCGCGAACGCCACCACCATGATGGCGTCGTTCAGGGCGACCTGGCTCAGCGTGAACGCCGGCTCGCCGCGGCACAGGTTGCTCCACACGAACACCATCGCCGTGCACGGCGCGGCGGCCAGCAGGATCAGGCCGGCGATGTAGGAATCGAGCTGTGCGGCCGGCAGCTGGCCGGCGAACAGGTGGCGGATGAAGATCCAGCCCAGCAGCGCCATCGAGAACGGCTTCACCGCCCAGTTGATGAACAGCGTGACGCCGATGCCCTTCCACTGGCGACGCACGCCGCCGAGCGCGCCGAAGTCGATCTTAAGCAGCATCGGGATGATCATCAGCCAGATCAGCACCGCGACCGGCAGGTTCACCTGGGCCACCTGCATGCCGCCCAGCGCCTCGAAGCTGCCGGGCAGCAGGTGGCCCAGCAGCGTGCCGGCGACGATGCACAAGAGTACCCAGAGGGTGAGCCAGCGCTCGAAAAAGCCGATGCGGACGCCCTCCGCGGGAGCCGGACAAGCAGTCAGTTCTGCGGGTGTCTGGTTCATGCGTCCGCTTCTTCGTCGGTGATGCTGCCGATGTGATCGAGCGCCTGCTTCAACTCGTCACGCCCCATCGTTTCCACCGGCAGCTTCAGCAGTGCCGTGATTCGATACAGGATCAGCGTGTGGGCGCGCCGGAACGCCGCGATCGCGGCGCCCGCCCCGTGGGCGGCGGCCGGATCGGGCAGGCCCCAATGACTTTTCACGAAGTCGCCGAACAGCACCGGGCAGGTCTCGTTCGCGGCGTTGTCGCAAACCGTGATCACGATATCCAGCGGCGGCGCGCCCGCTTCGGTGAAGCGGTCCCACGACTTGCTGCTGAGTCCCTCGGTGGCGATGCCCAGCGCCTTGAGCTCCTCGATCGCGTACGGGTTGACGCGCCCGGTCGGCTGGCTGCCGGCGCTGAACGCCTCGAAGCGCCCCTTGCCCAGGTGGTTGAGGGTGGCCTCGGACAGGATGCTGCGTGCCGAGTTGCCGGTGCAGATGAACAGGACGCGACACGGGGGCATGGCGACGGTTCCGGATTGGTTTCTATATTTCCATAATGATAGAATCGTCAAATCAAAGCAACAGGAAACGTGCCCGTGCCGATCCAGGACCTGCCTCATATAGCCGCCGATATGCTGGACACTCCCAGCCTGGCCAAGCTGGCCTTGCCGGCCGACGCCGGTCACCCGCCGCGCATCCTGATCCTGTACGGCTCGCTGCGCCCCCAGTCGTTCAGCCGCAAGCTGGCGCTGGAAGCCGAGCGCATCCTGCGCCACTTCGGCGCCGAGACGCGGGTGTTCGACCCGCACGAACTGCCGCTGCTGGACAGTGTGCCGGCCAGCCACCCCAAGGTGCAGGAACTGCGCGCGCTGTCGCTGTGGTCCGAGGGTCAGGTGTGGGTGAGCCCCGAGCGGCACGGCACGATCACCGGCGTGTTCAAGAACCAGATCGACTGGCTGCCGCTGGAAGACGGCAGCGTGCGCCCCACGCAGGGACGCACGCTCGCGGTGATGCAGGTCTGCGGCGGCTCGCAGTCGTTCAACGTGGTCAACACCTTGCGCGTGCTGGGCCGCTGGATGCGCATGCTGACCATCCCGAACCAGTCTTCGGTGGCCAAGGCCTGGCAGGAGTTCGACGACGACGGCCGGATGAAACCCTCCCCGTTCTACGACCGCGTGGTGGACGTGATGGAGGAGCTGTTCAAGTTCACCCTGCTGGTGCGCGGGCGCAGCGACTACCTGGTCAGCCGCTACAGCGAGCGCAAAGGCGCCGCCGCGGCGAAGGCGCTGACCGTCGCGGCCAACGTGCTGGAAGGTGCGGCGACGGCGGGCAAACCCGCCTGCTGCAGCAGCGGAGCGTGCTGAGCCAGCGACGCACGTCTGCCGCAGCCACCGGCTAAACCGGCGCGTCCTCCGCCGGCCCGAAGCCGCGGCGGACGTGTCCGACGGCACCGACCGGCCACCGGGATCTGCTACGGCTCCTCCGGCTCCTCCGGCTCCTCCGGCTCCTCCGCCGCGTCCGGCGCCCCGAACGCGTTGCTGTAGCAGCCGGACGGGTCGAAACAGCAGACCCGGCGCTTGCCTGAAGCAAGCATGCCGCAGGCATCGGCGACCCGCTTGGCGCGCGTGGCCGATTGTTTGGCGGACGTGACCCAGTGGATCCAGTCCACACGCGCCAGGGTCGTGGTGCTTTCCCAGGCTGCGCGGGCCTCAGGTGCGCCGTCCAGCGCCCGGCGCAAGTCCGGCGGAAGCTCCGGTTCCGGTTCCCTGGCCACCGGCGCCAGTTCGAGTGCGACCGTGTCGCCGACGGCGGCGCCCGCGGCTTCGCGCAGCGCCTTGTCCACCCTGAGCCAATGACTCAGCCGGCCATCCGGCTCGAGCGTGGCCCGGAACGCCTGGCCATCGAGCGTGCCCTCCACCGTCGTTCGGCCCCGCCGCGGCAGCCTGGCGCTGACTTCCGCGGGCAGCACCACGAACGCCCACGACGCATCACGGGGCTCCGCCGGACGCAGCAGCTTCGCCTCGAATCGGAATGTGGCGTTGTTCTTGACCATCGCGGATCTTCCCTGGGCAGCCAAAGGATACGGGGTCAGCCAGGTCATGGGACCGACGCGTCCTCCGCCGCCACGAAACCGCCGGTTTGCCGCTTCCACAGCCGCGCGTAGAGGCCTTCGTGCGCGATCAGCTCGGCGTGCGTGCCGGTCTCGACGATCTGCCCCTTGTCCAGCACCACCAGCCGGTCCATCCGCGCGATGGTGGACAGGCGATGGGCGATCGCAATCACCGTCTTGCCCTGCATCAACAGGTCGAGACTTTCCTGGATCGCCGCCTCGGCTTCGGAATCCAGCGCGCTGGTGGCTTCGTCCAGCACCAGGATCGGCGCGTCCTTCAGCAGCACGCGGGCGATCGCGATGCGCTGGCGCTGGCCACCCGAGAGCTTCACGCCGCGCTCGCCGACCAGCGCGTCGTAGCCCACGCGGCCTTCGCCATCGACGAGTTGCGGGATGAACTCGTCGGCACGCGCCTTGCGCACGGCATCCATGATCTGTGCGTCGCCGGCGTCGGGGCGGCCATAGAGGATGTTGTCGCGGATCGAGCGGTGCAACAGCGAGGTATCCTGGGTCACCACGCCGATCTGCGAACGCAGGCTCTCCTGGGTCACCTGCGCGATGTCCTGGCCGTCGATCAGGATGCGCCCGCCTTCCAGGTCGTACAGCCGCAGCAGCACGTTGACCAGGGTCGACTTTCCCGCGCCGGACGGCCCGACCAGGCCGATCTTCTCGCCCGCGCGCACGCTGAGGTCGAGCCCGGCGATCACTCCGCCCTGCTTGCCGTAGTGGAAGTGGATGTGCTCGAAATGCACGCCGCCGTTGGTGACCTCCAGCGGCATCGCGCCCTCGCGGTCCTGCACCGCGCGCGGCCGCGCGATGGTGGTGATGCCGTCCTGCACGGTGCCGACGTTTTCGAAGATGCCGTTGACCACCCACATGATCCAGCCGGACATGTTGTTGATGCGGATCACCAGCCCGGTCGACAGCGCGATGGCGCCCACCGTCACCCGGCCCTCGCTCCACAGCCACAGCGCCAGCGCCGAGGTGCCCACGATCAGGAAGCCGTTGAGCGTGGTGATGCTGGCGTCCAGCGCGGTGGTGACGCGGGTCATCCGGCGCAGCTTGTCGGTCTGCTCGGCCATCGCCTCGGCCACGTAGGCCTCCTCGCGCCGGGTGTGCGCAAACAGCTTCAGCGTGAGCACGTTGCTGTAGCCGTCGACGATGCGTCCCATCAGCTTCGAGCGCGCCTCCGAGGCCAGCCACGAGCGCTGCTTGATGCGCGGGATGAAGAACGCCAGCAGCCCGACATAGGCGAACACCCAGGCGACCAGCGGCGCCGCCAGCCAGACATCCGCCTGCGCGAACAGCACGACCGCGCTGCCGGTATAGATGGTGACGTACCAGATCGCGTCGACGATCTGCACCGCCGACTCGCGCAGCGCGCCGCCGGTCTGCATGATGCGGTTGGCGATGCGCCCGGCGTAGTCGTTCTGGAAGAAGCCCAGGCTCTGGCGGATCACGTAGCGATGGTTCTGCCAGCGGATGCGGTTGGTCAGGCTGGGCACGATCGCCTGGTTCACCAGCAGGTCGTGCGCGCCGATCGCCAGCGGCCGCACGACCAGCGCCACGAAACCCATCCACAAGAGTTCATTGCCGTGCTGCCGGAAGAAATCCGCCGCCGGCGCGCCCTTGGCCATGTCCACGATGCGGCCGATGAAGCCGAACAGCGACACCTCGACGATCGCCACCACGAAACCCACCGCGATCGCCACCGCGAACACCGGCCACACCTGGCGCAGGTAGAACGCATAGAAGCGCCACACCGACGTCGGCGGCATGCCGTCGAGCGGTTCCTTGAACGCGTCGATGAGGGATTCGAACCAGCGAAAGATCATGGGTGTTCCGGCACGACGGGGCGCTTCATTGTGCGTGAAGCCGGCATCGCATGGGGTGACGACCGTCGAGCCTGAACGCCAGCCGTGAAGATCGCCACTCATCCGCCCGGCGCGATTGACCGCCCGCGGCGGCGCTCCGATCATGGGCGGATGCCTACTCTGCTCCGCTGCCTCCTGCTTCTGTTGCTGACGTTCGGCAGCGCCGCGTCGCTTGCCCAGAGCAGCGACCCGTCATCGACCGCCGCGCCAGCGGCGACACCCGCACAAACGCTGGATCAGCTGGGCAGCCAACTCGACACCGTCAAGGCCGCGCTGAAGGACAAGAAGCCCGATACGCCGCTGGCCGACCTGCGCACCACCGCGCTCGGCGTGCAGGACCAGGCGCGCCAGCTGGCCGCCGACCTCGCACCGCAGATGACCGCCCTGCAGGCGCAGCTTGCCGTGCTGGGTCCCACGCCGGCGAAGGGAACGCCACCGGAGGCGCCGGAAGTCGCTGCGCAGCGGCGCAAGCTCGACAAGGCGCAGGCCGATCTGGACGCGCAGATCAAGCAGGCGCAACTGCTCGGCCAGAATGCGACGCAGCTGGCGGCGCAGATCAGCGGCCTGCGCAACGACGAGTTCCAGGCGCGGCTGGCCTCGCGCACGGCCACGCCGTTCAGCCGCACGTTCTGGGCCGATCCGGTGCGTGCGTTTCCGGACGACGTGGCGCGGCTCAAGCGGCTCGGTGCGCGCTTCGCCGACGCCATGGCGCAGGCATGGCAGCCGCCGAACCGGCAGCCGCTGGCGTGGTGCCTGATCGCCGCCGCGCTGCTGCTGGGCGGCGGCCGCTGGGTGCTGGAACGGCTGCTGCTGGGGTTGGCCACGCGCCACGTGCCGGACGGCCATCTGCGGCGCAGCGCGATGGCTGTCGCGGTGGCGCTGGCCGCGGTCCTCACCACCGGGCTGGCGGCGCAACTGGCCTACCTGGGGCTGAACTGGAACGACATTCTCGACGACGACCTCGCTGCGCTGGCCACCAGCGTGGTCGGGCTGGTGTGCTTCGCCGCGTACGTGACCGGACTGGGCCGGGCGCTGCTGTCGGTACCGCGGCCATCGTGGCGCCTGCCGGCGCTGTCGGACCTGGCGGCGCAACGGCTGCACCTGTTCCCGTGGCTGCTGGCCGCGGCGGCGCTGCTGTTCGGCCTGCTCGACCGCACCAGCCGCGCGATCGGCACCAGCCTGCCGGCCACCGTGGCCACGCGTGGCCTGTTCGCGCTGGTCATCAGCGGCCTGATCGGCCTGGCGTTGCTGCGTCTGCGCCGCGCCCGCCGGGAACAGGCCGCCAGCGGTGCCGAGCCGGAGCACCGGCCGGTATGGATGGGCCTGCTCAGCGCGGCCGCCACGCTCGGCGTGGCGGTCAGCTGGCTGGGCGTGGCCACCGGCTTCATCGCACTGGCGTTCTTCGTCGCCGTGCAGATGTTGTGGGTCGGCGTGATCGTGGCCACGGTGTACCTGCTGATCCATCTGCTCACCGATCTGATCGACACCTTGCTGTCGCCGCGTGGGCGCAGCGGCCAGCGGCTGCAGGCCACCTTCCAGCTGGCGCCGCACACGCTGGAACAGACCGCCACCCTGCTTGCCGGCGTCTGTCGCGTCGGGCTCGTGCTGCTGGCGCTGGCGACCGTGCTGACCCCGTTCGGCGCCGGTCCGAAGGACCTGCTGACCAGCGCCGAACAGACCCTCGGCAGCTTCCGGCTCGGCGATCTGGCGATCAACCCCGGCAGCATCTTCAGCGCCGCGCTGGTACTGGTGGCAGGACTATTCGTGCTGCGCACGCTCAAGCGCTGGCTGCGCGAGCAACTGCTGCCGAAGTCCACGATGGAACCGGGCATGCAGGACTCCATCGTCACCCTGCTCGGCTACCTCGGCGGCATGCTGGTGTTCGTGCTGACGCTGGCCGCGCTGCAGGTGGACCTGAAGAGCATCACCTGGATCGTCAGCGCGCTGTCGGTGGGCATCGGCTTCGGCCTGCAGGCGATCGTGCAGAACTTCATCTCCGGGCTGATTCTGCTGGTCGAGCGGCCGGTGAAGGTGGGCGACTGGGTCAGCCTGTCCAGCGACGTCGAGGGCGACATCCGCCGCATCAACGTGCGCGCCACCGAGATCCAGATGTGGGACCGCTCCACCGTGATCGTGCCGAACTCGCAGCTGATCACCCAGAACGTGCGCAACGTGACCCTGGCCAACGCGCAGGGCCGCGTGCAGATCAAGCTGCCGATGCCGCTGGACACCGACGCCGGCAAGGTGCGCGAGCTGGTGCTGGGCATCCTGCGTGCGCACCACGGCACGCTGGCCGCGCCGGCGCCCTACGTGCAGCTGGAAAACGTCAACGCCGGCGTGATGACGTTCAACTGCGTCGCCTACGTCGGCGGCCCGCGCGAGGTCGGCGGGGTGAAGAGCGAGCTGCTGTTCGAGATTCTCGAACGCCTGCGCCGCGAACGGCTGCCGATGACCAGCCCGCAGAGCATGCTGGTGCGCACGCTGCCACCGCTGCCCGACGAGGACGAGTGCACCGGCTGAAACGCGTAGACTTGCGCCTGATCACGGAGCATGCCGATGGGATTCCAGCACCGCCTGCCCGCACCGCCACTCGACACCCTGGTCGCGACGATCTGGGACTGGGACATGCCGCCCGCCGCCCATTGCTATGAACGCGTGCTGCCGCAGCCCGGCGCGCAGCTGATCATCAACCTGCACGAGGACGAGACGCGGGTCTACAGCGACGACGACGCACGGCGCTGCACCCGTTCGTCCGGCAGCGTGCTCGGCGGACCAGGCCTGCACAGCGAGATCATCGACACCGCCGAGCAGATCCGCGTGATGGGGGTGGTGTTCCGCCCCGGCGGCGCCCACGCGCTGACCGGCGAGGATGCCAGTACGCTGACCGGCCACGACATCGACCTGGCCGACCTGTTCGGCAGCAGCGCCACGAGGCTGCGCCAGCGCCTGCTGGAAACCGCCGACGCCAGCACGCGCCTGCAGCTGCTGGAGCGATGGCTGCTGCAATGCCTGCGCGGATCCGCACCGGAATCCGCCGTGGCACACGTACTGGCCACGCTCGACCGGCTGCCACAGGTAGCCCGGATCCCGTTGCTGGCGCGCGACACCGGATTGTCCGAACGTCGGCTCGGCCTGCTGTTCCGCCGCCAAGTGGGCATGGGGCTGAAGCATTACGCGCGGCTGATGCGTTTCCGCGCCGTGGTGGTGCAGGCGCAGACGCTGCCCGCCGTGAACTGGAGCCACGTCGCGGCGGACTGCGGCTATTGCGACCAGGCCCACCTCACCCATGAATTCCGCCGCTTCGCCGGCATCACGCCAGGGGCGTTCATGGCGGCGCGGGGACCCTACCTCAATCACCTGCCGATCGCCTGAGCGGTTGCGGAAATCTACAAGACCGGCGGCATCACCGGCGCCATTCTCCGCGCACATCACCCAGCGAGGTTCTTCGCATGTCCCAGTCCCACGGCAGCACCATCATTCCCTGCCTGCGCTACCGCGACGCGCACGCCGCGATCGAGTGGCTGTGCAAGGCCTTCGGCTTCCAAAAGCACGCCGTCTACGAGAACGAGGACGGCGGCGTGGAACACGCCCAGCTCACCTTCGGCAACGGCATGCTCATGCTCGGCGAAGTGCGCGACAACGAATTCGGCCGGCACATCGCCCAGCCCGACGAGATCGGCGGGCGCGAGACGCAATGCGCCTGCGTGATCGTGGCCGACTGCAAGGCGCACTACCAGCAGGCGAAAGCCGCCGGCGCGGTAATCGTGGACGACTACGCCGAGAAGGACTACGGCGGCGCCGGCTACAGCTGCCACGACCCGGAAGGCCACCTGTGGTACTTCGGCAGCTACGACCCGTGGCAGCCCGAGTGACGCCGGTGCCGCTTACGGTGCCGCCGCGGCCCGCCGCTTCAGCTTCGAATCCGGCCGCGCCACCGCATACATCTCCCACGCCATCTGCTTGAGCAGCCCCTGACGATCCTTGCCCTGCGCGTACAGGTCGAAGTGGGTCTTGCCCGGCAGGAAGCGGAAGTCCGACTTCGCGCCCAGGCCATCCAGCACGGCCTTGAACTTGTGCGCGGCGCCGTCGAGATAGAACGTGTCGGCGGTGCCCACGACCAGGTGGATCTTGCCGTCCAGGTCGCCTTTCAGCCGCGGCCAGTTCGCCTGCACGAGATGGGCGATGTCGTAGTGCTCGCGCCAGTACGCGACCACGGCCGGATCGACGGCGCCGGTGTCGCGATCGAACATCGGCAGCGGCCGACCGTCCGCGCCGCGCGGCGAGAACACCCACTCGAACGAAGCCATCTGGCCGCCGTACTCGCCCAGCACGCGTTCGAGCTGCGCGAACGCCTCGAAGCTGGCCAGCACCTTGCCCTTGTCGCGCACCAGCGGGTACGGCGTGCCGTCCGGCTTGCGGTACACGTTCGCGTGCGGTGCATACAGGTCCACGCCGGTGAAATCGTGGAAGTCGCTGGGGTCGGGCGAGGTGGACCAGGTGCCGCCGAAAATCTTCGGGTAACGCGTCTGCAGCCACAGCGTGGCCCAGCCGCCGGAGGAATGGCCGGTGAGGAAGCGGCCGGACGGTCGCGCATCCATGCGGTAGCGCGATTCCAGCTGCGGGATCAGTTCGGTGGTCAGCGCCCGGCCCCACGGGCCGTTGTTCACCGAGTCGGCGAATTCGTGCGTGCCGGTGGCACTGGACTGGTCCAGGAACACCCAGATCATCGGCGGCATCTGATGCTCGGCCATCGCGCCGTAGACCATCGCGGCGCTGCCGGCGAGCGATGCCACGCTGCCGCCGTAGCCGTGGGTGGCATACACCACCGGCCAGGTCTGCTTCGCGCCGGGGTCATAGCCCGGCGGCAACAGCACCCAGCCGCGCATGTGGATCGGCCGTCCCCAGAACGCGCTCAGCGCCGGGCTGACGACATCCAGCGGCTGCGCCGCGCGGCGCGCCTCGTCGAGGTGCTTGCGGGTGGTGTCGCTGAAGTAGCGCGCCGGAAGGTCCCACGGTTCGCGCGCGGGCAGCACGCGGTCCAGGCTCAAACGCGGCGGCGTCGCGGCCGGCAGATGCAGCTTCACCACCGAGCTGACCAGGTCGCCCGCGCCGCGTCCGCTGTAGTTGTAGCTGTGATCGACGTCGAGCACCGCCTGCACGAAGTAGTCGCCGGGTGGCAGCTGCGACCAGCCGGCCGGGTACGCCAGCGCATCAGCGTCGATCTCCACGCCCTGTCCCGGCACCAGCCGGCTCACCTCGCGCGCGGCCACCGAGGCCTGGGTGGCGCCGAACGGATTGGCATCCACCTCGTCGACCTTGCCATCCTTGGCCGCGGCGATGGCCGCCCTGGCATCGGTGGCGAACAGCAGCAGCCGGCCCGACGTCGGCTGGGTCAGTGCACTGCCCAGCTCGACACGGAACGGGCTGTGCGCCACCGGCGCGTCGGTGCGCGCCAACGCCATGCCGGCGAACAGGCCGCAGCCCAGCACGATCGCTACTGCACGACGCATGTCACGCATGTCGATTCCCCAGTATCACGGCCGTGGAAGCGCCGAAGTCGCGATCGACCCCGGCACCCGTTCAACGCTTGTCGGTACCCGGCTTGTCCGCGACCGGCACCATGCGCAGGTCCTGGAAGTCGAAGCTGAAGTCGGTCAGCGGCGAGATCGGCTGCATGCGCACTTCGCTGACGTGGCCGTCCACGTCCAGGCTGAAGGTGACGAAGGCGTCGGCGTTGAGCGTGCGGTCGTCCCAGCGCACGGTGAAAGTGTCGTGCTGCCACGGCGTCATCGTGCCGACCAGCTGCTTCGTCTTGCTGAAGCGCAGGCGCAGCTTGCCATTCTCGTGGCTGACGATGACGTCGCCGTACCACGGGTCGCGGTAGCTGCCGGCGTACTTCGCCAGCACCAGCGAGGGCTTGCTGCGCTTGTCGCGCGCGGCTTCGTGCTTGGCGAAGCTGTCGTCGGCCTTGGCCTCGGATTGCTTCACCGCCTTGTCGTAGGCGGCGACCCAGTCGGTCTTATGCTCCGGGTTCAGGTAAGCGTCGAGCACGCGATAGGTCACCGCGTTGAACGCGGCGCCGGATTCGGCATTGGTCAGCACCACCACGCCGAGCTTCAGCTCCGGCACCAGGGTCACCCGCGAGACCATGCCGGGCCAACCGCCGGTGTGCCACACCAGCTTCCTGCCGAGATAGTCGGACAGGAACCAGCTCTCGCCGTAACCGGAGAAGTTCGGTACCAGCGGCGCCAGTTCCGGAATCGGCGGCTTGCCGATCTTGATCGGGGTGAGCACGCTCCACATCTCGCGCTGGCTGTCCTCGGAGAACAGCCGCGCCGGCTTGCCGTCGCTGCCCATCGCGGGCAAGACGCCGCCCGCCAGCTGCACGTTCATCCACTTCCCCAGGTCGTGCGCGCTGGAGTAGATGCCGCCGGCGCCGGGGTCGTTGAGCCAGGCCATCGGCGGCACCGGCTCGAGATCCTTGAAGTCGGCCTTGGCGTGACCGGTGGCCACGTCCATGCCCGGTTTCAGATAGGTCATGTCGACCAGCGACTCGTCCATGCCGACCGGCTTGAACAGGTGCTCGCGCACGTAGTCGGCGTAGCTCTGGCCGGAAGCCTGCTCGATCACCAGGGTGGCTACCGCGAACAGGATGTTGTCGTAGGCGTAGCCGCTGCGGAAGCCGTTCTTGATCGGCACGTGGGCCAGCCGCTCGACCACTTCCTTCGTGCTGTACGACGTCGGCGGCCAGTACAGCAGGTCGCCCGCGCCGAGGCTGAGGCCGCTGCGGTGCGCCAGCAGGTCGCGGATGCGCATCTCGTGGGTCACGTACGGGTCGGACATGCGGAACCACGGCAGGTGGTCGATCACGCGGTCGTCCATCTTCAATTTGCCCTGCCCGGCCAACTGCTGCAGCGCGGCGGCGGTGAACGCCTTGGTGTTGGAGGCGATCGCGAACAGCGTGTTCGCGTCCACCGGCGCCGGCTTGCCGAGCTCGCGCAGGCCGAAGCCCTGCTCCAGCACCACGTGGCCATCCTTGACGATCGCCACCGCGATGCCCGGCACGTCGAACGCCTTGCGCGCGCTGTCCACGTAGGCGCCGAAATCCTCCAGCTGCGCCGGCAGCAGCGGCCGTGCGAAGTCGCCGCTGGAGACCGGCGGCGGTGTCCGCACGGCCGGCGTCTGCGCCGTGACGGCGGTGGCGGACACGAGCAGCGCGCAGCACAGCGCCAGGCGCAGGGAGAGGGGTCGCTGAAACATCGGCAAGGCTCCGCGGGTGAAAAGTCGCGCCACTATCGCGGCAAACCGGGCGCAGGGCCAGCGCTGGAAGTCACGCCCTCGACGCGGTGCACGGCAACGCCGATCATGGCGCCAGCGTGCCGCGCCATGCAGCAACGCCGAACCGAGGAACGCGATGGAACCGATGGTGGAATGGATCGCCGCCCATGCCCTGCGGCTATGGGCGCTGCTGCTGTTGCTGGCCCTGCTGGCCGGCGACCTCGCCTGGCGCCGCAACGCGCGTTGGCATCGCCACGCGCTTGCCCGCGGCGGTGCGCCGACCGTGCTGCGCTGGCAGGCCGGACTGATCCTGCTGCTGGCGCTGGCCCTGCTGTTCCTCGCCATCGCCGCCGCGGTCGCCGGGCAGCCGACCGGCGAACTGGCGCGCTTCGACACCAGCCTGGCCGAGAGCCTGCACGCGCAACTGCCCGCCACGGCGCTGCGCGGCATCGCCGTGGTCACCCACCTCGGCGACCTGGGGTGGGTGGCGCCCGCGGCGGCCGTGGTGGCCGCGTTCCTGCTGCTGCGCCGGCACGGGCGGCTGGCGGGCATCTGGGCGGTGGCCCTGCTCGGCATCCTGCCGATCAACGGCGGTCTCAAGGCGCTGTTCCAGCGGGTGCGGCCGCTGCACGACCACGGTTACATCGTCGAGCGGGGCTGGAGTTTCCCCAGCGGCCACGCGTTCGGCTCCATCGTGTTCTACGGCATGCTCGCCTACGTGCTGCTGCGCCTGCTGCCGCCGCGCTTCCATCGTGCCGTGATCGCCGCCGCGGTGCTGCTGGTCGGCGTGGTCGGGATCAGCCGCATCCTGCTGCAGGTGCACTATTTCAGCGACGTGATGGCCGGCTACGCCGCGGGCGCGGCATGGCTGGTGCTGTGCATCGGCGCCGCCGAACACTTGGACAAGCCGGCGATGGAGCGGCACGCATGAACGACCTGTTTGCCACGACCCGCCGCGACGGCCCGCAGATCCGCGTCGGCATCGGCGGCTGGAACTACGCGCCATGGCGCGACAACTTCTACCCGGCGAAACTGGTACAGCGGCGCGAGCTGGAGTACGCCAGCCGCCAGTTGCGCACGATCGAGATCAACGGCACGTTCTACGGCGCGCAGAAGCCGGCGACCTACGCGAAGTGGGCGGCGGAGACGCCGGCCGGCTTCATCTTTTCACTGAAGGCACCGCGCTACATCACCGAGGGCAAGCGGCTGGCCGATACCGGCAAGGGCGTCAACGGCTTCGTGCACGGTGGCCTGGCGGAAATGGGCGACCGTCTGGGGCCGATCCTTTGGCAGCTGCCGCCCTCGCGGCCGTTCGATACCAGCGACCTTGCCGCCTTCCTCGACAAGCTGCCGCGCGAACTGGACGGCCAGCCGCTGCGCCACGTGCTGGAGGTACGCCACCCCAGCTTCCTCGACGCACGCTACGTGGCACTGGCGCGCGCGCAGCGCGTGCCCACCGTATTCACCGACTCGCCCGACTACCCCTCGCTGGCCGACCTCACCGGCGACTTCAGCTACGCACGCTTGATGCGCAGCGAAGATGGCAACCCCGCCGGCTACGCGCCCGCCGAACTGGACCGCTGGGCTAGCCACGCGCGCGACTGGGCCGCGGGCAAGGACATCGCCGACCTGCCGCACGCCACCGCATTGCAGCCGCCAGGCCCGCCGCGCGACGTATTCGTGTTCTTCATCAGTGCCGCCAAGCATCGCAACCCAGCCGCGGCGATGGCGCTGCAGTCGCGCGTGGACGCGTTGGCCTGATCAGCCGGAGCGGTAGTTGTCCACCTCGCGATAGCGCCGCGCATACAGCCCGAACGCCAGCGCGGCGAGCAGCGCGAAGGCGGCGAAGAAGAACATCTGGAACGCGGTGACGCTGAGCCCCGTGCCGGCAATGGAACCCGTGACGGTTTCGTTGCGCACCGCCGCGTTGGCCAGCAGCACCCACAGGTTGCCGATGGTCGTGGTGAGGTTCCAGAAGCTCATCACCACGCCTTTCATCGACGCCGGCGCCTGGCTGTAGGCGAACTCCAGCCCGGTCGCCGAGACCAGTACCTCGCCGAAGGTCAGCAGCGCGTACGGCAGCACCTGCCACGCGATCGACAGCGGATCGCCGCCGTCGATCACCACCTGCAGCCCGCCCACCACGATCCACGCCACGCCGCTGAACGCGATGCCGGCGGTCATCCGGCGCAGCGCGGTGGGCTCGTAGCCGAGGCGGCGCAGCAGCGGATACAGCACCAGGTTGTTGAACGGGATCAGCAGCATCACCAGCATCGGGTTCAGCGCCTGCATCTGCGCGGCATGGAACCACGACGGCATGGTCATCTCGTGGCCCTGCACCACCCAGGTCGAAGCCTTCTGGTCGAACAGCGAGAAGAACGGCGTGGTCAGCGCGAAGATCACCAGCACGCGCAGCACGTTGCGCGCGCCGTCCACCGCCACGTCCGGATGCAGGCCGCGGGCACGCTCCATCTGCAACCACGCACCGCCGCCGACGCCGCCGATCAGCGCCACCAGCGCGAGGCAGGCGACGATCACGAAGCCGAGCGAGCCGATCAGGCTGAAGCCGGCCAGCGCCACCAGCACGCCGGCCACCGCGATCCACAAACCGGGCCGCGCCTGGCCGGGTCGATGGGTCAGCAACGCGGTGCGCAACACCCGCGAGAACGCGTTGGGGTCCGGCGGCGTCGGCGGCAGCATCACGTACTGCCGGCGGCCCAGCCAGAACACCACGGTGGCGATGAACATCAGGCCGCCGGGAATGCCGAACGCCACCGCCGCGCCGAAGTGGTGCAGGAACAGCGGCATCAGCAGCGAAGCGAAGAACGAGCCGAAGTTGATGATCCAGTAGAACGCGTCGAACACCACCTTGGCCAGGTGCTTGTTCGACTGGTCGAACTGGTCGCCCATGAACGACGCCACCAGCGGCTTGATGCCGCCCGCGCCCAGCGCGATCAGCCCGAGGCCGGCGAAGAAACCGAGGCGGTTGTGCTCGAAGATCGCCAGGCAGGCGTGGCCGAGGCAGTACACCAGGCTCATCCACAGCACGGTGTTGTACTTGCCGAAGTAGCGGTCGGCCAGCCAGCCGCCGAGCAGCGGGAAGAAGTACACGCCGATCACGAAGGTGTGGAACACGTCCTTCGCCGCCAGCGTGCGCTGCCCCTCCGGCAGGTACAGCAGCAAGGTGGTGATCAGGAACGGGGTGAGGATGTTGCGCATCCCGTAGAACGAGAAACGCTCGCAGCCTTCGTTGCCGATGATGTAGGCAATCTGCCGCGGCAGGCGCCCGCCGGCGTGGTCGGGGGTGGTGCTCATCCATACTCCAAAGGATCGGGTGGGCGGCGCGCGGCGCCGTATCCACGGGTCCGCCGAAGTGTGCGTAATTTCCTGCGATCACGGAACCCCGCAGGCAGCGCCTCTCACCTGGCCTGCCGCCCCGCCCTGCTAAGCTCGCCGCGCATCCACCGCCAACCCGTCCGCATGCGCCAACTCAAACCACTGATCCTGCTGGCATTCATCGTCCTCGCGGTGACGCTGTGGAATCGCCATGCCGGCACCCCGCCGGCCAGCACCGGCCCGGCGGCGAGCGCGGACAGCAGCGCATCGCCCCGCGCGCCGGAGCGCCCCGCCGGCACCGACGTACCCGCCTTCCTGCCGGCGGAGGCACACGCCACGCTGGATCGGATCGCCCGCGGCGGCCCGTTCGAACACAGCCAGGATGGCGCCGTGTTCGGCAACTACGAGGGCCTGCTGCCGCAGCAGCCGCGCGGCTACTACCGCGAGTACACGGTGGAGACGCCCGGCGCGCGCAACCGCGGCGCGCGGCGCATCATCACCGGCGGCACGCCGCCGGTGATCTGGTATTACACCGACGACCACTACCGCAGCTTCCGCCGTTTCGAGGTGGACCGATGAGTCCGCACGGTTTCGAGCTGGACCTGACCAAGCCCACCCAGAGCGGGGTGTACTTCGTCGGTGCCGACGATCTCGACCGGCTCGCGCGCGCCGCCGCCCGCGACGAGCTGTGCGTCTGCCGCACCGACCTCGCCGGCTGCCGCGACAAGGGCGAACTGCTGCGCCGGCTCGCCGCGTCGCTGCAGCTGCCTGCCACGTTCGGCCACAACTGGGACGCCCTGGCCGACTGCCTGCGCGATCTCGGCTGGATGCCGGCCTGGGGCTACGTGCTGCTGTTCGAGCACGCCGACGAACTGCGCCAGTCCGCCGCAGCCGATTACGACATCCTGCTCGGCATCCTCGATGATGCAGCCACCTTCGGCAGCGATCGCGACATGCCGTGGTTCGCGTTCCTGGCGCTGCCCGACAGCGCGTTCGACGACCACCATCCCTCCGCCTGAAAGCGGGCCGCTTCCCTCACCCTGGAAAACCATGCAAACCATCGACTTTGAACTGGAAGGCGACTACGTCGAGCTCAACATGCTGTTGAAGCTGGTCGGCCTGTGCGACAGCGGCGGCGCCGGCAAGGCGATCGTGGCCAGCGGCGCAGTGCGCGTCGACGGCACCATGGAGCTGCGCAAGACCTGCAAGATCCACGCGGGCCAGGTGGTCGGCCTCGACGACGTGGAAATCCACGTGCTGGCCGACCCCAGGGCCTAGCCCGGCAGGCCGTCCAGCCGTCGGTCGAGGTCGGCATGCGCGGGCAGGCGCAGCAGGAATTCGTGTTCCAGCACGTGGCGAATCTCGGCGACGCCGTCCAGTCGGTGCCGCTCGGGCTCCTGGCCCAGCCGACGCACGGTGAACTCGCGGTTGAGCAGGCTCAGGCGCCGGTCGGCGGTGGTGCGCGCTGCGATAAGGTTGTGCGGGAAACGCGAGGCCGCATGCGTGGAGACGTAGTGGTTGGCCACCACGTAGTCGACCATCTCGCAACGGCGCAGGTCGAAGCGGTAGAGCGTGAACCACTGCCCGCGCACGCATGACTGCATGCGCCATTCGCCCTCGCGTTCGACCAGCCGGAACGGCTCGTGGCCGGTCGGCTGTTCCACGTCGGCCTGCAGCCGCAGCGCGCCAGTCAGCACCTGGTTGCCGAAACCGACGTCTGCCAGCCAGCTTTCGCCACCCAGCTCGACGCGCAGCAACATGTGGGTCTGCGCGGTGACCGCATCCTCCGGGTGCTGCCACAGTACCCGCGCGATCAGCCCCGACACCTCGAAGCCGATCGTGCGCAGCACCGCGGCGAACAACAGGTTCTGCTCGAAGCAGTAGCCGCCGCGGCCCTCGTGCACCAGCTTGCGCTCCAGCGCCGGCGTATCCAGCTCGACCGGCAGGCCAAGCAGCGGGGTGAGGTTCTCGAACGGAATCGTGGCCACGTGCGCCACGGCCAAACCGCGCAAGCTGGCCAGGTCGGCGGCCACGCGGCCGTGCCAGCCGACACGCCGCAAATAGGCATCCAGATCAATGGAACCTTGCATCCCTCAACTCCACGAAGGCGACAGACAATGATGGTACCGGGCCGGCCGGCGCCGTACAGGTAACCGATGGCATATGGCCGGCGAAGAACAGGTATCGGGCCACCCGACGGCCCTTCTGGCGAGGCGCCGCATGATCCGTCGCAGCACACTCCAGGCGATATCGCTGGCCGTCCTGCTGGTGCTGGGCGCAAGCGCGTGCCAACCCGTGTCCGCCGCCAGCGGCGCGCTTCCGGCGCCGACCGTCGACGCGCCGAAAACCGCCGCCCGCGGCGAGCAGGTCGCGGTGCTGGCCGGCGGCTGCTTCTGGGGCATCGAGGCGGTGTTCGAGCACGTCAAGGGCGTGCGCCGGGTCGTCGCCGGCTACTCCGGCGGCAGCGCCGGCACGGCCCATTACGACGAGGTCAGCGAGGGTGATACCGGCCACGCCGAATCGGTGCAGGTGCATTTCGACCCAGCCGAGGTCAGCTACGGCACGCTGCTGCAGGTGTTCTTCTCGGTTGCGCTCGACCCCACCGAACGGAGCCGGCAGGGCCCGGACGTCGGCAGCCAGTACCGCTCGGTGATCTTCTACGGCAACGACGAACAGCAACGCATCGCCGGCGCCTATATCGCGCAGCTGACCGCGGCGAAAGCCTTCCCCGCACCAATCGTGACCCAGCTGGTGCCGCTGCAGGCGTTCTATCCGGCCGAGGCGTACCACCAGCACTACTTCCAACGGCACCCGTACAACCCCTACATCGTCTACAACGACGCGCCGAAGGTGGCGCATCTCAGACAACTGTTCCCCGAGCTGTACCAGGCCTCTCCGTAGGAGCGCGCCCTGCGCGCGAGGCCTTTTCGTCACGTCACGGAGAGCATCGCGCACGACCGGAGGAGGTCCCCCGCGGACAGGGTGCGCTCCTGCGCGTTCTGCCTTGCATGGAGCGGCGCGACCCCCATCTCGGGACTTCCGCGCATGCTGCGCCGTTGGCCTGACGATCTCTCCACGTGCCGTCCCACGCCTCTCCGCCACCCGCCGAATCGACCGAACTCACACGCAGTTTTCTGGGCGTGTTCCGCTACAGCGGGCGCGCGATCGAGCTGGTGTGGAGTACCAGCCACGCGCTGACGGTCGCGCTGGCCCTGCTGACGCTGATCGCCGGCCTGCTGCCGGCCGGCGTGGCGTATGTCGGCGCGCACATCGTCGATGCCGTGGTAAGCGCCAGCAAGGCATGGGCCGCCAGCGGCTCGGCACCGCTGCGATCGGTATTCGAATGGGTGGCACTGGAAGGCGTGCTGGTGGCGGCACTGGCCGGCGCGCAGCGCGGGCTGTCGCTGTGCCAGTCGCTGCTGCGCGCGCAACTGGGCCAGCGCGTCAACGTGATGATCCTGGAGAAGGCGCTGACGCTGGAACTGGCGCACTTCGAGGACTCGGAGTTCTACGACAAGCTGACCCGCGCCCGCCGCGAGGCGTCGAGCCGGCCGCTGTCGCTGGTGACCCGCACGTTCGGCCTGGCCCAGAACGCGATCTCGCTGCTCAGCTACGGCAGCCTGCTGTTCCAGTTCTCGCCGTGGGCGGTGACCGTGCTGCTGCTGGCCGGGCTGCCGTCGTTCTTTGCCGAGACGAAGTTCTCCGGCGACGCGTTCCGGCTGTTCCGCTGGCGCTCGCCCGAAACGCGCATGCAGCTGTACCTGGAAACCGTGCTGGCGCGCGAAGACCACGCCAAGGAAGTGAAACTGTTCGGCCTCGGCCCGCTGCTGCTGGGCCGCTACCGCGGCATCTTCGACAAGCTCTACCGCGACGACCGCGACCTCACCGTGCGCCGCGAGAGCTGGGGCTTCGGGCTGGGTCTGCTCGGCACGCTCACGCTGTATGGCGCGTACGCGTGGATCGCTGCCAGCACCGTGGTCGCGCGCATCACGCTGGGCCAGATGACGATGTACCTGATGCTGTTCCGCCAGGGCCAGGCGGCGGTCTCGGCGATGCTGTCGGCGATCGGCGGCATGTACGAGGACAACCTGTACCTGTCGACCCTGTACGAGTACCTGGAAACGCCGGTGCCGCCATCGCTCGGCACTGCACAACGCGGCACGAAACCGGACGACGGCATCCGTTTCGAACAGGTCAGCTTCACCTATCCCGGTGCGAGCGAACCGGCGCTGCAGGACATCAACCTGCACATCCGCCCCGGCGAATCGCTGGCCCTGGTCGGCCAGAACGGCTCGGGCAAGACCACCCTGATCAAGCTGCTGACCCGGCTGTACACGCCGGACCGCGGCCGCATCCTGCTCGACGGCACCGATCTGCGCGAGTGGGACGAAGCCGTGCTGCTGCAACGCATCGGGGTGATCTTCCAGGACTTCGCGCGCTACCAGATGCGCGTGGGCGAGAACGTGGGCGCCGGCGACGTCACCCATTTCGAGGACGAAGCGCGCTGGCGCGAAGCCAGCGACAAGGGCATGGCCAGCGACTTCATCGACAGCCTGCCGGCCGGCTTCCAGACCCCGCTCGGCAAATGGTTCAACGACGGTCGCGAACTGTCCGGTGGGCAGTGGCAGAAGATCGCGCTGGCGCGTGCCTTCATGCGCTCGCGCGCCGACATCCTGGTACTGGACGAACCCACCGCTGCGATGGATGCGCAAGCCGAGGCCACCATCTTCGAGCATTTCCGCGAACTGGCCGGCAATCGCATCGCCATCCTCATATCGCACCGCTTCTCCACCGTGCGCATGGCCGACCAGATCATCGTGATCCAGGACGGCCGCATCGTGGAACACGGCAACCACAAACAGCTGATGGCCGAGAACGGGCATTACGCACATCTGTTCTCGTTGCAGGCGCAAGGGTACCGGTGAGGCCGCGACTATCGCGGCCACCACCCAGTCGTAATAGCCGGGCACGAACATGAGCACACCGGTCGCGCGCCACCGGCTGGGGATCCTTGGGCTCCAGCTACTTCACGGCCTCGTCGAAACCCGCGCTCTGCAAGGGGAATGACGAGCGAAGACTTGACCAGAACACCCCTGAAAGGCCAGACACGGATCAGGCAGGCCGGTGCCGGACGCGCGTGAGCGAGTCCGGACGTGCAGCGTGCTTGCGATCGAAGAAAAATCACGGATGTGGCTTTCTTCAACCAGCTCCGCGACCAGGATCTTCCCGCAAGAAGAGGCAGCCTACGGCATCGTTCAACGGCGACCTGCGGCATTGACCGGCACCCTCACCATCGGCGAAGGTTTTTTCAGCGAGGCATCACCGTCGCCCGTCGCCATCGATACCATGCGGCCACCGTTGACATAGTCGATCTCCCTCGTGTCACTGCTGAACACCTTACGCGGCTGTTCGATCCGATCAGTCGCGACCTGGCCGGCCAGATCAAGCTGCAGCATATGTGCAATCTCGGCACCGCTGGCCCGCATCGCGGTCTTCAGCGCGTCACCCTGGTTGGCTGCCCACGCATTTGCCAGATACCGGGCGCGGGCATCCGCATCCCATACTGGCAGGGCCGCCTGAGCCAACCGCTGGCGATGCTCAACCTGCTCTTGGTTGATCTTCGTGCGCAAGCGGGCCGCTTCCGAGTCGCGCCGATTCGGCTCGGCGTTTGCCTTCGCGATGTCGTCATCGACGTGCAATGCGGAATAACGCTGGTTCTCCTGCGCCACCATACGCTTGCTGTCTTCCGCGGTTTTCTGCGGCGCCACCTGGCGCTCCGACTGATAAACCAGCACGTTCCGATAAACTGGTTTATCCGGGGTCGCGCCGACGTCCTGAATCGAAACAGTCGCGATCACTTGCAGTGCTGAAAAATCCGGCGTCATCGAATACGCGGTTTGCACCAGCAAACGACGGGCCGCGGAGGTCGGTTTGGTTGACGTCATCGTGTAGTTGCCGAAATGCGCGGGTTGCAGGGCCAACGCCTGCTGCAACGAGCCGCTCAGCACCGACCTCGCATCAAACCCCTGCAGCGCCGCGCGCAACGGTTGTACGTGCGCCTCGGCGAAACGCTCTGCTTCCGCCTTGACTGCGGCATTCACGATCGCCATGCCGAGTGCGCCACCGGCTGCTGCTGCAAGGATCGGCACGCCAGGCCCCGGCACCACGTTGATGTTGGCGGCCGTAAAAGTATCCTGCGCAGCCAAACTGTCCTGATCAATGACGTCAACCACCGGCAGCGGCTCCAGCGCCTGCAATTGCGCCGAACTCGGCCGTATCACCTGCGCCTGCTGCGCACAGCCACCCAGCCCCAGCACCACTGCCATGGCAACGGTCAACTTGCCTCCTCGACTCATGCTTTCCCCCTGATTCGATCTGATGACCAGATCACACCATGCCCGAAGCGGCACGGCGAACTGGCGTGCAACTCTAATCCCCTGCTCCGCGCAGCGACAAGCCGGCAGCCTGACCGCAATAAATTGCGCCACGTCGCGACTCGGGCCGGCCGTTGGCATCGTCCAAGGTCGGTTCAAACACCGAGTCCGGTTTCTCGCCCGCAAACGCCGGCGGCATGGTGCATTCGTCCGCCAGCTTGACCCTGCCTGCCCGCCCACCCCATGCTTTGTCGTCTTTTCCCGTCGAAACACCCGCATGAGCAGTCGCTACAACGCCGCCGACATCGAAGTCCTCTCCGGCCTGGATCCGGTCAAGCGCCGCCCCGGCATGTATACCGACACCACCCGCCCGAACCATCTGGTGCAGGAGGTGGTGGACAACTCGGTGGACGAGGCGCTGGCCGGCCACGCGAAGACGATCGAGGTGGTGCTGCACGACGACGGCTCGGTGGAGGTGAGCGACGACGGCCGTGGCATGCCGGTGGACATCCATCCCGAGGAAGGCGTGTCGGGCGTCGAGCTGATCATGACCCGGCTGCATGCCGGCGGCAAGTTCAGCGGCAAGAACTACAACTTCTCCGGCGGTTTGCACGGCGTCGGCGTGTCGGTGGTCAACGCGCTGTCCGACCGGGTCGAGGTGACGATCCGCCGCGACGGCTCCGAATACCGGATGGTATTCGCCCACGGCGACAAGATCAGTCCGCTGGAAGTGATCGGTACGGTGCCGAAGAAGCGCAGCGGCACCACGCTCCGGTTCTGGCCGGAGGCGAAGTATTTCGACTCGCCGAAGATCTCGCTGGGCAAGCTCAAGCACCTGCTGCGCGCCAAGGCAGTGTTGTGCGCCGGCCTCAACGTGAAGCTCACCGACGTGGCCTCGGGCGAAGTCGTCGAGTGGCATTACGAGGACGGCCTGCGCGACTACCTGCGCGGCGAACTGGACGGCATCGAAGCGCTGCCGAACGAGCTGTTCGTGCACCAGATGGCGCGCGACATCGAGGGCATGGAGGTGGCGCTGGCCTGGTTGCCGGAAGGCGAACTGGTGCAGGAAAGCTACGTCAACCTGATCCCCACTGCGCAGGGCGGCACCCACGTCAACGGCCTGCGCACCGGCCTGACCACCGCGATCCGCGAGTTCTGCGACATCCGCAACCTGCTGCCGCGTGGCGTCAAGTTGGCGCCGGAAGACGTATGGGAGCGGCTGTCGTTCGTGCTGTCGACCCGGCTGCAGGATCCGCAGTTCGCCGGCCAGACCAAGGAGCGATTGTCCTCGCGGCAGACTGCCGGCATGGTCGAGAACGTCATCCACGACGCCTTCAGCCTGTGGCTGAACCAGCACGTGGAGATGGGCGAGCGGATCGCGCAGCTGGCGATCGAGCGCGCCAGCGCGCGGCTGAAGGCGGCCAAGCAGATCGTGCGCAAGAAGATCACCCAGGGCCCGCAGCTGCCTGGCAAGCTGGCCGACTGCACCGCCACCGACCTCACCCGCACCGAGCTGTTCCTGGTCGAGGGCGACTCCGCCGGCGGCAGCGCCAAGCAGGCGCGCGACAAGGAGTTCCAGGCGATCCTGCCGCTGCGGGGCAAGATCCTCAACACGTGGGAGGTCGAATCCACCTCAGTGCTGGCCTCGGAGGAAGTGCACAACCTGGCCGTGGCGATCGGCTGCGACCCCGGCAAGGACGACCTCTCCGGCCTGCGCTACGGCAAGGTGATCATCCTGGCCGACGCCGACTCCGACGGCCTGCACATCGCCACCCTGCTGTCCGCGCTGTTCCTCAGGCACTTCCCGACGCTGGTCAGCGAAGGCCACGTGTTCGTGGCGATGCCGCCGCTGTTCCGCGTCGACGTGGGCAAGCAGGTGTTCTACTGCCTGGACGAGGCCGAGAAGGAAGCGATGCTGCAGCGGATCGAACGCGAGAAGATGAAGGGCGCGGTCAGCACCACCCGCTTCAAGGGCCTGGGCGAGATGAACCCGCCGCAGTTGCGCGAATCGACGATCCACCCGGACACGCGCCGGCTGGTGCAGCTCACCGTGGACGACGGCGACGGCACCGCGCGCATCATGGACCTGCTGCTGGCGAAGAAACGCGCCGGCGACCGCAAGTCCTGGCTGGAGGAAAAGGGCGACTTGGCGACGCTGGAAGTCTGAATGGCCGGGCCGCTTGCCGCCGTCCGGCGCAACCCTCATGCTGACGGCATGACGCTCATCGCCCAGCTCGCCCGCGACCTCCTCGAAAGCGGGGCCGCAAACCCGTGAGCGTCGGCAGCCTGGCCGCACGCGAGGAACTCAACGACCTGTTGATTCGTGCGGGCCGCGGCGACCAGCAGGCATTCGCGGCGCTGTACCAGTGCACCTCGTCGAAATTGTTCGGCGTGTGCCTGCGCATGCTGCGCGAACGCGGCGAAGCCGAAGAAGTGCTGCAGGAAACCTATATCGCGGTGTGGCGCCGCGCCGCCAGTTTCGACGACGGCAAGGCGAGCGCGATCACCTGGCTGGTGACGCTTGCGCGGAACAAGGCAATCGATCGGCTGCGCCAGCATCGCGAGGAACAACTGGACCCCCTGCAACTGGAAGAAACCGCAGACGACCAACCCACGCCGGCCGCCGACGCCGAAACCAGCCAGGAGCACCAGCGCCTGCAACGATGCCTGGATGAGCTAGAACCGCGCCAGCGCAGTGCCGTGCGTGAAGCCTTTTTCACCGGCGCGACGTATAACGAGTTGGCGGCACGCTGCCGGATACCGCTGGGCACCATGAAAAGCTGGATCCGCCGCAGCCTGCTGCAATTGCGCACGTGCCTGGAGCAATGAACACACCCACCGACCACCGCGACGACAACCTGCGCCATGCCGAGTACGTGCTCGGCGTGCTGGATGCCGCTGCGCGCGCAGCGGTGGAGCGGGAAATCCGCGACGATCCGCAAGCCGCCGCCGCGGTCGCCGCGTGGCAACGCCGTCTGATGCCGCTCACCGACGAAGTCGAGGCGAGCACTCCGGCACCTTATGTCTGGGCACGGATTCGCGATGCGTTGCAGCTCGCCGAGCCGGCAGTGCCACGACCGCGCCCCGGCCTGTGGAACAACCTGAACCTGTGGCGCTGGCTCGGCCTCGGCGCCAGCGTGGTGGCAACGGCCAGCGTGGTGGTCATGCTGGCGCAACCTCACCGGGCGACCACGCCAACCACGACCCGTGCCGGCTACATGGCCGCTACCATCGAACAGGACAACGGCGTCACCGGCTGGACCGCCACGATGGACCTGCAGCACGCAAGGATGATCGTGGTGCCGGCCACGCCGGTTGCGTTTGCTCCAGGGCGCACGCCCCAGCTGTGGCTGATACCGCCGGGGGAGAAGCCCGTTTCGCTGGGCGTGATCGCGCGCGACCGACCCACGTCCATCGCGTTGCGCGCCGATCTGCTCGCGCGCCTCGATGCCAGGGCCCTGCTGGCCGTTTCGGTGGAACCGAGCGGCGGCTCGCCCACCGGCCAGCCCACTGGCCCGGTGGTGGCCAAGGGCGCGATCGGCGGCACCTGACCTCGCGGTTGCGCACAGGGCCGTCGCCGGCTGCGTCTTTTTCGCTCCGCCTGCATCCGGCAACATCGCCGCCCCGTATCTCCATGCGCTTCCGATCCGCGAAGCGGGCACCACTGGAGAACGCGATGAAGATCCAACAGCACATGCATACCCTTGCCATCGGCCTGGCACTGGCATTGACCGCGGCGGCCGTGGCGCCGATCGCCATGGCCGGCCCGATGAGCATGGAGAAAACCGTCATGGTCGGTGGCGCGGCCATGTACCCGTCGAAGAACATCATCCAGAACGCGGTCAACTCGAAGGACCACACCACCCTGGTCGCCGCGGTGAAAGCCGCCGGCCTCGTCGACACGCTGTCGGGCCCTGGTCCGTTCACCGTGTTCGCGCCGACCGACGAGGCGTTCGCCGCCCTCCCCGCCGGCACCGTCGACAACCTGCTGAAACCGGAGAACAAGGCCACGCTTGCCAAGATCCTCACCTACCACGTCGTAGCCGGCCGCCTGACCGCACACGACCTGGCGGCCAAGGTCGCCGCCGGTGGCGGCAAGGCAAAACTGAAGACCGTCGAGGGTGACTGGATCACCGCGAGCAGGGACGGCGACGGCTGGGCGCTCACCGACGACAAGGGCAACGTCGCCCACGTCACCGTCGGCGACGTGATGCAGTCCAACGGCGTGATCCACGTGATCGACAAGGTACTGATGCCGTAGGTCCGGCATGTCGCCCGCCGCCCGGCTTCCCGCCAGGGCGGCTTTTTTTGCGGCTGCGGCAGCGCTATGGTGTTCGCCACTTTTCCGGGAACCGCCACCATGGCCTTGCTGCCGCCCATCGACCTGCAGCGCTGGATCGACGAGCACCGCCACCTGCTGAAGCCGCCGGTGGGCAACAAGTGCATCGTCGACGGCGACTTCATCGTGATGATCGTGGGCGGCCCGAACGCGCGCACCGACTACCACTGGGACGAAGGTCCGGAGTTCTTCTACCAGCTTGAGGGCGAGATGATGCTGCGCGTGCAGGACGAGGGCGCGATGCGTGAGCTGCCGATCCGCGCCGGCGAGATGTTCTACCTGCCGCCGCGCGTGCCGCATTCGCCGCAGCGCATGGCGAACTCCATCGGCCTGGTGATCGAGCGCCGCCGCCTGCCGCACGAGCGGGACGGTCTGCTGTGGTTCTGCGAGCGCTGCAACCACAAGCTGTACGAAGAATACTTCACGCTCGGCGACATCGAGCGCGACTTTCCGCCGGTATTCGAGCGCTTCTACCGGTCGCGCGAGGCGCGCACCTGCCAGGGCTGCGGCCACCTCAACCCGGCGCCGGCGAAGTACCTGTAGGAGCGCACCCTGTGCGCGATGCTCCTGGCTCTGATCAACATCAGGGCATCGCGCACGACCGAAGGAAGTCCCTTGCGGACAGGGTGCACTCCTACACCAAGCGCCCCAGCCACTTGCGCGCCATGCGCCGCAACGAGGGGTCGAGGCCGTCGTCGTCAGCCACATCCGTCACCGCCCGCCACAAAAGTGCACGGGATTCCTGGTTGATCGTGAAGCGCTCGTCCGCTCCCGCGCGCACCACGTAACGCACGTCGTAATGCCAGTGTCCGGGTTCGTTCGCACGGGCCGCGATGCGATGGCGGTCGAGGTCGAAGACGCCGCCTTCGACGCGCAGGCCGGCGACGCCGGTCTCCTCGTGTGCCTCACGCAACGCCACCCGCGCCAGGTCCGCGTCACCATCGGCATGGCCGCCCGGCTGGAGCCAGCGATCCAGCTTGCGGTGATGCATCAGCAACACGCGCTCGCCATCCGCACTCACCAGCCAGGCCGAGCCGGTGAAGTGGCCTACGGCGTGGCTGCGTTCGAACACCGCTGCATGCGAGGCGAGGAAAACATCGAAGTCGGCAACCACCTCGAACTCCTCCGGATGGCGTGCGAGATAGTCGTCCAGCACAGCGGCGAGTGGCGGAAGAAAGGGAGACATGACTTGTGGCAGGGGATGCGGGGGACCTCGTCGATTCTAGCTGCATCGCAACTTGTACCCCTCCAGACGCTCCGCTATGGTTGGCCGTCCGTCGGCTCTCGCGTCCATCTTCGTCGCGTTTTTGTTCGAGCGCGACGTCGTCGTTTCCCGGGGGAGCCACTGCATGCTGTTCAAGCGCATCAAACCGATCGACCAGATCATCGCCACGGCGGAGAAGAAAGCCCTCACCCGCCAACTTGGTGCCTTCCAGCTCACCATGCTCGGCATCGGCGCGATCATCGGCACCGGCATCTTCGTGCTCACCGCCGAGGCGGGCCAGAAGGCCGGCCCCGGCATGATGATCGCGTTCGTGATCGCCGCGGTGGTGTGCGCGTTCGCTGCGCTGGCCTACGCCGAACTCGCCTCGATGGTGCCGGTGGCCGGCTCGGCCTATACCTACACCTACGGTGTGCTCGGCGAGACCACCGCCTGGGTGGTGGGCTGGGCGCTGGTGCTGGAGTACACCATCGCCGCCAGCACGGTGTGCGTGGGCTGGGCCGGCTACGTCAACGGCCTGCTTGCGCACGCCGGCTTCGGCTTGCCGCACTTCCTGCAGGTAGGCCCGATGGACGGCGGCAGCTTCAACCTGCTGGCCTGCCTGATCGGTCTGGCGGTCACCTTCCTGCTGGTGATCGGCACCTCGAAATCGGCCAAGGTCAACACCGTGCTGGTGATGATCAAGATCATCGCTCTCACCGCCTTCATCATCGTCGCGTTGCCGGCGGTGAAGGATCCGAACTTCACGCCGTTCGTGCCCAACGGCTGGGGTAGCCCGACGGGCGGCATCGGCGTGCTGGGCGCGGCGGCCTCCATCGTGTTCGCCTACATCGGCTTCGACGCCATCTCCACCGCGGCCGAGGAAACCAAAAACCCGAACCGCAACATCCCGATCGCGCTGATCGCCTCGCTGGGCGTGTGCACCATCTACTACCTGCTGGTGAGCTACGCCGCGGTGGGTTCGGTAGGCGCGCAGCCCATGCTGGGCCCGGATGGCGTGGCGCTGGAGCCGGGCACGCCAGCCTTCGCGGCAGCGTGCCAGGGCTCGGATGCACTGGTGTGCAGCAAGGAGGCGCTGGCCCACGTGATACGCCTGCTCGGCCACAACAACATCGCCGCCTTCATCGCCTTCGCCGCCAGCATCGCGCTGCCGTCGGTGATCCTGACCATGACCTACGGCCAGACCCGCATCTTCTTCACCATGTCGCGCGACGGTCTGCTGCCCAGCAAGCTGGCCAAGATCCATCCGCGCTTCCACACGCCGCACGTCATCACCCTGATCACCGGCAGCTTCGTCTCGCTGTTCGGTGCGCTGTTCCCGGTGGGCATCCTCGCCGACATCACCAATTCGGGCACGCTGTTCGCGTTCATCATGGTGGCGCTGGGCGTGCTGATCCTGCGCCGTACCCAGCCCGAGCGCCCGCGCCCGTTCCGCACTCCGCTGCCGTGGCTGATCTGCCCGCTGGCGGTGTTCGGCTGCCTGCTGCTGTTCCTCAACCTGTCGAAGGAAGCCAAGATCACCTTCTTCGTCTGGGGTGCGGTCGGCCTGGTGGTGTACTTCCTGTACGGCTACCGCAACAGCAACCTGGCTCGCGGCGTCGAAGCGGACTGATCCTGCCCCACGCACGCTGATCGCCATGCCGCCGGCACGACCCACGTCGTGCCGGCCTCACGTCCGGAAGCCTCATGCTCAAGCAACTGCTCGCCCGCAAGACCGATTTCAACGAGCCCGACGACACGCACGGGCCTACCCTGCGCCGCACGCTCGGCCCCTGGGGGCTGACCGCGCTGGGCATCGGTGCGGTAATCGGTGGCGGCATCTTCGTGATCACCGGACAGGCCGCGGCCGACCATGCCGGTCCGGCGGTGATCCTGTCGTTCATCCTGGCGGCGATCTGCAGCACGTTCACCGCGCTGTGCTACGCCGAGTTTGCCACGCTGATCCCGGTATCCGGCAGCGCCTACTCGTACGCCTACGCCACGCTGGGCGAGCTGATGGCATGGTTCATCGGCTGGAACCTGGTGCTGGAGTACGGCGTGTCGGCCTCCGCGGTGGCGGTGAGCTGGACCGGCTATTTCCTCAGCCTGCTCCAGCATATCGGCAGCACCTTCAACATGGACCTGAGCCTGCCCGCGGCACTGACCAATGCGCCGCTGGCCTTTACCGCCGACCACCAGCTGGTCGCCACCGGCGCGCTGTTCAACCTGCCGGCGGTGGTGCTGATCCTGCTGCTCACCTGGATCTGCTACGTGGGCATCCGCGAGTCGAGCCTGGCGAATGCCGCGATGGTGGCGCTCAAGGTCGGCCTGATCACCCTGGTGATCGTGGTCGGCTGGCGCTACGTCGACCCGTCCAACTGGCACCCGTTCGTACCGGAGTCGCAGGGCCATTACAAATACGGCTGGGGTGGCGTGCTGCGCGGCGCGGCGATGGTGTTCTTCGCCTACATCGGCTTCGAGGCAACCTCGGTCGCGGCGCAGGAGTCGCGCAACCCGCAGCGCGACCTGCCGATCGGCATCCTCGCCTCGCTGGCGGTCTGCACCGTGCTGTACATCGCGATGGCCGCGGTGATGACCGGACTGACTTCATACACCCTGCTCGGCACCGACGAGCCGGTGGTGACCGCCCTGCACGGGCACCCGCAACTGGAATGGCTGCGCTGGCTGGTGGAGGTCGGCGCGCTGCTGGGGCTGTCGTCGGTGGTACTGGTGATGATCATCGCGCAGCCGCGCATCTTCATGATCATGGGCCGTGACGGCATGCTGCCGAAGGTGTTCACCCGCATCCACCCGCGCTACCGCACGCCGCACCTCAACACGCTGATCACCGGCGCCGGCATCGCCCTGCTCGCCGCGATCTTTCCGCTGGACGTGCTGGGCGACCTGGTGTCGATGGGCACGCTGATCGCGTTCATGGCGGTTTGCGCCGGCGTGTGGATCCTGCGGCATACCCGGCCGGAACTGCCACGCACGTTCCGGGTGCCGTTCGCGCCGGTGATCTGCACGCTCGGCATCCTCAGCTGCCTCGCCCTGCTGTCCACCATGGCCTGGTACAACTGGTCGCTGATGATCGTCTGGACCCTGCTCGGGCTGGTGATCTATTTCAGCTACGGCAACCGGCACAGCCACCTGCGCAGCCCCGTAGCGGACGCCTCCTCGACCGATGCGTAAGTTCGCCAAATGACGCAGAAAAAGTCATATTTTCTGCAATAGCCGCCGAAATTCTACCAACAACACTTATCTGTCGGCACTGAACAGATTCTTGAAAAATTCCCGGAAAGCTGAAATATCTTCTTTGCTTTCAATGAATTAACGAGAATTTTCCAGGAGGAATCGCGGGGCCGGTCGCCCATTTGGCGAACTCGGGAGTATCATCCTCAGTCCGCGGGTTGATCACTTGGCAGTGGGCCCCGGATCGCGGCTCGGCGCGTCAGGTGGGTAAGCTCCTCAGCCTGATGTGTCCGGGCCGCACTTTTGCCTGCGTATTGCCGACCACTCGCGCCAACAGAAAGGCCGGCGATGAGCCTAATGCCAGTCAGTTAAGACAGACTGGCATTTTTCGTGGGGTATTTGTGGGGTCGGCGTTTGACTTCACGGGGGCAAGATCGTTGTCGTCGTGCGGGCAACAGATAGATGTGGGCTTGCTGTCGGAGGCGGGCGAGTCGTTTGGGAAAGGCGCCGGGTGTTTCCAGCGG
>NZ_ATYF01000017.1:0-90553 GCF_000427545.1 Rhodanobacter sp. OR92 | reverse complement strand
CCACTGCCGACGAGGCAGCGAACCCCGCCGCGGACGTCGAACCCGACGCCGCCGAGCAAGACCCCGAGGAGTACCGCGCATGAATGCGCCGCAAAAATCCGTTTTGTCCCTGAAGCGCGAACCGCGCGCCGACAGCGACGCCCCCGCCCTGGAAGAACGCCTGCACAAGGTGCTGGCCAACGCCGGCCTCGGCTCGCGCCGCATGCTCGAGCAGCGCATCCAGTCCGGCGAAGTCGAACTGAATGGCGCCCCCGCCGAAATCGGCATGAGCGTGAAGGCCGGCGACCGCGTGATCATGGACGGCAAGCAGTTCGTCGTAGCCACCGACAGCCGCGACGACACCGAGGTGCTGATCTACCACAAGCCCGAAGGCGTGCTGACCACCCGTGACGACCCGGACGGCCGCCCCACCGTGTTCGAACAGCTGCCGCGCCTGAAGGGCGCGCGCTGGGTCGCCGTGGGCCGACTCGACATCAACACCACCGGCCTGCTGCTGCTGACCACCGACGGCGCCCTGGCCAATGCGCTGATGCACCCCAGGAGCGGACTCGAACGCGAATACCTGTGCCGTGTGCACGGCGAGGTGCCGGACGAAGTCATCGAGAAACTCAAGGCTGGCGTGGAACTGGAGGACGGTCCCGCCCGCTTCGACGAGATCGCCGTGATCAGTCGCGGCGGCAGCCACAGCTGGTTCCGCGTGGTGATCCGCGAAGGCCGCAACCGCGAGGTGCGCCGACTGTGGGACTCGCAGGGTTTCCTGGTCAGCCGGCTCAAGCGCATCCGCTACGGCGCGATCGAGCTGCCGCGCAACCTGCGCCGCGGCGAATGCGAGGCGCTCGATGCCGAAGCCGTCAAGCAGTTGCGCCAGACCACCGGCGTGGACATGCCGCAGCCGGTACTGACCCTGAGCCCGGTGCTGCATCAGCGCCGCGCCAACCGCAACGTCACCGAGTATCGCCCCGCGAGCGGCGCCGGCACCGCCTGGACGGGCGGCCAGGATGAGGCGCGCGAGCTGCGCGCGTATGACCGCATCCGCGAAGAGCCGGTGCGCGGCCGCAAGCCGCCGCGTCGCGACGGCAAGGAAGTCAACGGCAACCTGGCCCGCCCCGAACGCGGTGCGCCGGGCGGCAAACGCGGCGGCAAGAGCAAGCGGGTGGCGCCGGGCCAGGAGCTGCCGTCGGTGCGCACCTGGTTCGCCGGCGAGAGCCGCGACGGCAGCGGTCGCCCTGGCGCGCCGCGCGGCAACGCCGGTGGTGCGGCCGGCAACCGCCGCGCAGCCGGCGGCAAGCCGTTCGGCGCGCACAGCGGCGGCAACGAAGGTCGCGCTGCGGGCAGCCCCTACGGCGGCTTCGGCGGCGAATCGCGTGGCCCCGGCCCCGGCCTCGGCGGCAACCGTGCACCGGGCAATCGTGGTCCACGTCCGCAAGGCCAGGGCCAGGGCAACCGCGCGCATGGCAACCCGGCACGCCCACAAGGCCAGGGCGGCAATCGTCCGCAAGGTCATGGCGGCAATCGCCCGCAAGGCGGTTCCCGGCACGGCGGTCCGGGCGGCGGTCGGCCACCGGGTCGCGGCGGCAACCGTTCGGGCAATCGCTGAGGCGGCTGATCAATGCTGCGCATCTATCACAACAACCGCTGCTCCAAGTCGCGCGCCACGCTCGCGCTGCTGGAACAGCACGGCGGCAAGGTCGAGGTGATCAACTACCTCGACACGCCGCCGAGCGCCGCCGAACTGGCCGTGTTGCTGCGGCAACTGGGCATGACCGCGCGCGAACTGCTGCGCACCGGCGAGGAGGAGTACCGCTCGCTGGGGCTGCACGATCCCGCCCTCGACGAGGGTGCACTGATCGCCGCGATGGTGGCGCACCCGAAGCTGATCGAACGCCCGATCGTGGTCGCCAACGGCAAGGCCGTCATCGGCCGCCCACCGGAAGCGGTGCTGGCGATACTCTGAGTTGATCGCCCATTGCTCGACAAGAAGCCGCCCCCAAGGCGGCTTTTTGTCGAATGAACCGCATCGATCCGGCACTCGCAGCAGCCCGCTCGCGGGCGATGCTTTCGCTCTGATCTGAACAGCATCGCCCGCCGGCGGGCTCCTGCGGATGGACGGGGAGTTCAGCCCGGATCGAGCGTGAACGCGTCGGCGTCCATCCACGCCGGGAAGCGTTCGCGGTGCGCCAGCAGCGGTGCCGGATCCAGCGTCACCATCGCCAGCTGTTCCTGCGCGCCCAGTTCCACCAGCGGCTCGCCGACCGGATCGAGCACCGCGCTGTCGCCGGCATACGGAATCTCGTTGCCGTCCACGCCGACCCGGTTCACCCCGACCACATAGCTGAGGTTCTCGATCGCCCGTGCGCGCAGCAAGGTGCGCCACGGCTGCCGGCGCGGCGCCGGCCAGTTCGCCACGAACACGGCCAGGTCGTAGTCCATGCCGCCGCCAGCGGAGGCCAGCCGGCGATTGCGCAGCCACACCGGGAAGCGCAGGTCGTAGCAGACCTGCGGCAGGATGCGCCAGCCCTTCAGCTCCACCACCAGGCGCTGGCTGCCGCCGCCGTAGCGGGTATGTTCGCCGGCCATGCGGAACAGGTGGCGCTTGTCGTACTGCTCAAAACTGCCATCCGGCCGCACCCACAGCAGGCGGTTGTAGACGACGCCGTCCTCGCGGATCGCCAGGCTGCCGCAGAGCACCGCGCCCACCTCGACCGCCAGCGCACGCAGCCACGCCACGCCCTCGCCGTCCATGCTGTCGGCGCTGGCATGGGTGTCGTTGCTGAAGCCGGACAGGAAGGTCTCCGGCAGCACGATCAGGTCGCTGCCTTTCGCCTGGCGCACCAGCGTGCCGTAGTAGTCGCGATTGGCCGGCGCGTCGTGCCAGCGGGTAGCGCCCTGTACCAGCGCTACGCGCAGCGGTTCAAGGCTCACCCTGTCGCTGCTCATAGCCGGCACAGCCGCTCGGCGGCCGCCTCCATGGTGGCGTCGCTCTTGGCGAAGCACAGCCGCAGCAGTCGCGTACCCGGCGCGCGCTCGTAGAACGGCGTCAGCGGGATCGCCGCCACGCCGCCGTGCTCGACCAGCCAGCGGCTGAAGGCGAGATCGTCCTCGTCGCGGATCGCCGAATAATCGACCAGCTGGAAGTAACCGCCCGGCACGTCGAGCAGCTTGAACCGCGACGGTGCCAGCAGTGCGCGGAAGCGGTCGCGCTTGGCCTGGTAGAACGCCGGCAGCTCCAGGTAATGCTGCGGATCGCTGGCCATGAATTCGGCGAACGCCGCCTGCGCCGGGTGGAAGGTGCAGAACGTGAGGTACTGATGCACCTTGCGGAACTCCGCGCTCAGCGCGGCCGGCGCCACCGCGTAGCCGACCTTCCAGCCGGTGCAGTGGTAGGTCTTGCCGAACGAGGAGACCACGATGCTGCGCCCGGCCAGTTCCGGATGACGCAATACGCTTTCGTGAGCACCGTCATAGACAATGTGCTCATACACCTCGTCGGACAGCACCACGATCTCCGTCTCGCGCACGATCGCCGCCAGCTCGTCCAGGTCGGCGGCGGACAGCACCGCACCGGACGGATTGTGCGGGCTGTTGATCATGATCATGCGGGTCTTCGACGTCACCGCGTCGCGCACGCGCTGCCAGTCGATCGCGAACGTCGGCACGGTCAGCGGGATGTGCATCGCGCGCGCGCCCTGCAGCTCGATCGCCGGCTCGTAGCAGTCGTAGGCCGGGTCGAACACGATCACCTCCTCGCCCGCGCGTACCGTCGCGGCGATTGCCGCGAAGATCGCCTCGGTGGCGCCGGAGGTGAGCGTGATGTCGGTATCGACGTTGAGCCTGCGGCCGTAAAGCCTTTCGGTCTTCAGCACGATCTGCTCGCGCAGGGCCGCGATACCGTGCATCGGCGCGTACTGGTTGCGGCCCTCGTTCATGGCGCGGCCGAGCGCATCGCGCAGCCCTTGCGGCGGCTCGAAGTCGGGGAAACCCTGGCCCAGGTTGACCGCCTTGCGCTCCAGCGCGAGCTGGCTCATCACGCTGAAGATGGTGGTGCCGACTTTCGGGAGCTTGGTAGCGATCATCGTTTGGCCGTATAAATGTCCGTAAACCCGGCAGCGTACTGCATCGGGGCCACCGTGTGCATCACGTCGACGGAAGTTCGTCCGGCGGGCGCTGCTTGCACTGCTCATGCTTCAGCAAGGTCGTCGCCGGCAGCCGCTCGGCCAGGAAGTCGACCAGCGCGCGCACGCCCGGCAGCATGCCGCGCCGGCTGGGATAGACGAAATGCATGGTGCCCTCGGGCACGCTCCACTCCGGCAGCACCACTTCGAGCTCGCCGGCGGCGATCGCCGGCGCGCAGACGAACTCCGGCAGCAGCGCCACGCCCATGCCGCGGCGGGCCGCCTCCAGCAGCACCGCGAAGTCGCCGGTGATCAGCCGCGCCTGCACTTCCACGCTGGTCTGCTCGCCGTTCGCGCCAATCAGTTCCCACAGCTGGGCGCCCTCGTGCTCGCTCATCGACAACGCCGGCAGCCGCGCCAGGTCGCCCGGCTGGCCCGGGCGCCCCTGCGCCTTCAGCAGCGCCGGGCTGGCCACCAGCGTGGTGCGCGACAGGCCGAACGTGCGGATCACCAGGTTGGCGTCGGTATCCAGCTTGGTGCGCACGCGGATCGCCAGGTCGTAACCCTCGCCGATCACGTCGACCCGGCGGTTGCCGGACAGCAGGCGCACCTGCATCTTCGGGTATTGCGCGAGGAAATCCGGCAGCACGTGCGCCAGCACGGTCTGCGCCAGCGAGACGGGGCAGCTCAGGCGCACCACGCCGCGCGGCTCGGCACGCAATTCGTCCACCGCATCCTGCGCCGCCTGCGCTTCCTCCAGCACCGCGCGGCAGTGCGCGTAGAAGCGCTCGCCGACTTCGGTCACCACGAAGCGCCGCGTGGTCCGCTGCAGCAGGCGCACGCCGAGGCGTTCCTCCAGCTGGGCCACGCGTTTGCTCAGGCGCGACTTGGGCACGCCCAGTGCGCGGCCAGCCGCGGAAAAGCCGCCGTGCTCGACCACCGCGGCAAAGAAATACAGGTCGTTGAGGTCCTGCAGCGCACCGCTCAATGCCGCCATGATCGTTTCCATTCAAGAACGATAAGTTCGACAACTGCCATCTTATCGCGATATTGTTCCGAATATATCTTGGTTGCATCGCCAGTCGCATGGCCTGACCAGGAAGCTTTCCATGAAACTCTTGCATATCGACTCCAGCGCGCTGGGCGGCTACTCCGTGTCGCGCCAGCTGACCGCCGACATCGTAGCCGAGCTGAAGCGCAGCACGCCCGACGCCAACCTCCATTACCACGACCTGGCCGCACAACCGCTGCCGCACTGGACCCCGGTGGCCGACGCCAGCGATCCCGCCGCCGTACTCGGCAACCAGTTGCTGGAGGAATTCCTCGCCGCCGACGTGGTGGTGATCGGCGCGCCCATGTACAACTTCGCCATCTCCAGTTCGCTCAAGGCCTGGCTCGACCGTATCCTGGTCGCCGGCAAGACCTTCCGCTACACCGCGAACGGCCCCGAGGGCCTGGCCGGCGGCAAGCGGGTGATCGTCGCCTCCAGCCGCGGCGGCATCTACAGCAAGGATTCGGCGGCGGCCGCCATGGACTTCCAGGAACCCTACCTGCGTGCCGCCTTCGCCTTCATCGGCATCGACGACGTCGAGTTCGTGCGCGCCGAAGGCATGGCGATCGGCGACGAACAGAAGGCCGCGGCGCTGAAATCGGCGCACGGCATGATCGAGACGCTGGTCGCCAAAGCGGCCTGATACCCCGGCGGTAACCCTAACAAACGTCTTCTCCCGCGCGGAGCGGGCGTTTGTGGTTGGGGGCGTCAGCGACCGCGGGGTGGAAAAGCCGCGCCGGTGCCGACACACTGCGGGCTCCCCCTCCACTGGATTCCGCGCATGAAACGCTCGCCATGCCTGCTCATGCTCGCCCTGCTGGCGCTGGCGCCGGCCGCACAGGCCACCGACCTGCTGGTCGACAACGTCAACGGCTACACGCTGGACAGCCATGGCAAGCTGCAGCACTTCCAGGCATTGCGGGTCGAGCAGGGCAAGGTGGTCGCCACCGGCAGCCATGCCGAACTGGCCGGCCGCGTCGGCGACGCCAGGGTGATCGATGGCCACGGCCGCACCCTGCTGCCCGGCCTGATCGATGCCCACGGCCATGTGCTGGACCTCGGCTACGCGCGCAACAGCGTCGACCTCACCGGCACGCAATCGCTGCAGGAAGCGCTGGCCAAGGTGAAGGCCTACGCCGCGGCGCATCCCGACGCGAAGTGGATACTCGGCGGCGGCTGGAACCAGGAAATCTGGAAGCTCGGCCGCTTCCCCACCGCGAAGGAACTGGACGCCGTGGTGTCCGACCGCCCGGTGTGGCTGAGCCGCGTCGACGGCCACGCCGCCTGGGCCAACTCCGCCGCCATCAAGCTGGCCGGCGTTGACGCGGCCACCAAGGACCCGTCCGGCGGGCGCATCGAACGCGACGCCAGCGGCGGCCCGGCCGGCGTGTTCGTCGACGGCGCCACCGACCTGGTCAACGACAAAGTACCGGCGCCCACCGCGCAGGAACGGGCCGCCGCACTCGACGCCGCGCTGGCCGAGATGGCCAGCGTGGGCCTCACCGGCGTCGGCGACGCCGGCATCGACCTGGACACCTACCGGCTCTACCGCGACTACGCCGACGCGCACAAGCTCACCGCGCGCATCTACGCGATGATCCGCAACACCGGCGCGGCGTTCGACACCATCAGCCAGGACGGCCCGCTGATCGGCTACGGCGACGACTTCCTCACCGTGCGCGCGGTGAAGCTGTTTGCCGATGGCGCGCTGGGCAGCCGCGGCGCGGCGATGCTCAAGCCCTACAGCGACGACCCGCACAACCGCGGCCTGCTGTTCATGCCGCCCGCGGCGATGACCGCGAAGATCGACAAGGCCTTCGCCAAGGGTTACCAGGTGGCCATCCACGCCATCGGCGACGGCGCCAACCGCGAGGTGCTGGACAGCTTCGCCACCGCCTACAAGACCCATCCGGCGGCGATCGCGCTGCGCAACCGGGTCGAGCACGCGCAGATCCTGTCGCTGCAGGACATTCCCCGTTTCGTGCCGCTCAAGCTGATCGCCTCGATGCAGCCGACCCACGCCACCTCCGACATGAACATGGCCGAGGACCGCATCGGCCACCAGCGGATCGCCGGCGCCTACGCATGGCAGCGCTTCCTCAAGCAGGGCACGGTGATCGCCGGCGGCTCGGACTTCCCGGTGGAATCGCCCAACCCGTTCTACGGCCTGTATTCGGCGGTGACCCGCGAGGACCACGACGGCCAGCCGCCCGGCGGCTGGTACCCGCAGCAGGACATGACGCTGGTGCAGGCGCTGCGCGCGTTCACTCTCGACGCAGCCTACGCCGAGCATGCGGAACACACGCTGGGCACGCTGGAGCCGGGCAAGTGGGCCGACTTCATCCTGATCGACCACGACATCTTCCGGGACCCCGCCAGCAGGATCTGGAACACCAAGGTGCTGCAGACCTGGGTCGGCGGCAGGCAGGTCTACGCCGCCAAGGATTGATGCAGCAGGACGCGGGACGAAAAAGGCCGGCGCCCACGCCGGCCTTTTTCCTTGCGGCGCGACTCAGATCGTCGAAGTCCGACCTCCGTCCATCGGGACGATCGCGCCGGTGACGTAGCTGGCGCGCGCCGAGGCCAGGAACAACGCCACGTCGGCGATTTCCGCCGGCTCGGCCAGACGCCCCAGCGGGATCCCGGCCAGCTGCCGCGCCAGCAGTTCCTCGCGCGACAGGTCGGTGGCGCGCACTTCGGCGTCCAGCCCCTCCTCCACGCGGCCGGTGCGGGTGATGCCGGGGTTGATCGCGTTGACCCGCACGCCCTTGCCTGCGTAGGCATTCGCATAGCCCACCGTAGCCAGCATCAGCGCGGCGTTGGCCGAACCGCCGGCGATGTGCTGCGGGTTGGCCTGCCGCCCGCCCTGCCCGATCACGTTGACGATGCTGCCGCGGCCACGTGCGCCCATGCGGCGGATCACCGGGTCGGCTGTCGAACCGCGCCGCGGCGCGGTTTCGGCGCCTAGGCCATCAGTCATGTTGCGAAATCGCCACGCGCCTATTGACGGATCGAAACATAGTGTTATAGTTCACTACAACACCACTCAACGAGATCACTAAGGAGGCCTGTCATGAAAGCGCAGAATCTGATCGCCAGTGTCGCTGCCGTCCTGCTCACCGCTGCCAGCCTGAGTGCCGTCAACTACAACGTCGCCAGCCAGCCGACCCACGCCAGCCGCACCGAAGCCAGCAGCGTCACCGACCTGGCACCGATCCAGGTCAGCCCCAGTGCCGCCGAGATGCGCAGCGCCGCGTTGCTGGCCAACGTCGGCAGCGCCGGCATCGCCACGGTGCCGTCGATGGTCGCCGCGAACGCCGGCGGCAATACGGAGCAGCTCAGCCTGCTCGGGTCGCAATTGGCCATGCCCTACTATTCGTTTGGCAACAAGTTCGGCCGCATCAGCAAGGAATAAACATGACCATTACCTGGAACGACAGCGTCCCGATCTATCGCCAGCTGCAGCAACGCGTGGTGGCGATGATCCTGGACGGCGCCTTGAACGAGGGCGACCCGCTGCCGTCGGTACGCCAGGTGGCTGCGGACTACCAAATCAATCCGCTGACCGTGTCGAAGGCATACCAGGAACTGGTCGACGAGCAACTGGTGGAAAAACGGAGGGGTCTGGGCATGTTCGTCATCGAGGGCGCACGCGAGGCGCTGCTGAAATCGGAACGCGAGCGCTTCCTGCGCGAGGAGTGGCCGGCGCTGTTCGCACGGCTGCAGCGGCTCGGGCTGGACCTCAAGACGCTGTTGCGCGAAGCAGCCACCGACAAGGAGCAGAAATCATGAGCGCGGTGATCACGGCCAGTGGCCTGAGCAAGCGGTACAAGTCGGCGCTGGCGCTGGACAACGTCAGTTTCCGGATCGAGCCCGGCCGCATCGTCGGCCTGATCGGCCCCAACGGCGCCGGCAAGACCACCGCGCTGAAGGCGATCCTGGGCCTCACCGATTTCAGCGGCAGTTTGAACGTGCTCGGCTTCGACCCGCGCAAGCAGCGCGACAAGTTGATGGGCGAAGTCTGCTTCATCGCCGACGTGGCCGTGCTGCCGCGCTGGATCAAGGTGCGCCAGGCGGTGGATTTCGTCGCCAACGTGCACCCGCGCTTCGACCGCGCCAAGTGCGAGGCGTTCCTGGCCCGCACCAAGCTGCAGCCCGAGCAGCGCGTGCGGCAGATGTCCAAGGGCATGATCGTGCAGCTGCATTTGGCGCTGGTGATGGCGATCGACGCCAAGCTGCTGATCCTGGACGAGCCCACCCTGGGCCTGGACATCCTCTACCGCAAGCAGTTCTACCAGAACCTGCTGGAAGACTACTTCGACGAGAACAAGACGATCATCGTCACCACCCATCAGGTGGAGGAAGTCGAACACATCCTCACCGACCTGATGTTCATCCGCGACGGCAGGATCGTGCTGGACGCCGACATGGACGCAGTCGGCGAGCGCTTCATCGAGGTGATGGTGGGCGCCGACAAGGCCGCCGCCGCGCGCGCGCTGAAGCCGCTGGACGAGCGGCAGGTGTTCGGCAAGAGCATTTTCCTGTTCGACGGCGCGGACCGCGCGACGCTGGAGCAACTGGGTGAAACCCGCCGGCCGTCGGTCAGCGACCTGTTCGTCGCCACCATGAAAGGAACCTACGCATGAAAACCTTCTACTGGCTGATCAAGCGCGAATTGTGGGAACACCGGGGCGGCTTCTTCTGGACGCCGGTCATCACCGGCGGCGTGTTCCTGCTGCTGAACCTGATGGGCATCCTCGCCGGCGAGGTGATGGGATCGCGCCACGGCTTCAACGTGGCCTTCGGCGGCGGCGAGAACAACATGCGGCTGCTGTCCCGCGCCCTGGACAAGCAGTCCATGGACGCCGTGGGCGCCGGGCTGGACATGGCGATGTACTCGCCGACCATGATCATCGGCATGGTGATGGGCTTCGTGGTGTTCTTCTACTGCCTCGGCACGCTCTACGACGACCGCCGCGACCGCAGCCTGCTGTTCTGGAAATCGCTGCCGATCTCCGACACCGCCACCGTGCTGTCCAAGGTGGTCGCCGCGACGGTCGTCGCCCCGCTGATCGTCGTGGTCGTCGGCACCCTGACCGGCATCGCGATGCTGCTGATGTTTGCCCTGGCGCTGTCGTTCCACGGCGTCGGCGTATGGCACCTGCTGACCCTGTCGCACCCGCTGCAGGTGATCGCCAACCTGATCGGCTCGATCCCGCTGTACCTGCTGTGGGCGCTGCCGTCGGTCGGCTGGCTGATGCTGTGCTCGGCCTGGGCCCGCAGCAAACCGTTCCTGTGGGCGGTGGTGCTGCCGGTGGCCGCAGGCGTGGTGATCGGCTGGTTCAACCTGCTCGGCACCATCGACCTGCAGGACAGCTGGTACTGGCGCAACGTGGTGGGCCGCATCCTGTTCAGCGTGTTCCCCGGCGGCTGGTTCAGCCAGGTCCCGCGCATCGGCGGCAACAACCCGGCCGAACTGTTGTCCAGCCTGGGCGTCGTCCACTCCTATGCGGCACTGGGCTCCACCAGTCTCTGGATCGGCGCCGCTGCGGCCATCGCCATGCTGGCCAGCGCCATCTGGTTCCGCCGCTGGCGCGACGACAGCTGACACTCGAACGAATCGCACGGAGAGAAAACGATGAAAGCCAACATGATCGCCATCGGCATCCTTGCATCCGCGCTGCTGCCGCTGGCTGCCTGCAGCCAGTCCGGCCAGGACACCAACCCATCGGGCGTCGCCAGCGACATGGCCCAGGCGGCGAAGGACGTCCACGAACAGACCTCCTCCTCGATGATCGCCGCCGAGGTCCGCAAGGGCATCGAGCAGGCCAAGAAGGAGCTGGTCAGCAAGGACATCAGCCTGGGCAATATCCACATCGGCGACGGTCCGCACCCGCACGACGGCACTCTCCCCAAGGCGGTGATCACTCCGCAAGGCGAACTGGTGATCGCCGGCAAGCCGGTACCGGCCACGCCGGAACAGCACCCCATGCTGGTGGATTATCGCCAGCAGATCATCGGCATCGCCGAAGCCGGCATGGACATCGGCGCGCAGGGCGCGGACATCGGCGTCAGCGCGGCGAAGCAGGCGCTCTGGGGCGCGTTCACCGGCAAGAGCGACAAGGAGATCGAAGCCAGCCTCAAGCCGCAGACCGACCAGATCCAGGCGGCCGCCCTGCAACTGTGCAAGCGTCTGCCCGGCGTGCTTGCCTCGCAGCAAAAGCTGGCCGCCGCCATGCCTGCGTTCAGGCCCTACGCCACGATGACGCAGAAGGACGTCGACGACTGCGGCAAGGACATGAAGGACAAGGACGGCAAGAAAGGCTTTGCCGTGTTCTCGGACTAAGCCGCAACTTCCACTCGCATTCCCCTCGCCCGCGTCTCACGTGGTGTCCACGACACCGCGGCGGGCACCCTCACCCCCTCCAAAGGGAGACCACCGCATGCGACACCTGATCCTGCTGGGCACCCTCGCCACGGCATCGTTCTTCGTCCTGCCGGCACAGGCCGGTTGGCATGTACAGATGCATGGCACGCGCGACAACCTGAGCTGGCATGACGTCGGCGGCCGCGAACTCAAGCTGGCCTCGCTCGACGGCACGGGCATCCGGGTCATCCGCATCACGCCGGCCAGGCACGCCGGACTGCGGCGAGGCGACCTGATCACCGCCGTGGACGAGCAGCCCGTGACGCGCGTGGCCGAGCTGCGCAACCACCCCAGCGCCCATTGGCGGGAAGCCAGCCGGCTGACCGTGCGCCGCGGTCACGAAACATTGCAGCTGGCCCTGGCGGCCGGCGAACTGGCCGCGATGGCTCACCCGCATCCCTGACCCCGTCCGCGCGCCCATGCATGGGGCACGCGGATCCGATCACTCGCCGTGGATGCCGCCGCGGGTCAGCGCCAGCGGGTCGAGCAGCTTCTGCAGTTCCGCCTTCGACAAGCCGGTGGTCTCCAGCGCCACCTCCATGATCGGCCGGTGCTGCTTGTACGCCAGCTTGGCGGTGGCCGCGCCCTTCTCGTAGCCGATCACCGGGTTCAATGCGGTGACCAGGATCGGGTTCATCGCCAGCGCCTGGTTCACCCGCGCCTTGTTGACCTTGAAGCCGGCGATGGATTTGTCGGCCAGCAGCACGCTGACCTTGGCCAGGATCTCGATCGACTGCAGCAGGTTGTGCGCGATCAGCGGCAGCATCACGTTGAGCTGGAAGTTGCCGGACTGGCCGGCGATGGTGATCGCCGCGTCGTTGCCGATCACCTGCGCGGCGACCATCGCGGTGGCCTCGGGGATCACCGGGTTGACCTTGCCTGGCATGATCGACGAGCCCGGCTGCAGCGCCGGCAGTTCGATCTCGCCCAGGCCGGCCAGCGGGCCGGAGTTCATCCAGCGCAGGTCGTTGGCGATCTTCATCAACGCCACCGCCAGCGTCTTCAGCGCACCAGAGAGTTCCACCGCCGCATCCTGCGCGGCCATGCCCTCGAAGTAGTTTTGCGCCGACTCGAACTTCACCCCGGTCAGCTTCTTCAGCTGGGCGGCCATCGCCGGGCCGAACTTCGGATCGGCGTTGATGCCGGTGCCCACCGCGGTGCCGCCCTGCGGCAGCCGGCGCATGCGCTTCAGCGCGTCCTCGATGCGCTCGATGGCGGAGGCGACCTGCGCCGCCCAGCCGGACAGCTCCTGGCCGAAGGTGATCGGCATCGCGTCCATCAGATGGGTGCGGCCGGTTTTCGGCGTGTTCCTCAGTTCGCGCGCACGCTTGTCGATGGCCTGCTTCAGGTGCTTCAGCGCCGGCAGCAACTGCTCGCTGGCGGTCAGCGTGGCGCTGACGTGGATCGCGGTGGGGATCACGTCGTTCGAGCTCTGCCCGTAGTTGACATGGTCGTTCGGGTGGACCTTCGCACCGGCCGCCACCGCCAGGTGCGCAATCACCTCGTTCGCGTTCATGTTGGTGCTGGTGCCCGAGCCGGTCTGGAAGATGTCGATCGGGAACTGCGCGTCATGCTGGCCATCCGCCACCGCCAACGCCGCCTTGCGGATCGCCGCGGCCTGGTTCTTCTTGAGATGCCCCATCGCCAGGTTGACCTCGGCGGCGGCGGCCTTGATCAGCCCCAGCGCGCGGATGAACGGGCGCGGCAGGCGCAGGCCGGAGATCGGGAAGTTGTCGATCGCGCGCTGGGTTTGCGCGCCGTACAGCGCGTCGGCGGGGACTTTCAATTCGCCCATGCTGTCGTGTTCGATGCGGAAGCCGCTCATGGTCCTGTCCTTCGTGGAGATGGAAAACCGGCCAACTATAGGCCGTCAGTCATTGCGCCGCTGTCAATGTAAAATGGCCGTTTCCCCTTGCCGGAACGCTCCGATGTCCAACCACGCCCTGACCGCCCTGTCGCCGCTGGACGGCCGCTACGCCAGCAAGGTCGAAGCGCTGCGTCCGATCTTCAGCGAGTTCGGTTTGATGCATCGCCGCGTGCAGGTCGAAATCGCCTGGCTGCTGGCGCTGGCGGCCGAGCCGAAGATCGCCGAGCTGCCGCCGTTCGAGGCCGCCCAGGTCGCCACCCTGCAAGCCATCGCGGAAAACTTCAGCGAGGCCGACGGTGAACGGATCAAGGCGATCGAGGCCACCACCAACCACGACGTCAAGGCGGTGGAGTACTTCATCAAGGAGAAGATCGGCGCCGATGCCGGCCTGGCGCAGGCGAAGGAATTCGTGCACTTCGCCTGCACCAGCGAGGACATCAACAACCTCTCCTACGCGCTGATGCTGCGCGATGCGCGCAGCCAGGTGCTGCTGCCGCAGCTGGATGCGGTGATCGCCAAGCTGCGCGAGATGGCGCACGCGAACGCCGCGCTGCCGCTGCTCTCGCGCACGCACGGCCAGACCGCCTCGCCCAGCACGCTGGGCAAGGAAATCGCCAACGTGGTGGCGCGGCTGGAGCGTCAGCGCAAGCAGCTGGTGGCGGTCGAAGTTTCCGGCAAGATCAATGGTGCGGTGGGCAACTACAACGCCCACGCCATCACCTACCCGGAAGTGGACTGGCGCGCGTTCTCGCAGCGCTTCGTGGCAAGCCTCGGCCTCGATTTCAATGCCTACACCACCCAGATCGAGCCGCACGACAACGTGGCCGAATACTGCGACGCGGTGCGCCGCGCCAACATCATCCTGATCGACCTGGCCCGCGACATCTGGGGCTACATCTCGCTGGGCTACTTCAAGCAGACGCTGAAGGCCGGCGAAGTGGGCTCGTCCACCATGCCGCACAAGGTCAATCCGATCGACTTCGAGAACGCCGAGGGCAACTTCGGTCTCGCCAACGCGTTGCTCGGCCACTTCGCCGAGAAGCTGCCGATCAGCCGCTGGCAACGCGACCTCACCGACTCCACCGTGCTGCGCGCGCTGGGCACCGCCTTCGGCCACGGCCTGGTCGCGCTGGAATCGCTGAAGAAAGGCCTGGGCAAACTCAACGTCAACGCCGAACGCATCGCCGCCGACCTCGACGCCAGCTGGGAAGTACTGGCCGAAGCCGTGCAGACCGTGATGCGCCGCTATGGCCTGCCCGAGCCATACGAGCAGCTCAAGGCGCTGACTCGCGGCCATGGCATCACGAAGGATTCGATGCGCGAGTTCATCGGTGGCCTCGATCTGCCGGCGGAAGCGAAGCAGCGGTTGCTGGAGCTGACGCCGGGCGGCTACATCGGCTTGGCCGAAGGACTGGCGCGAGGCATCTGAGCCGCGATCGCTGCTACGCCGTCACTCCGGCGGAAGCCGGAATGACGGGCAAAACCATCGGGCCGCGCACCTCCACGCGCGGTCCGATGCAGATCAGGCGAGAGCCTTCTTCACCAAGCCCTCGGCCTCCAACGCCGCCTGCACCGCGGGGCGCGCGGCCACGCGCTTCTGGAACGCCAGCAACGCCGGGAAGCCGGACAGGTCCAGCTCCACGTGCCTGGCCCAGTTGGTCACGGTGAACAGGTAGGCGTCGGCCGCGGTGAACTTGTCGCCCAGCAGGAACGGCTGCTTCGCCAGCACACCCTCGATGAACTGGTAACGCTTCGTCAGGTACTCCTTGCGCTCGGCGCGGGTGGCTTCGGGCGTGTCGGGCTTGAACAGCGGGCTGTAGCTCTTGTGGATCTCCGAGTTGATGTAGCCCAGCATCTCCTGCAGGCGGTAGCGCGCCAGCGTGCCGTTGGCGGGCGCCAGGCCGCTCTCGGGCTTGAGGTCGGCCAGGTACTGCACGATCGCCGGGCCTTCGGTCAGCAGTTCGCCGTTGTCCAGCGCCAGTGCCGGCACGTAGCCCTTCGGGTTGACCTGCCAGAAATCCGCGCCGCCCTCGGTACGCTTGGCCTTGCCGTCGACCTTCTCCAGCGGCAGCGAGATGCCGGCTTCCAGCGCCACGATGTGCGGCGACAGCGAGCAGGCGCCCGGCGAGTAATAAAGCTTCATGCGTTTTCTCCGTGTTGGGGACGTGGGGAAGAACCATCGCTGCGATCGCGCGAGGCAACTGCCTGCGCGCGCCGCAACGAAGACGGCATGCTAGCCATCATGGTTACTCGCGGATACCACCTAACCATCAGTTAGCGGAAAAATGTAGTATCCCTCCGGTTACCGCACTCTCCGATGGAATTCCGATGGGCCTGCCCGTACGCAAGAGCAAGGTCGCCGCACCGCCGGCCTGCCCGCTCACCGAGAGCCTGGCGCTGCTGCGCGGCGCGTGGGCGCCGAACGTGGTGTGGTACCTGAGCGCCGAGCCGCGCCGTTTCGGCGAACTGCGTCACGACATTCCGCGCATCTCCGCGCGCGTGCTGAGCGCGCGGCTGCGCGAGCTGGAATCGCGCGGTCTGGTGACGCGGCGCGTGCTCGACACCTCGCCGCCGTCGGCCGAGTACGCGCTCACGCCGCTCGGCCGCGAGCTGCTGCCGGCGATCCGGGCGCTGGCCAGCGTGGGCCAGAAGCTGATCGCGGAATGGGAAGCGGGGGCGTCGAAACGCGCGCCCACCGCCGCACGCGGAACGGTTCCGGGCGGCCGCCGGCAAGCTCGGGCGCCCAGCGCGTGACCGCGCTCAGACTTCGTCCGACCCCTCGTTGACCCCCTCGAACAGGAAGGTCGACAGGTAGCGTTCGCCGGTGTCGGGCAGCATCGCCAGCAGCACCGAGCCCTCGGGCGCGGTCTTGGCCACGCCTAACGCGGCAGCCAAGGTGGCGCCGGAGGAGATGCCGGCGAAGATGCCTTCCTGCTGGGCCAGCGCGCGCGCGGTGTCGCGGGCCAGCACGTCGTCGACCGGCACGATGCGGTCGACCACCTTGGGGTTCAGCACGGCCGGCACGAAATCCGGCGTCCAGCCCTGGATCTTGTGCGGCTGCCACTCCTTGCCGGACAGCAGCGCCGCGCCGGTCGGCTCGGTGGCGACGATCTGCACTTCCGGGCGCGCCACCTTGAGCACTTCGCCCACGCCGGTGAGCGTGCCGCCGGTGCCCCAGCCGCTGACGAAGTAGTCCAGCCGACGGCCGGCGAAGTCGCGCAGGATCTCCGGCGCGGTGGTCTGCCGGTGGTAGGCCGGGTTGGCCGGGTTTTCGAACTGGCTGGCGAGGAACCAGCCGTGCTTGCGCGCCAGCTCTTCCGCCACCTTCACCATGCCGGTGCCGCGCGCGGCGCCGGGCGTGAGCACCACCTTGCCGCCGTAGGCGCGGATCAGCTTGCGCCGCTCGAGCGAGAAGGTATCCGACATCACCGCCACGAACGGGTAGCCGCGCGCCGCGCAGATCGCCGCCAGCGCCACGCCGGTGTTGCCCGAGGTGGCCTCGATCACGGTCTGGCCGGGTTTCAGAACACCGCGCTGTTCGGCGTCGAGGATGATCGCCAGCGCGAGCCGATCCTTCACCGAACCGGCGGGGTTGAACGCCTCCACTTTCACATACAACTCGACGTGCTTGGGGGCAAGGCGGTGAAGCTTGACGATGGGCGTGTTGCCGATGGTGTCGAGAATGCTGTCGTGGATCATGGAAGTGCTCCGGCCGTCTGGAGAAAAAAGCGTCGCGCAATCATGCGCCCGCCGAGGTGAAGATTTTCGTCAGGTGCGATGGACCGCTGCCAGCACGTCGGTGGTGGCCGCCCGCGCAGGACGGATGGCAGGTACCGCCGCGCCCAGCGGCGGCGCCCCGAACCAGGCCAGCGAGGTGGCCAGCGACGCCACTTCGCCCAGGATCAGCAACGCCGGCGAACGCACCGCGTGGAACGCCGCGCGCTCGACCATGTTGGCCAAGCTGCCGGTGACCACCCGCTGCTGCGGCAGCGAGCCGTTCTCGACCAGCGCGAACGGCGTCGATGGCGCACGGCCATGTTTGAGCAGGCGCGCCTGCAGCGTGGTCAGCTCGGCCACGCCCATGTACACGGCCAGGGTCTGCCGCTCCTGCGCCAGCGCAGCCCAGTCCAGGCTGTCGCGCGAGGACTGGCAGTGCGCGGTGACGAAACGCACCGATTGCGCATGGTCGCGATGGGTCAGCGGCACGCCGGCGTGCGCCGCACAGGCGACGGCCGCGGTGATGCCCGGCACCACTTCATAGGGAATGCCGTGGGCGCGCAGGAACTCCAGCTCCTCGCCGCCGCGGCCGAACACGAATGGGTCGCCGCCCTTCAGCCGCACCACCCGCCGCCCTGCCCGCGCGTGCTCAAGCAGCAGCGCATGGATGCCGTCCTGGGTGGTGCGGTGGTGGCCGGCCTGCTTGCCCACCTCGATCCGCTCGGCATCGCGCCGGGCCAGCGCCAGCACCTCGGCGCTGACCAGATGGTCGTGCAGGATCACATCGGCCTCGTTCAGCGCACGCAGCGCGCGCAGGGTCAGCAGGCCCGGATCGCCGGGGCCGGCGCCGACCAGCAGCACCGAGCCGGCCGGGACCGCGGGAGTCGCGGCCAGCGCCTGCTCCGCCGCCTGCCGCGCGTCCTCCGGCCGCCCTTGCCGCAACAGGTCCGCCACCGGCCCGGCGAACAGGTTTTCGTAGAAACGTCGCCGCGTCGCCGGCTCCGGGTGGCGCAGGCGGATGCGCCGACGCAACCGCGCCGCCAGCAAGCCCAGCGCGCCCAGCGAAGGGTCGAGCAGCGTCTCCAGTCGCTCGCGCAGCAGCCGCGAGAGCATCGGCGCCGCGCCGCCGCTGGAAATGGCGATGGTCAGCGGCGCGCGGTCGACCAGCGCCGGCACGTGGAAACTCGACAGCACCGCGTCGTCCACCACGTTGACGAAGATCCGCCGCAGCCCGGCCAGGGTGGCGATCAGCCGATTCAGCTCGGCGTCGGACGTCGCCGCCACCACCAGCCAGACCCGCTCCAGCCAGGCTTCCTGGAACGCATCCCCGCGGTGGGCGATGCGCCCCGCCGCCGCCCAGCGCTGCAACTGCGGGGTGAGCACGGGCGCGTTCACCGTGACCTGCGCCTGCGCACCGAGCAGCGCGGCCACCTTGCGCTCGGCCACCGCGCCGCCGCCCACCACCAGCACGGCGCGGCGGGACAGGTCGGCGAACAGGGGATACAGCTTCATTCGGGCGGGATCGCATCGCAGGCAAGGGAGTCGCCGGCACGCTACGCAGCATTCGCCGGCGCGGCAAATGACTTGTGCGGCCGCGCATATGCCTTCCCGTCATGTAACGCCTCGCGCAACGCCACGCTTGACCATTTTATCAAATAGACATATAGACGTCCGTACATGATCATCGACGCCGACCGCCACGAATCCGCCAGCACCCATGTGCCGCACACGATGCCGGTTCGCGCCGCCCGATGTACTCGTGCCCCGTTCGTGCCTCGACCCAACGATCCCGACCGTCCACGAGCCCATCGCCATGACGCTGACCCAGTTGCGCTACCTCGTCGCCATCGCCGACTCCGGCCTCAACATCACGCTGGCCGCCGAGCGCGTCCACGCCACCCAGCCCGGCCTCAGCAAGCAGCTCAAGCAGCTTGAGGACGAGCTGGGCTTCCAGCTGTTCGTGCGCAAGGGCAAGAGCCTGGACGCGGTGAGCCAGGCCGGCCGGCACGTGCTGGAACGCGCCCGCGCCATCCTCGCCGAGGCGGCCAACATCCGCGCGATCGCCGCCAACCTGCGCAACGAGGCGCACGGCGAGCTGCGCATCGCCACCACCCACACCCAGGCTCGCTTCGCCCTGCCTGCCGCGATCGGCGCGCTGAACCAGCGCTACCCGCAGGTCAGCGTGCACCTGCAGCCGGGCCGCGACGGCGAAGTGCTGGCCCAGCTGGAAGCCGGTCGCGTCGACCTGGCGGTGATCAGCACCGCCGGCGCCCCGCCGCCGATCGGTTTCGCGCTGCCGGCCTACCGCTGGCAGCGGGTGATCGTGGCGCCGCGGGAGCACCCGCTGGCCACCAGCGGACGGCAGCCCTCGCTGGACGAACTGGCCACGCTGCCGCTGGTCAGCTACGACTCCTCGCTGAAGGCCGACTCCTCGCTGCGCCGCGCGTTCGAAGCGCGCGGCCTGCGCCCGCAGATCGCGATGACCGCCGGCGACGCCGACCTGATCAAGACCTACGTGCGCACCGGGCTGGGCATCGGCGTGCTGGCCGAGATGGCGATGCAGGACGGCGACACCGACCTGCGCGCGCTGCCGGCCGACCATCTGTTCCCCCAGTGCACGACCTGGATCGTGCTGCGCCGCGAGAGCGTGCTGCGCGAATACGTGCTGGAGTTCATCACGCAGTTCGCGCCGCACCTGGACCGCCGCGAGGTGGTGCGTGCGCTCGCCGCCGACACCGTGCCGGCCGAGTGGTCGGCGGTGCCGCACTGGCGCGAGCGGTCGCCCGCGGCGCTGCCCGATGCGGCCTGAAGCCTGATCGTCCTCCCGCCGCGCCGGATGGGATGCGGGCGGGATCGGGGCGGCGAGCCTACGCGAGGCTGTGCAGTCCGCATTCGCGCTTGAGCCCGAAGAAACGGGTGTCCTCGACGTCCATGCCCGGCTCCCAGCGACGGCTGGTGTGGCTGTCGCCGATCGAGACGTAGCCCTGCTGCCACAGCGGGTGGTAGGGCAGGCCGTGGCGCGCGAGGTACTGACCGATGTCGCGGTCGCTCCAGTCGGCCAGCGGGTGGAATTTCCAGCGGCCGTTGCGGATCCCGGCGAACTCGATCGCCGCCCGGCTCCTCGACTGCCCGCGGCGCAGGCCGGCGAACCAGCCGACGGCGTGCAGGTCGGCCAGCGCGCGCTGCATCGGCTCGACCTTGCGCAGCCGGTTGTAATGGTCGAGCCCGGCCACACCCTGCTCCCACAGCCGGCCGTGACGCGCTTCCATCCAGGCCGGGCTGAGTGGCGCGCTGTAGACCTTGAGGTTCAACCCGAGCCGTTCGGTCAGCTCGTCGACGAAGCGATACGTCTCGGGAAACAGGTAGCCGGTGTCGATCAGCACCACCGGAATGTCCGGCCGCCGGCGCGTCACCAGGTGCAGCGACACCGCCGACTGCGCGCCGAAGCTGGACGACAGCACGTGCTCGCCGGCGACGTGTTCCAGCGCCCAGGCCACCCGGCGTTCGGCATCGAGCCGGGACAGCACGGCGTTCAATTCGGCCAGCGCCCGTGGCTCGTGCGGCGCCTGCTCGAGCAGCGCCGCGCTCACGCGACCAGCTCCGCCGGAATGCGCCGCGACGGCAGCGGCGCGAGGATGCCGGCACGCCGCAGGAAATCGCCGAAGCCCTCGCCGTCCGCGCGCTCGGCGGCATAGCGCGCGAACAGCGGATCGAGCGCGGCGAGGATCGCCGCCTCGTCCACATTCTCGCGGTAGACCTGGTTCAGCCGCTGGCCGCTGAAGTCGGCGCCCAGGCGCAGGTCGTAGCGCCCCGGCCCGCGTCCGACCAGGGCGATCTCGCCGAGGTACGGCCGCGAGCAGCCGTTCGGGCAGCCGGACAGGCGCAGCAGGATCGGTGCGTCGGCGAGACCGTGATGATCGAGCCGCGCTTCCAGTTTCGGCAGCAGCGCCGGCAGGTAGCGCTCGCTCTCGGCCATCGCCAGGCCGCAGGTAGGTAGTGCCACGCAGGCGATCGCGTGGCGGCGGATCGCGCTCTGCTTGAGGTAGCCGTCCAGGCCGTGCTCGCGCACGATCGCGTCGATGCGCTCGCGCTCGCCCGCCGCGACGTTGGCCACGATCACGTTCTGGTTGCAGGTCAGGCGGAAGTCGCCGGCATGCGCCTTCGCCAGCTCGCGCAGGCCGGTGAGCCAGCGCCGTTCGCCGGTGTCGGCGAGCCGGCCGGATTCGATGTGCAGGGTGAGATGCCAGCGGCCGTCGTGGCCCTCGACCCAGCCGTAGCGGTCGCCGTTGTGCTCGAAGCGGTACGCGCGCGGCGCGGCAAGCGCGTAGCCCAGGCGCGACTCCAGTTCGGCCTTGAACGCGTCCAGGCCGTGCCGGTCCAGCGTGTACTTCAGCCGCGCGTGCTTGCGTTCGGTACGGTCGCCCCAGTCGCGCTGCACGCCGATCGCCGCCTCGGCCACGCCGAACAATTGCTCGGGCGTGACGAAGCCGATCACGCTGGCCAGCCGCGGATAGGTGGTGGCGTCGCCATGGGTCGCGCCCATGCCGCCGCCGACGGCGATGTTGAAGCCGCGCAGCACGCCCTGCTCGGCGATCGCGATCAGGCCCAGGTCCTGGGCGAACACGTCGATGTCGTTGAGCGGCGGGATCGCCAGGCCGATCTTGAACTTGCGCGGCAGGTAGGTGGCGCCGTACAGCGGTTCATGCTCTTCCACGGGACGAGTGTCGCCATGCAGCTGCTCGCCGTCCAGCCAGATCTCGTGATAGGCGTGCGTCTTCGGCGCCAGCTCGGCGGAGAGCCGCGTCGCCCAGGCATACGCCTCGGCGTGCGCGGCCGATTCCACCGGATTCGCCGTGCTGACCACGTTGCGCACCACGTCGCCGCAGGCGGCGATGGTGGTAGCCAGCGCCTGGTGGATCGCCGCGATGGTCGGCTTCAGCCGGTGCTTGATGATGCCGTGCCACTGGAAGGTCTGCCGCGTGGTGATGCGCAGCGTGCCGTTGGCATGCTCGCGGGCGATGCGGTCGAACACCAGCCACTGCGCCGGCGTCACCACGCCGCCGGGCAGGCGCGCGCGCAGCATGAACGAGTACGCCGGCTCCAGCTTCTGCCGGCGGCGCTCCTCGCGCAGGTCGCGGTCGTCCTGCTGGTAGCTGCCGTGGAACTTCAGCAGCTTGGTGTCGTCCTCGCCGATCGCGCCGGTGACCGGGTCGGCCAGGCCCTCGGCGATGGTGCCGCGCAGATGGCGGCTGGCCGCCTTGATGTGTTCGAGATGGGAGGTCATGGGGTGCTTTTCTGAAGAGTGCGGCCATGGATGGCCGCTTCTTGACTCTCGCGTTCACGGATGAACGCAGAAATAAATCTCAGTACACGTCGCGGGCGTAGCGGCCTTGTTGCAGGAGATCGCCGAGCCAGGCCTGCGCCGCCTCGGGGGAGTGGCCGCCGTGGACCGCGACCACGTCGATCAGGGCGGCGTGGACATCGCGCGCCATGTGTTTCGAGTCGCCGCAGACATAGATGTGCGCGCCGCCTTCCAGCCACGCATGCAGCTCGGCGCCCTGCTCGCGCAGGCGCTGCTGGATATAGGTTTTTTGTGCGGTGTCCCGGGAGAACGCCAGGTCGAGCCGGTGCAGCGAGCCGTCTTGCAGCGCCTGCTGCCACTCCACCTGGTAGAGGAAGTCGCTGGCGAAGTGGCGGTTGCCGAAGAACAGCCAGTTGCGGCCCGTGGCACCGCTCTCGCGCCGTTCCTGCACGAATGCGCGGAACGGCGCCACGCCGGTGCCCGGACCGATCATGATGATGTCGCGCGAGTCGTCGGCGGGCAGGCGGAAGCGTTCGTTCGGCTCGATGAAGACCGGCAACCTGCCGTCCTCGGCGGTCGCGGCCAGCAAGGCCGATGCCGCACCCCAGTGCGTACTGCCGTGTGCCTCGTAGTCGACCACGGCCACGGTCAGATGCACTTCCTCGCCTACCGCCTTCGGGCTGGAGGCAATCGAATACAGCCGCGGGACCAGCGGCCGCAGCGCAGCCAGCAAGGCCGCGGGCTGCCACGTCGCCGGGTAGCGACGCAACAGGTCGATCGGCTGGTCGTCGGCCAGCACGGCGGCGAGCTGCGTCGACTGTTCCGGCTGCAGCAGCCGGACCAATGCATCGTGGCCGCCGGCGGCCGCCAGCGCGGCGATGAAGCCACGATGCAGCCGGGTGATCTCGCGCTCGCGATCCAGCCATTGCCGCAGCGGCAGCGTGCGACCCTGGTGGGCGACCTCCTGGGCGCCGTCCAGCTGCAAAACCTCCAGCCACTGCCCGACCAGCGCCGGCGGATTGCGCGGCCATACGCCCAGCGCATCGCCGGGCTGGTAATGCAGGCCGGAGCCTTCCAGCGACAACTCGACATGGCGCACGTCGCGCGCGCTGTCGCGCGCCACGATGCGCTGGTTGGCCAGCACGCTGGCGGCGAACGGCTGCTCGCGGGAGTACGCATGGCGGCTTGGCACGGCGTGCAGCGGGGTCACCCGCGCCAGCGGGCCGACCTGCTTCAGCAATTCGCCGGCCCGATCCAGCACCCGCTCCGTCCACGGCGCGGCGACCGCCTCGATCTCCACGTCCGCCTCGCCGAAGGCGCTGAAGCGGGTGGCACCCAGCTCGGCCAGGCGCGCGTCGAGCCGGCGCCCGATCGTGCAGAACTGCGGGTAGCTCGAATCGCCCAGCCCCAGCACGGCGAACTGCAGCGCCGGCAGCTTCGGCGCGCGCTTGCCGCCGATGAACTCGAACAGGCCGCGCGCATCGTCCGGCGGTTCGCCGTCGCCCTGGGTACTGATCACCAGCAGCAGGTGGCGTTCCTGCGTCAGCTCGCGCGGCGGATAGGCATCGGCACGCAGCAACCGCACCGGCAGGCCGGCCGCTTCGGCACGGCCGGCGACCTGCTCGGCGATGCGCTTCGCGTTGCCGGTCTGGCTGCCGTAGACGACCGTCAACCGCGCGGCCGGCTGCCCCGTCGGCGCGGCCGCCGCCGTGCCGACGCGCTGCACCTGTTCGGCCTGCGCCGCGCTCCACGCGGCAACCCAGTACAGCTGCGCCGCACTCAGCCCTTCCAGTCCGCGGACCAGCTGGGCCAGCTGCTCCGCAGCGGGCATGGCTGCGGCAAGGTTCGACAAGGCGACCTGGTTCACGGCTTCTCCGTCTGGACGTCCATACTTCTGGACGTCCAACGTATGTTCTGGCGCAGGCCATGGCAAAGGACGTGTCGGCATGTGCTTATGCCGAGGCCTCACTTCCGCACGGCGGAGCCGTTTTCGATACTTGCTACACTTCCGCGTCGCATACTGCCTCCCGTCCATGCCGCCACTTGCCGAATTCCTCAGCTTCGCTGCCGTGGGCGCCTTCGCCCAGCTGGTCGATGGCGCGCTGGGCATGGCCTACGGCGTGGTCTCCGCGGCGATGCTGCTGGGCCTGGGCCTGCCGCCGGCCGTGGCCAGCGCCAGCGTGCATTACGCGGAGACCTTCACCTGCGGCGCCTCCGGCCTCAGCCACCTGGCGGCCGGCAACGTGCGGCGGCAGCTGTTCTGGACGCTCGCCGTTCCCGGCGCGATCGGCGCGGTGATCGGCGCCTATGTCGTCAGCCACGTCCCGGCAGACGGGATGCGACTGGCGCTCACCGTCTACATGCTGGGCATGGGCGTGTTCCTGCTGCGCCGGGCGACCCGGGCCGACCGCGGCCACGACGACGTGGTGCCGCGCGCCACCCGTCCGCTGGGACTGGTCGCCGGTTTCGCCGATGCCGTGGCCGGCGGCGGCTGGAGCGCGCTGACCGTGACCGCCCTGGTCGCCCGCGGCGCCACGCCGCGCACGGTGATCGGCACGGTGCACCTGGCCAAGTGCGCGGTCAGCGCCGCCGCCAGCGTCAGCTTCCTGCTGCATGTCGGCGCCACCCACGGCACCGCCGTGCTCGGCCTGATCGTGGGCGGCGTCGCCGCCGCGCCGCTGGGCGCGCTGCTCGCCCGCTACATGCCGGCGCGAGCCGCGACGCTGCTGGCTGCCACCGCGGTGCTGGGACTGGGGCTCAGCAACGTGGTGAAGGCGTTCTACTGACATCCGCTGCACGGGGCGCCGCTACAATGCGCGCATGACCCAGCCTGCCCCCTTTCCGATCGAAGTCCGCGGCTCCGCCAGACAGCCATTGGGCATGCCGCCCGCCCGCTTCCTGCGCGACTACTGGCAGAAGCGCCCGCTGCTGATCCGCCACGCCTTCCCCGGTTTCCAGCCGCCATTGCAGCCGGACGACCTGGCCGGCCTGGCCTGCGAGCCGGGCGCGCTGGCGCGGCTGATCGTGCACGACGCGAAGCGCGACCGCTGGCAGGTCAAGTCGAGTCCGCTCGACGAGGCCGACTTCGCCAACACCCCCGACGCCGACTGGACTTTGCTGGTGCAGGACGTCGACAAGTGGGACGCCGAGGTGGCGCAACTGCTGGAACACTTCCGCTTCCTGCCGAGCTGGCGGGTGGACGACGTGATGGTCTCCTACGCCGAGCCCGGCGGCGGCGTCGGCGCGCACGTCGACCAGTACGACGTGTTCCTGATCCAGGGCCTGGGCCAGCGCCACTGGGCGGTCAGCGACGACCCGCTGGCGCCGAAGGCGTTCCGCCCCGACGTGGAGCTGAAGCAGCTGGTGCAGTTCGAGCCGACCCACGAATGGCTGCTGGACCCGGGCGACATGCTGTACCTGCCGCCGGGCGTGCCGCACGACGGGGTGGCCTTCGGCGGCCCGTGCATGACGTTCTCCGTCGGCATGCGCGCGCCGTCGCAGGCCGAACTGACCGGCGACCTGGCCGACTTCATCGCCGAGCGGCTGCCGGAAGAATTGCGCTACGCCGACCCGGACCTGAAGCCGGCCACCGCCGCCGGCGAGATCGACCGCGCCGCGATCGAGCGGCTGAAGGACGCGCTGCCGTTTGCCGCCGCGTTGCGCGAGGACCTGCTGCGCCACTGGTTCGGCCGTTTCGTCACCCGCTACCGCAGCGCGCAGGTACCGGCGCCGCCGGCCAGGCCGCTGACCGAGGCCGCGCTGACGAAACGGCTCGATGCCGGCGCGCAGCTGCTGCGCCACCCGTGGTCGCGGCTGGCGTGGAGCCGCGGCAAGGCCGGCTGCACGCTGTACGCCAGCGGCCAGCCGTACCCGGCCACGCCGGCGCTGGCGCAACAGCTGTGCGAACAGCGCACGCTCGAGGTCGCGCGCAAGCTCGATGCCACCGAACGCGCGCTGCTGCTGGCGCTGGTCAACGACGGCCACCTGCAGCCGCACAAGCCGCGCCGCCGCCGATGAAGCTGCAGGATTTCCACCTCGAGATTGCCGACTGGTTACGCGAGGACCAGCGCACCGCCCTGCTCGACCTGCGCGAGGAGGTGTTCATCCTGGAACAGGGCGTGCCCGAGCAGCGCGAACGCGACGGACTGGACACGGATTGCTGGCACGTGCTGGCGCGCGACGACGCGGGCCGGCCGATCGGCTGCGGCCGGCTCACGCCGGCACGCAAGATCGGCCGCATGGCCGTGCTGCAGGAATGGCGCGGCCGCGGCGTCGGCGTGGCGCTGCTGCGCGAACTGGTCGCCCGCGCCCGCACGCAGGGCTGGCCGGACGTGGCGCTGGACGCCCAGGTCAGCGCGATCGGCTTCTACGAACGCGAGGGTTTCGTCGCGCAGGGCGAGGAGTTCGAGGACGCCGGCCTGGCGCACCGGGCGATGCGCCTGGACCTGTCCGCAGTGGCTGCAGACGCCGAGCCGCCACGCGACCTCGGCACGCTGCCCGCCGGCACGCGCGGCGAGACGGCCGACGCGCGCCGGCAGCTGCTGGCCGATGCACGCCACCAGTTGTGCCTCTACCTGCCGCTGCTGGGCAACGACAGCTACGCCAGCGCGGAGGAGCTGGCCGAGCTGCGCCGCATCGCGATCTCCGGCCGCGGCGCGCAGATCCGCATCCTGCTGCACGACCCGGCCGCCGCCCTGCGCAATGACCACCGGCTGGTGGCACTGGCCCAGCGCCTGAGCAGTGCGATCCAGATCCGCACGCCGGTGGAAGAAGCGGACCGTGCCTACATCTCGGCCTACCTGCTCAACGATGCCGGCGGCTACCTGTTCCTGCCCGAGGCCGACCGCGCGCAGGGCCGTGCCGCGCGCCGCGACCGCGCCGGCCTGGCACCGCTGCAGCAGCACTTCGACGCGGTGTGGGAGCGCGCCGAACCAGCCAGCGAGTTGCAGGCGCTGGGACTTTAGGGATGCCCTGACCGGCACCGGCTGAACGGCGGCTGGCCCGGCGTTCCCTCCGGCGGCGCTGCCGTGCGATCACGGCAAATCGCGTGGAAGCGCCGCCTGCGGCGAAAGGCGTGTTAGACCATCGTCGGACAGGCCGGTCAAACGGCCATTCCGGGCGGCCTGCGGGTTGCCGCGTCGCAGCAGCCAAAGGCTATAATCGTCGGGATTCTCCCCAGTCATCCGTACGAGCGGCCCGCCGGGCTTGAAAACCGGACGGAAGCCGCGACCTCAAAGGTCACGCGGATGGCCGCAAGCATCCCTTCCCTGCCGGTGGTGACGTGACTACAAACCTGATCCGCGAGTTCTTCGAATCCTCCCAACTCGCTGGCGGCAACGCCGATTACGTTGAATCGCTTTACGACGCCTGGCTGGCCGACGCCTCGTCGGTGCCGGCCGAATGGGCCAACTACTTTGCCTCCTTCAAGGGTCGCGAATCGGGTGACGTCTCCCACGCCGCGGCGATCGCGCGCATCGAGGCGGCGCAGAAGCAGCGCCACAACGGCGCCGCCGCCGCGCCGGTCAGCGATGAGCACGCGCGCAAGCAGGCCGGTGTGCTGCGCCTGCTCACCGCCTACCGTTCGCGCGGCCACCTCGCCGCCGAGCTCGACCCGCTCGGCCTGACCGAGAAGATGCCGGCGCCGGATCTCGGCCTCGCCTTCCACGGCCTCTCCGATGCCGACCTCGACACCGAATTCGACACCGGCAACTACGCCGGCGGCGGCCAGCGCCTGAAATTGCGCGAGCTGCTGAGCCACCTGCAGAAGACCTACGCCAGCACCATCGGCGCCGAGTTCATGCACATCAGCAACCACGAGCAGCGCAACTGGATCTACAGCCGGCTCGAACAGGCCGCCGGCCGCAGTGATCTGGACAAGCCCGGCAAGCAGCGCGTGCTGGACGGCCTCACCGCCGCCGAGGGCCTGGAGCGTTATCTCCACACCAAGTACGTCGGCCAGAAGCGCTTCTCGCTGGAAGGCGGCGACAGCCTGATCCCGATGCTCGACGACGTGGTGCGCGCCGCCGGCGACAACGGCATCAAGGAGCTGGTGATCGGCATGGCCCACCGCGGCCGCCTCAACGTGCTGGTCAACATCCTGGGCAAGCCGCCGAAGACCCTGTTCGACGAGTTCGAGGGCCGCTTCGACCACCCGGACGATCCAGCCCACTCCGGCGACGTGAAGTACCACATGGGCTTCTCCGCCGACGTCAAGACGCCCAGGGGCGGCGTGCACGTGGCGCTGGCGTTCAACCCCTCGCACCTGGAGATCGTCAATCCGGTGGTGAGCGGCTCGGTGCATGCGCGCCAGACCCGCCGCCGCGACACCGCGCACACGCAGTCGATGGCCGTGCTGATCCACGGCGACGCCGCGCTGGCCGGCCAGGGCGTGAACATGGAACTGTTCAACATGTCGCAGGCGCGCGGCTTCAGGATCGGCGGCAGCCTGCACATCGTCATCAACAACCAGGTCGGCTTCACCACCTCCAACCCGCAGGACGCGCGCTCCACCATGTACTGCACCGACCTGGCCAAGATGGTCAACGCGCCGGTGCTGCACGTGAACGGCGACGACCCGGAAGCGGTGATCCTGGTGACCCGGCTTGCCTATGAGTTCCGCAAGACGTTCCGCAAGGACGTGGTGATCGACCTGGTCTGCTACCGCCGCCACGGCCACAACGAGGCCGACGAGCCAGCCGCCACGCAACCGGTGATGTACCAGATCATCAAGAAGCGCCCGACCGCACGCGACCTGTACCAGCAACAGCTGGTGAAGGAAGGCGTGCTGGCCGAGGGCGAGGCGACCAAGCAGCTCAACGCCTACCGCGAGCGGCTGGAAGCCGGCGCCCCAATGACCGAGCTGGACCCGGCGCCGGTGCGCGACGGCCACGTCGACTGGGCCCGCTTCCTCGGCGGCAAGCTGTCCACGCCGACCGACACCACGGTGCCGAAGCCGAAGCTGCTGGAGCTGGCCGGCAAGATCCTCGCCGTGCCCGCAGGCCTCACCCTGCAGGCCCGCGTGGCGAAGATCTACGACGACCGTCGCAAGATGGCCGCGGGCGAACTGCCGGCCGACTGGGGCTTCGCCGAGAACCTGGCCTACGCCACCCTGGTCGAGGCCGGCCACGACATGCGCCTGGTCGGCCAGGATTCCGGCCGCGGCACGTTCTTCCACCGCCACGCCGTGCTGCACGACCAGAAGGACGGCCATACCTACATGCCGCTGGCCACCGTGCGCGCGGGCGCCGACGTCGAGGTGATCGACTCGCTGCTCAGCGAAGAGGCGGTGATGGCGTTCGAGTACGGCCACTCCACCACCGACCCCGACACGCTCAACATCTGGGAAGCGCAGTTCGGCGACTTCGCCAACGGCGCGCAGGTGGTGATCGACCAGTTCATCAGCTCCGGCGAGGCGAAGTGGAACCGCCTGTGCGGCCTGGTACTGCTGCTGCCGCACGGCTACGAAGGCCAGGGCCCGGAGCACTCCTCCGCGCGCCTGGAGCGCTTCCTGCAGCTGTGCGCGATGGACAACATGCAGGTCTGCGTGCCGACCACGCCGGCGCAGGATTTCCACATGATCCGCCGGCAGATGCTGCGCGCCGCGCGCAAGCCGCTGATCGTGATGACGCCGAAGTCGCTGCTGCGCCACAAGCTGGCGGTGTCCACGCTGGACGAGCTGGCCAACGGCAGCTTCCAGCTGGTGATCGGCGAGCACCGCGCGCTGGCCGCGAAGAAGGTCAAGCGCGTGGTGCTGTGTTCCGGCAAGGTCTACTACGACCTGCTGGAGGAAGCCGACAAGCGCGGGCTGGCCGACGTGGCGATCGTGCGCGTCGAGCAGCTGTATCCGTTCCCGCGCGGGGAAGTGACGGCCGAACTGGACAAGTATCCTTCCGCCAAGGAAGTGATCTGGTGCCAGGAGGAGCCGATGAACCAGGGCGCCTGGTTCCAGATCCGCCACCACCTGCAAGCCTGCATCGGAGCCAGGCACAGCCTCTCCTACGCGGGGCGTGCGCGCTCGCCGGCGCCGGCCGCCGGCCACCACAACACCCACGTCGCGGAACAGACCGCGCTCGTCGAACAGGCGCTGGCCGCCCCGGTGGGCACCGACCACGCCGCGGAATAAAGCAGCTTCCCTGAACAATGCGGCCAGGATGGCCGCTTCTTGATCTCCGCGATCATGGATGAGCGCACCAACTCAAGGATTCCCATGTCCATCGAACTCAAAGTCCCCGTCCTGCCCGAGTCCGTCTCCGACGCCACTATCGCCAGTTGGCACAAGCAGGCCGGCGACGCGGTGAAGCGCGACGAGAACCTGGTCGACCTCGAAACCGACAAGGTGGTGCTGGAAGTACCCTCGCCGGTCGACGGCGTGCTGAAGGAAATCCGCCACCAGGTCGGCGACACGGTGAACAGCGAGCAGATCATCGCGATCATCGAGGAAGGCGCCGTGGCCGCCGCGCCGGCACCGGCGCCGGCAGCCGCCGCCCCGGCTCCCGCCCCCGCCGCGCCGAAAACCGCCGCCGCCGCGCTTTCGCCGGCTGCGCAGCGTGTCGCCACCGAGAACAAGGTCGACACCTCCGCCATCGCCGGCACCGGCCGCGACGGCCGCATCATCAAGGAAGACGTGGTCAACGCCGGCGCCCGCCCCGCCGCGGCTCCTGCCGCCGCGCCGGCCGCGAAGCCGACCCCGGGCGCGCGTCCGGAAGAGCGCGTGCCGATGACCCGCATGCGCGCGCGCATCGCCGAGCGCCTGATGCAGTCGAAGAACTCGATCGCCATGCTCACCTCGTTCAACGAGGTGAACCTGGGCGAAGTGTCGAAGATGCGCAAGACGCTGGGCGAGGCGTTCCAGAAGGAGCACGGCATCAAGCTCGGTTTCATGAGCTTCTTCGTCAAGGCCGCCGCCGAGGCGCTGAAGCGCTACCCGTTCGTCAATGCGTCGGTCGACGGCAACGACGTGATCTACCACGGCTACCAGGACATCTCGATCGCGGTGTCGACCGACAAGGGTCTGGTCACGCCGGTGCTGCGCGACGTGCAGGACATGAGCTTCGCCGACGTCGAGAAAGGCATCGCCGACTACGCCGTCAAGGCGCGCGCGAACAAGCTCTCGCTGGACGACCTGCAGGGCGGTACCTTCACCATCACCAACGGCGGCACCTTCGGCTCGCTGCTGTCCACGCCGATCGTCAACCCGCCGCAGAGCGCGATCCTCGGCATGCACACGATCAAGGAGCGCCCGATCGTCGAGAACGGCCAGATCGTCGCCGCGCCGATGATGTACATCGCGCTCAGCTACGACCACCGCATCATCGACGGCAAGGACGCGGTGCTGTTCCTGGTCGACATCAAGAACCAGCTCGAAAATCCGCAGCGGATGTTGCTGGGTCTCTAATGACGCGGGAACGGGGAACAGGGAACGGGGAATGGCAAAAGCCTTCTCTGTTCCCCGTTCCCCGTTCCCTGTTCCCGCTTTCAAGGACACCAAAACCATGAGCGACAAATTCGACGTCATCGTCATCGGTGCCGGTCCGGCCGGCTATGTGGCCGCGATCCGCGCCGCGCAGCTGGGCCTGAAGGCTGCCTGCGTGGACGACTTCAGTGGCAAGGACGGCAAGCAGGCGTTGGGCGGCACCTGCCTCAACGTGGGCTGCATCCCGTCCAAGGCGCTGCTGGATTCCTCGCGCCAGTACTGGAACATCGCGCACAACCTGCCGGTGCACGGCATCAGCGTGGAAGGCGCCAAGGTCGACATGGCCACCTTCATCGGCCGCAAGGACAAGATCGTCAAGCAGTTCACCGGCGGCATCGGCCAGCTGTTCAAGGCCAACAAGGTCGCCGCGTTCCACGGCAAGGGCAAGCTGCTGAAGGGTAACAGCGTGGAGATCACCGCGACCGACGGTTCCAGGCAGACCCTCAGCGCCACCAACGTGATCCTCGCCTCCGGCTCGGTGCCGATCGAGCTGCCGTTTGCCAAGTTCGACGGCAAGGCGATCGTCGACAACGCCGGCGCGCTGGACTTCGCCGAGGTGCCGAAGCGCCTGGGCGTGATCGGCGCCGGCGTGATCGGCCTGGAGCTCGGCAGCGTGTGGCGCCGCATGGGCGCCGAGGTCACCATCATCGAGGCGCTGCCGGAGTTTCTCGCCGCCGCCGACGCCGACATCGCCAAGGTCGCCGCCAAGGAATTCGCCAAGCAGGGCCTGTCGATCAAGCTCAACGCCAAGCTCAACAAGGCCGAGGCAAAAAAGGATGGCGTGCACCTCACCTACACCGACAAGGATGGCGAGCAGCAGCTGGTGGTCGACAAGCTGCTGGTGGCCGTGGGCCGCCGCGCCTACACCGCCGGCCTGCTGGCAGAGGACACCGGCGTGAAGCTGGACGAGCGCGGCCGCATCGTGGTCGACGAACACAACCACACCGGTGTCGATGGCGTGTGGGCGATCGGTGACGCCGTGCGCGGCCCGATGCTGGCGCACAAGGGCTCCGAGGAAGGTATCGCCGTAGCCGAGTGGATCGCCGGCAAGGCCGGCCACGTCAACTTCGACACGATCCCGTGGGTGATCTACACCGAGCCGGAAATCGCCTGGGCCGGCAAGACCGAAAAGGAACTGAAGGACGCCGGCATCCCGTACAAGGTCGGCACCTTCCCGTTCGCCGCGATCGGCCGCGCCGTCGCGATGAACGAAGCCATCGGCCAGGTGAAGATGCTCGCGCACGCCGACACCGACCGCATTCTCGGCGTGCACATGGTCGGCCCGGGCGTCTCCGAGCTGATCGCCGAGTGCGTGGTAGCGATGGAGTTCAAGGGCTCCTCCGAGGACCTGGCGCGCATCGTCCACGCCCACCCGACCCTGTCCGAGGCCGTGCACGAGGCCGCGTTGTCGGTCGACAAGCGCGCCATCCACAAGGGCAATTGAGCGCAGGATGCGCTCATCCCGGACAGCACAAGAATGTGCGCCGATCCGGGATCCACGCGGCCCGCTCATGGCAACACTGGCGGGCCGTTTGCTTTTCCCGTCGTCATTCCGGCGAAAGCCGGAATCCAGTGCCTTTGCCGTCGCCGCATAAGACACTGGGTCCCAGCTTTCGCTGGGATGACGTCCCGAGACTTTCGGTGCCCGCATGCCCCAACCCACCGCCATCTGCGTCTACTGCGGCTCCAGCAGCGGCCGGCGTCCCGAGTACGCCGGACAGGCGCGTGCGTTCGGTGCGGAAATGGCCCGACGCGGCATTGCGCTGGTCTACGGCGGCGGCAAGGTCGGCCTGATGGGCGTGGTGGCCGACGCGGTACTCGCCGGCGGTGGCAAGGTGATCGGGGTGATTCCGCGCCAGCTGGTGGAGCTGGAGGTGGCGCACCCGGGCCTGAGCGAGCTGGTGGTCGTGGAGACCATGCACCAGCGCAAGACGCGCATGTACGAGCTGTCCGACGCCTTCGTCGCCCTGCCCGGCGGCTTCGGCACGATGGACGAGATGTTCGAGATGCTGACCTGGGCCCAGCTTGGCCTGCACCGCTACCCCTGCGCCTTTCTCGACGTGCGCGGCTACTACCGTGACCTGCGCACGATGATGGAACACATGGTCGACGAACACTTCGTGCGCCCCGAACAGCGCGACAGCATCTGGTTTGGCGACGACGCCTCCGTGCTGTTCGACTGGATGCAGAGCTATCAAGGCAGCTACATTCCCAAGTGGATCGACACCAGCAGCGTCAGCGCCTGAGCGGCTGGCGAGGGACATCAAGATGACCAGCTTTCGCGCATTTCGCATCCACCACGACGACGCCGGTTACCGCGCCGGCGTCGAAACCATGGACGCCGCCGCGCTGTTGCCCGGCGAAGTGCTGGTCAAGGTTGCCTATTCCTCGGTGAACTACAAGGACGCGCTGGCCGGCACCGGCAAGAGCCGGATCCTGCGCACCTATCCGCTCAACGGCGGCATCGACGTGGCCGGTCACGTGGTCGCCTCGACCGACCCCACCTTCAGGGAAGGCGACGCGGTGCTGTGCACCGGCAGCGGCCTGTCCGAGACACGCGACGGCGGCTACGGCGAATACGCGCGCCTCGACGTGCGCTGGACGATTCCGCTGCCGCCGGGCCTGAGCCTGCGCGAGAGCATGATCCTCGGCACCGCCGGCTTCACCGCCGCACTGGCCCTGCTGCACATGCAGGACAACCGGCAAACGCCGGCGCTCGGCCCGATCGCGGTAACCGGCGCCAGCGGCGGCGTCGGTCAACTGGCGATCGACATCTTCAGTCGCGCCGGTTACGAAGTACATGCGATCAGCGGCAAGGCGGACCACTTCGACTTCCTGCGCAGCCTCGGCGCCACGGACTGCATCGACCGCCACCAGCTCGCCTTCAGCGGCAAGCCGATGGACTCTGCCCGCTTCGGCGGCGCGCTGGACAACGTCGGCGGCGGCATGCTCGGCGGCCTGCTGCCGCTCATCGCGCCGTACGGCAACGTGGCGATCTGCGGCAACGCCGGCGGCATCGCATTCGACAGCACGGTGATGCCGTTCATCATCCGTGGCGTGAGCCTGCTCGGCATCGCTTCGGCCGGCACCGCCCGCGAGCTGCGCGACAGGGTCTGGCAGCTACTTGCTGGCGACTGGAAGCCGCGGCAGTTGGAACGCATCGTCACGCGCGAAGCGGGCCTCGACGAACTGCCCGGAGTGTTTGCGCGCATGCTCGCCGGCGACTCGTTCGGGCGCACCCTGGTGCGTATCGAAGGCACGCTTTGACGAAGCCATGCTTGGAAGTAGCATCACCACGGCTTAGAATTAACGAAACTCGCAGGGACTATCACCTTATGGCACGCATCCTGATCGTCGACGACTCCCCGTCGCAATTGCTGGGTATCAAGCGGATCGTCGAGAAACTCGGGCACGAGACCCTTTCGGCCGAGGACGGCGCCGCGGGCGTGGAAGTGGCCAAGGCGGAAAAGCCCGATCTGATCCTGATGGACGTGGTCATGCCGAACCTCAACGGTTTCCAGGCAACCCGCACGATCAGCAAGAACGCCGATACCGCGCACATCCCGATCATCCTGGTCACCACCAAGGACCAGGAAACCGACAAGGTCTGGGGCATGCGCCAGGGTGCCAAGGCCTACGTGACCAAGCCGATCAAGGAAGAGGAGCTGCTCAAGGCGCTGCAGGAGTTCCTGCCGGGCTGATCCGCACCGAATCGGGTTCACGAAAAACGGCGCCTGCAGGCGCCGTTTTCGTTTGCGCCGTCCGCACGGCTCAGCGGCGCGGATCGAAGTGCTTGAACGCCTCGTGCAACGCCTCGTAAGCCGTCCGCTGCTGGTCGTTCTCCGCCGTCGGCGCACGAATCGACAGCTCCACCAGCTGGTCGCCCGGATTCGCGCCGGGCATCCCGCGCCCCTTCAGGCGCAGCTTGCGTCCCGACTGCGAGCCGGCCGGAATGCGCAGGTCGACCGCCCCGGCCAGCGTCGGCACCGGCACGGTGGCGCCCAGCGCCGCTTCCCATGGCGTGATCGGCAGCACGTGCACCACGTTGCGGCCCTCCAGACGGAAACGCGCATCGTCGCGGATGCCTACTTCCAGCAGCAGGTCGCCGCTCGGCCCGCCGGCCATGCCGGCCTGGCCCTGGCCGGACAGGCGGATCACCTGGCCCGGCTGGATGCCGGCCGGAATCTTCACTTCCAGCACGCGCTCGCCGCCGGCGGAGTCATGCATCGACAGCCGCGTGCGGCCGCCGTCGAACGCGGTTTGCAGGTCGATCTGCACCGAGGCCTGCACGTCGCGGCCGCGACGCGCCCGCGGCGGCCCCCGATGCCCCTGGGCCGCCCCGCGACCGAACAGGCTCTCGAAGAAATCGCTGAAGTCGCCGTCGTCGCCGCCGAAACCCTGCTGACCCTGCCAACCCGGGGGCGGGCGGAACTGCTCGCCCTGCCGATAGCCGCCGGCCCGCAGCTGGTCGTAGGAGCGCCGTTTCTCGGCATCCTTGAGTACTTCGTTGGCCTCGTTGACTGCCTTGAATTTTTCCTCGGCGCCGGCTTCCTTGTTCTTGTCCGGGTGATATTTGCGCGCCAGCTTGCGATACGCGGCCTTGATCTCGGCCTCGCTGGCGTCGGGCTTCACGCCCAGGATCTCGTAATAATCTTTGAATTCCACGCACCACTCCGCCGATTCGATTTCCTGCACACGCGACGACCCGTCGCGGATCATCGTCCGCGGCGGGTCGCCTGCGCAACACTCGCGGAAATGCCTCAGCTGCCGGTATTGATGGTGATGCGGCGCGGCGTGGTCTCGGCCTTCTTCGGGATGACGATCTCCAGCACGCCATCCTTGCCATGGGCGGTGACGCCGTCCGCATCGGCACTGTCGGGCAGCGCGAAGCGGCGATGGAACAGTCCGTGCGAGCGCTCCAGGCGAGTGAACTTGCCGTTCTGCTCAGTGTTCTCCACGGTGCGCTCGCCCTTGATGGTGAGGATGCCCTTCTCCATGCTCACCTCGATCCTGCCGGGCTCCACGCCCGGAACATCCGCATAGATCACGAAGCGCTTGTCCTCTTCCTTGATGTCCACGCGCGGCGCCCACTGGCTGGTCACCACGTTGGACTGGTCCGTCTCGGCCGGGTTGCCCAGCAGGCGATCGAACGCCTCGCGGATGTCGCCGACGTTGGCCATGCTTGCCGGGTTCCACGGAAAGTTGCGACTCAGATTCATGTTCGTATCTCCTCGTCGGTGGGAAATTGCGGCTCACTGCCGCCTGCCCGGGAAATGGGTTTGCATGGCCCTCGATTCAAGGCGACAAGCTTCATCCCGCGGCGCTAGCATGGCGGAATCGCCAACGAAGGAAGCCCCCCCATGACCATCCAGATCGGTCAGCCGCTGCCAGATGTCGAGCTGTCGACGGTCGGCGAAAATATCCACCCCTGCCGCACCGGCGAGTTGTTTGCCGGAAGCCGCGTGGTGCTGTTCGCCGTCCCCGGTGCCTTCACGCCGACCTGCTCCAACCGGCACCTTCCCGGCTACGTCGAACGCTACGCCGACTTCCACGAAGCCGGGGTGAAGGTGATGTGCCTGGCGGTCAACGATGCCTATGTGATGCAAGCATGGGCTCTCGCCCAGCAAGTTCCCCCGGGCCTGCTGATGCTGGCCGACGGCAACGCCAGCTTCACCCGCGCGCTGGGGCTGGAACTGGACGGCACCGCCTTCGGCATGGGCCTGCGCGCGCGGCGTTTTGCACTGTACGCGGAAGACGGCGTGGTGCGCCTGTTGCAGGTGGAGGCGCCCGGCGAGCTGCGCGCCTCCACGGCCGAGGCGATGCTGGCGGCGATCCGCCGGTAACTTTGCCGATGCCCCCTGGTGCACAGACGAGCAGCGCAGGGATAAAGTCGCTTAAATGAATGTAACCTATAGGTTGCTTTATGGAACTGATAGGTTATATGTTCACCCCGAGCACGATGACTCGAAAACCGCCGGGAGAAGCGACATGCAGCACACGGATAATCAGACAGACAAGCTGGTAAGGAACGAGCGCCGCGGAGTGTGGCTCGCCCTGATCGTCGTCCTCGTTCTGGCCTCGACGCTCGTGCTTGGCAGCGATACCAGGCGCGCGCTACTTCAGGCACTGGCCATCGCCATCGTATTCGCCATCATCTGGCTGGGCCAGCAACGGACGCGCGGCATGAAAAACGCCATCCGGGAAAGACGCGATGCTGTCATGCGTGATGAATTGCGGCAGTCGGCGATCACCCACGCCTGCAAGTCGGCGTTTTTCACCGTACTGGGAGCGCTGGCGTCGTTCTGCTTGCTGAGCGTACTGGTGACCATCAGCGTGCCCGGTCAGCTGGTGGCGGCACTGGTCATTGCGCTTGCGGCGACCGCCTTCCTCGCGGTTTTCCTGCTGCTCGACCGGGGTTGATCCATGCATGAAGAGCGACTGGCGAACCGTCTGAAAATCCTGCGCGCGGAAAAAGACTTGACCCAGAACGCATTGGCCGACCTGATCGGAACCACGCGCAAATCGATCAATGCAATCGAAATGGAGCGGATGGTTCCATCGACCTTGCTCGCACTCAAACTGGCACGTGCGCTGGACACCCCGGTCGAGCAGTTGTTCTTTCTGACGAAACCGCATGGCCGGACTTGACGATCGTCGGCCGGAATGGAATGGGCCCCGCGACACCCTCCGCCCAGAGAAAAACCCCGGCGTGCCGGGGTTTTTCTCGTTTCAGGCGTGGCTTGGATTCACTCGTTGGCGGCCGAAGGCTCGACGACCTCGGCATCCTCGCCGTTGTCCTCTTCCGCATCCAGCCGCATCACGCTGACCAGCGTTTCGTCCGCAGGCAGCCGGATCAGGGTGACGCCCTGGGTATTGCGGCCGAGCTGCGAGACCTCGGCCACGCGGGTACGCACCAGGGTGCCCTTGTCGGAAATCAGCATCAGCTCGTGCGCCTCGGTGACCTGCACCGCGGCAACCAGCGCGCCGTTGCGCTCGGAGCACTGGATGCCGATCACGCCCTGGGTGCCACGCCCCTTCTTGGCGAACTCGGCCAGCTCGGTACGCTTGCCGTAACCGCGTGCAGTAGCCGTGAGGATGTCGCCTTCCGCCGCGACGATCAGCGACACCACCTCGGCGCCGCCAACCAGCTTCATGCCGCGCACGCCGGTGGCCGTGCGTCCCATCGAGCGCACGGTGTTCTCGTCGAAGCGGTTGACCTTGCCGTTGGAGGCGAACAGCAGGATGTCGCTGTTGCCGTCGGTGAGCTCCACGTTGACCAGCGCGTCGCCCTCGTCGAGCTTGATCGCCTGCTTGCCCTTCTGCAGCTGATAGGCGAACTCGGTCAGCGGCGTCTTCTTGACCGTGCCGTGACGGGTAGCGAAGAACACGTAACGGTCGTCGCTATATTCGCGCACCGGCAGCACTGCCTGCACCTTTTCGCCCTCGCCCAGCGGCAGCAGGTTGATGATCGGCTTGCCGCGCGCGCCCGGGCCTGCCTCCGGGATCTGGTAGACCTTGAGCCAGTAGACGCGGCCGGTGCTGGTGAAGGTGAGCAGCGTGTCGTGCGTGTTGACCACCCACAGCTGCTCGACCACGTCCTCATCCTTCAGCGCCGAGGCCGAGCGACCCTTGCCGCCGCGCCTCTGGGCGCGATACGTGCTGGCCGGCTGGCGCTTGACGTAGCCGGTGTGCGACAGCGTGACCACCATGTCCTCCGGCGCAATCAGGTCGAGGACGTTGAGGTCTTCCTGCGAATGCTGGATCTCGGTGCGCCGCGCATCGCCGAACTCCGCCTTGACCGCCTCCAGTTCCTCGCGGATCACTTCGAGCAGGCGGTTCGGGTTCTCCAGGATCTCGATCAGGCCGCGGATGGTCTCCAGGATCTGCCGGTACTCGTCGGAGAGCTTTTCCTGTTCCAGCCCGGTGAGGCGGTGCAGCCGCATCGCCAGGATTTCCAGCGCCTGCGCCTCGGACAGCTGATAGCCGTCGTCTTTCAACCCGTCGCGCGGATCCATGTCTTCCGGGCGCGATGCGTCGGCGCCGGTGGCGGACAGCAGGGCCCGCACCAGGCCCGCTTCCCAGCGCCGCGCCACCATGCGCTCACGTGCCTCCGCCGGCGACGACGAGGTCTTGATCAACTCGATCATCTCGTCGATGTTCGCCAGCGCGACGGTGAGGCCTTCCAGGATGTGCGCACGGGCGCGCGCCTTGCGCAGGTCGAAAATGGTGCGGCGGGTGACCACCTCGCGCCGATGGCGGATGAACGCCTCGAGGATGTCCTTGAGGTTGAGCAGCTTCGGCTGGCCGTCCAGCAGGGCCACCATGTTGATGCCGAACGTTACCTGCAGCTGGGTCTGCTGGAACAGGTTGTTCAGCACCACGTCGCCCATCGCGTCCTTGCGGATCTCGATGACGACGCGCATGCCGTCCTTGTCGGACTCGTCGCGCAGTTCGCTGATGCCTTCGAGCTTCTTCTCCTTGACCAGCTCGGCGATTTTCTCGATCAGCCGCGCCTTGTTCACCTGGTACGGCAGCTCGTGGACGATGATCGTCTCGCGGCCATTCGACTCGGTCTCGATCTCGGCCTTCGCGCGCACCAGGATGCGGCCGCGACCGGTGCGGTACGCCTCGATGATGCCGGAAGAACCGTTGATGATGCCGTGGGTCGGGAAGTCCGGGCCCGGGATGTAGTGCATCAACTCGTCGATCGAGAGCGTGGGCTCGTCGATCAACGCGATCGTCGCCGCGATCACCTCGTTGAGGTTGTGCGGCGGGATGTTGGTGGCCATGCCGACCGCGATGCCGGCCGAACCGTTCACCAGCAGGTTCGGCACGCGCGTGGGCAGCACCAGCGGTTCGTGCTCGCTTTCGTCGTAGTTCGGGCCGAAATCGACGGTTTCCTTGTCGATGTCGGCCAGCAGCTCGTGGGTGAGCCGCGACATGCGCACTTCGGTGTAGCGCATCGCCGCGGCGCTGTCGCCGTCGACCGAACCGAAGTTGCCCTGGCCGTCGACCAGCAGGTAGCGCAGCGAGAACGGCTGCGCCATGCGCACGATCGCATCGTATACCGACTGGTCGCCATGCGGATGGTACTTACCGATGACGTCACCGACCACGCGGGCCGACTTCTTGTACGGCTTGTTCCATACGTTGCCGAGTTCGTTCATCGCGAACAGTACGCGGCGATGCACGGGTTTCAGGCCGTCACGCACATCCGGGAGTGCGCGGCCCACGATCACGCTCATGGCGTAATCGAGGTAGCTCTGGCGCATCTCGTCTTCGATGTTGACGCGAATCACTTCTTTGGCGAGCTCTGCCATCAATCGGCTTCCCTGATAACGAAAAAAGGGTGCTGGCACCGCGCCTCAAGCGCATGCGCCATGCGACCCGAAATCAACCTTGAAAGTATAGCATGGGCGACATCAAAAAGACAGGATTTAATCCTTTAGAATCAGATATTTATATCGACGCCTTCACACTCCCGCGACCATCCGCGCAGACTGTCGACAAATTGAGCAGCCACGCTTCCGCCACGCTTGCCGGCGACGCGCCCCCAGCCGCTAAAAAACATCCAGTCCGGCAGGCTCAGCAGCCGAACATGGCCTGCATGGCGATACTGTTCGGCCGCTCGATCACGCCGCGCTCGGTGACAATGGCGTCGATCAGTTCCGCCGGCGCCACGTCGAACACCGGGTTCCACGCCTGCGCTCCTTCGACCACGGTGCGGCGGCCGCCGGTGCTGAGCAGTTCGGCCGGGTCGCGCAGTTCGATCTCGATTTCCTCACCGCTGCCGGTGGCCATGTCGACGGTGGAAGACGGCGCCACCACCATGAACTTCACGCCGTGGTACTTCGCCGCGATTGCCAGCTGGTAGGTGCCGATCTTGTTCGCGGTATCGCCGTTCGCGGCGATCCGGTCAGCGCCGACGATCACCCATTGCACCGCGCCGGACTTCATCAGATGCGCGGCGGCGGAATCGGCGATCAGCTGTGCCGGGATGCCGTCGCGCACCAGTTCCCACATGGTCAGTCGGGCGCCCTGTTGCCACGGCCGGGTTTCGCCGGCGTAGACGCGCGCGATCCGCCCCGCCGCCACGCCGGCGCGAATCACGCCAAGTGCAGTGCCGTAGCCGGCCGTGGCCAGCGAGCCAGTATTGCAATGGGTCAGCACGCCCGAACCGGTCGAGATCAGCGCGGCTCCCAGTTCGCCCATCCGGCGGTTCGCGGCAAGGTCTTCATTCTGGATCGCCTGCGCCTCGCGCAGCAGTGCGCCGGCATCGGCACCGGCCGCGATGCGTTTCTTCATCCGGTCCAGCGCCCACATCAGGTTCACCGCGGTGGGACGCGCGGCGCGCAGCATGGCCAGCACCGGCTCCAGCGGTGCGCCTTGCTGCGCCGCCATCGCCACGCCCCACGCCGCGGCAATGCCGATCGCCGGTGCGCCGCGCACGGCCAGGTCGCGAATGGCCTGGGTGACCTGCGCGGCGTCGCGGCAGTCGATCCAGCGTTCCTCACCGGGCAGCAGGCGCTGGTCGAGCAGGCGCAGGTGGTCGCCCTGCCACTGCACGGCGCGGATGGAGTCGTGGGTTTCGGCGGCGATGATCATCCGGCCATTATCGCCCGTCGTGCACGCCTTGCGCACGACGGACGAGGGCGATTCAGTCGCGCTGGCGCAGCCACTGGTGGATCGCCGGCGGCACTTCGCGCTGCGCGCGGCTGGACACGTAGATGCCGATGTGGCCGCCCTTGAACGCGAGCTGGGTGTAGTCGGCGGTGCCGACGTGCTTGCCCAGTGCGCGTGAGGCATCCGGCGGCACCAGGTGGTCCTGCTCGGCGAAGATGTTCAGCACCGGCTGGGTGATCAGCCCCAAGTCCACCGTCCGGCCGCCGATCTGGAGCGTGCCCTTGACCAGCTTGTTGCCCTGGTAGAAATCCTTGATGAACTGGCGGAACGCTTCGCCAGCCTGGTCGGGCGAGTCGAAGATCCAGCGCTCCATGCGCAGGAAGTTCTCCAGCTCGACCGGATTGTCGAGGATGTCGACCATGCCGATGTACTTCTGCTGGTTCAGCCGCAGCGGCTTCAGGGTCAGATAGACATAGTTCATCAGCCCGGCAGGGATGTTGCCCATGGTGTCGACGAACAGGTCCACGTCCATGCGGCGGCACCAGTGCGACAGCATGTTGTCCGGCGTGTGGAAATCCACCGGGGTGACCATGGTGATCAGGTTCTTCACCTTGTCCGGGTGCAGCGCGGTGTAGCACAGCGAGAACGCACCGCCCTGGCAGATGCCCAGCAGGTTGATCGCCTCCAGGCCGTGACGCGTGCGCACCGCATCGACGCAGCGGTCGAGATAGCCGTTGATGTAGTCGTCCAGGGTCAGCCAGCGGTCCGCGCCGTCGGGATAGCCCCAGTCGATCAGGTAGACGTCCTCACCCTGCTCCAGCAGGTTGCGCACCATCGAGCGGTCGGCCTGCAGGTCGGTCATCCACACCGTGTTGACCAGCGCGTAGACGATCAGCAACGGGGTCTTCGCCGTCGCCTTGCCGAGGCCGGTGAAGTGCCACACCTTCAGCTTGTCCTCGCTGTAGACCAGCTCGCGCGGAGTGTTGGCGTACTCGGGCTCGTGCATGTTGCGCAGGTTCGCCATGCCGGCGGTGAGCTTGCGCTGGAACGTGGCGATGTCGGCCAGTACTTTGGCCGGGTCGATGCGCATCGGCGTCTGCATGACGAGCCTCCTTTACTTGCGCTTGCGCGGGCTGGGAACGGCTGCGGCGGCAGGTTTGCGGACCGCTTTTGCCGACGTCTTCCTTGCCGCCGCCGCGGCCTTCGAGGGCGCGGCCTTGCTCGTCGCCGGCGCTGCGGCTTGGCCGCCGGCCAGCTGGCGTTTCAGCGCCGCCAGTTCCCGGCGCAGCGCCACGATCTCGTCGTCACGGTCGACGGACGCACCGGCACGACTGGCGCGGAACTCACGGCGCAAGGCCTGCAGCCGCTCGCCGAGGCTGGACACCTCGCTGCGCGTCGGCACGCCGAGTTGCTGGCACAGCTGTTCAGTCTGCTGCTGTTGCAACTGGCGCACGCGCATCTGCGTGTTGACCATCTCGCCGTAGACCTCGCGGAACTCGTCGGACAACGCGATCTCGGCATAGGCCTCTTCCGAGGCATCCACCCACAAGTCGTACAGCCCCTTCAGCGAGTCGATCTGGCGGCCCGGTTCGGCCAGCTTGTCCTGCAGGCGCTGCATGCCTTGCGTGTTGGCGCGCTGGATCAGTTCCTGGTAGCGGACGGATGCCCGCATCGACTCCAGCAAGGCCGTGGCCAGCGCCTGCTGCTGCATCTGCTGCTCGCGATTCAGGCCGAACGCCGGTGTCGGCCCGCGCATGCCCGGCAGGTCGCCGAAACCGGCGGGGCGGGCTGCCTGCAGCCAGGACTGCCATTGCCGCATGAAGCCTTCCGCACCGGCGCTGTCGATGCCGCCGAACGCCTGCGCAAACGGCTGCTGGGCGCCGCCGAACATCTGCTGCAGTTGCTGGCGCCAGTCGCTGCCGGGCGACGGAGCCGCGCTGCCGGCAGCGGCCGCCTGCATCCAGTCGAAGTAGCCCTTCAGGCCAGCCAGCGTGCGTTCCACCATGTCGTTGCCGGCGACCGGCGCCGGCGGTGGCGCAAACGGATTGGCGGCGGGCTGCTGCTGGAACTGGCGCGCCCAGGCATCCCACGACTGCTGTGCCAGCGCCTGGTAATCCCTGATGAAATCGTTTGCCGGGTCGACCATCGGTGCATTCTCCTGCAAGATCCATCCATCCTAGCAAAAGCGTGTTGCACAAAATCACCGACGCCGAAACGTACAAGGCCCGGCATCGGCCGGGCCTTGCGGAACCGCCTTGTCCGGGACAATTCAGACGCCGGCGCGCTCTTCCTCGGTCACCGCCTTCATCGACAGGCGGATGCGGCCCTGCTTGTCCACTTCGAGCACCTTGACCTTGACGATGTCGCCTTCCTTCAGCTTGTCGGATACCTTCTCGACACGCTCGTCGGAGATCTGCGACACGTGCACCAGGCCATCCTTGCCCGGCATGATCGTGACGAAGGCGCCGAAGTCCATCAGCTTGGCCACCTTGCCTTCGTAGATGCGGCCCGGTTCGACGTCGGAGACGATCTGCTCGATGCGCTTCCTGGCGGTTTCACCCGCGTCGCGATTGACCGAACCGATGATGATGGTGCCGTCGTCGCTGATGTCGATGGTGGTGCCGGTCTCCTCGGTGATCGAGCGGATGGTGGCGCCGCCCTTGCCGATCACTTCGCGGATCTTGTCCGGGTGGATCTTGATGGTGATCAGGCGCGGGGCGTACTCGCTCATTTCCGCGCGGGCGGTGCTGATCGCCTTGTTCATCTCGCCGAGGATATGCAGGCGACCGCGCTTGGCCTGGGCCAGCGCCACCTTCATGATCTCCTCGGTGATGCCGTCGATCTTGATGTCCATCTGCAACGCGGAAATGCCCTCGGCGCTGCCGGCCACCTTGAAGTCCATGTCGCCGAGGTGATCCTCGTCGCCCAGGATGTCCGAAAGCACGACGAAGTCGCCGCCTTCCTTGACCAGGCCCATCGCGATGCCGGCCACCGGCGCCTTCAGTGGCACGCCGGCATCCATCATCGCCAGCGAGGAGCCGCACACCGAGGCCATCGACGAAGAGCCGTTGGACTCGGTGATTTCCGAGACCACGCGCAGCACGTACGGGAACGCCTCGATGCTCGGCTTCACCGCCTGCACGCCGCGCTTGGCGAGGCGGCCGTGGCCGATCTCGCGACGCTTCGGCGCACCGAAGCGGCCGGCCTCGCCCACCGAGAACGGCGGGAAGTTGTAATGGAACAGGAACGGATCCTTCGACTCGCCACCGGGCGCGTCGATGATCTGCGCGTCGCGCGTGGTACCCAGCGTGACCACGACCAGCGCCTGCGTCTCGCCGCGGGTGAACAGCGCCGAGCCATGCGTGCGCGGCAGCACACCGACGCGGGCGGTGATCGCGCGCACGTCGTCCAGCTGGCGGCCGTCGATGCGTACCTTGGTCTTCAGCACGCTGTCGCGCAGGGTGTGGTATTCGAGTTCCTCGAATTCCTTGGCCATCGCGGCGGCGGACCAGCCGTTCTCTTCGGCCTGCGCCTTGAGCCCGGCCAGTACATCGGCCTTGATCGCGGAGATCGCGTCGCGACGCTCCAGCTTGTCGCGCACCTGGAACGCGGCGGCCAGCTGATCGCCGACAGTGCCCTTGACGGCGGCAACCAGCGATTCGTTGCGGGCCGGTGCCTGCCAGTCCCACGACGGCTTGCCGGCCTCGGTGGCCAGCTCGGCGATCGCGCGGATCGCGGTCTGCATCTGCTGATGGCCGAACATCACCGCGCCGAGCATCACGTCCTCGGACAGCAGCTGCGCTTCGGATTCCACCATCAGCACGGCGCCGGCGGTACCGGCGACGACCAGGTCCAACTGGGAGGTCTTCAGTTCGGTGGCCGACGGGTTCAGCAGGTACTTGCCATCGGCGTAACCGACGCGGGCGGCGCCGATCGGGCCCTTGAACGGGATGCCGGCCAGGCTCAGCGCGGCGGAAGCACCGAGCAGCGCCGGGATGTCGCCGTCGACCTCGGGGTTGAGCGAGACGACCTGCGCGATGACCTGCACTTCGTTCTTGAAATCTTCCGGGAACAGCGGACGCACCGGACGATCGATCAGGCGCGAGGTGAGCGTCTCCTTCTCGGTCGGACGGCCCTCGCGCTTGAAGAAGCCGCCCGGAATGCGGCCGGCGGAATAGAACTTCTCCACGTAGTCGACGGTGAGCGGGAAGAAGTCCTGGCCTTCCTTCTGCTTGGCGGCGGCCACGGCGGTGACCAGCACCACCGTGCCTCCCATGCTGACCATCACCGCACCGGACGCCTGGCGGGCAATTTCGCCCGTCTCCAGTGTGACTTCGTGATTACCGTACTGGAATGACTTGGTTACTTTTGCCACGTTGGAATTCCTGAGTTTTATTTGAGAGTGCGGCCAAGGATGGCCGCTTCTTGATCTCAGCGTTCACGGACGAACGCACAAACTACTCCCGCACGAATTACCGACGCAGGCCGAGGCGTTCGATCAGGGTCTGATAGCGCGCAAGATCGCGGTCCTTCAGATAGCTGAGCAGGCGCTTGCGCTGGTTGACCAGTTTCAGCAGGCCACGACGGGAATGGTGATCCTGCTTGTGTTCCTTGAAGTGGCCGGTGAGGTGGTCGATGCGGGCGGACAGCAGGGCCACCTGGACTTCGGTCGAGCCGGTGTCGTTCGGCACGCGGCCGAAATCAGCGATGATCTTGCCGGTTTGTTCTGCGGTAAGAGACATGAGGTATACGTTTCCTTGAAAGGCGATGCGAAGCTTGCGCTTGCATCATCGCAATGACGCAAGCGCAAGCTTCGCCTAGTTGAGTGAAAGCGTTGAAATAACTTGCCTATTCTACTGATGGGAGCGGTGTTTCAACAAGAGCGCGGCGGCTCATCGAAGCAAATCGGTCAGTCTGGCGGCAGGTTGAAGCCGCGCACGATGCGCGCACGTCCTCCGGCATCGGCTTCCAGCAGCGCCAGCAGTGCGCCATCGCTGGCATACGCCACGCAGCGCCCGACTTCCGGCAGGCCCGGCAGCGCGATCTGCTGGCCGCGCGAGATGGCCATGCTCTGCGTCTCATCGAGCCGCAATACCGGCAGATCGGACAAGCCGGCGGAAACCGGCAGCAACCAGGCCAGCAAGGCCTCGTCGCCCTGTTCCGCCGCCTGCTCCAGTTGTGCCAGGGTCACCATTTGCGGCTCGCGGAACGGCTCTACCCAGATCCGGCGCAGCGCGGTCAGATGGGCGCCGCAACCCAGGTCCTCGCCCAGATCCACCGCCAGCGAGCGGACGTAGGTACCCGAGCCGCACTCCACCAGCAACTGCAGCGTGTCGCCGTCGCGCGCCAGCAGCTCCAGCCGGTATACCTCCACCTCGCGCGGCGGCACCTCCACGGTTTCGCCACGGCGCGCCTTCGCATACAACCGCTCGCCGCCCTGCTTCAACGCGGAGTACATCGGCGGCACCTGCAGGATACGCCCGCGCAGCTCGACCAGCGCCGCCTCGATCGCGGCAGCACCGAGCTGCGGCACCGGGCGTTGCCGAACGACCTCGCCCTCGCTGTCGGCTGTCTCCGTGGTGACGCCGAGCCGGCACTCGGCCAGATAGGCCTTGCGCGCCCCCAGCAGGCTGCCGGCCAGCTTGGTCGCCTCGCCGAAGCACAGCGGCAGCAGGCCGGTGGCCAGCGGATCGAGCGCGCCGGTATGGCCGCCCTTGGACGCGCGCAGCAGCCGCCGCACGGCTTGCAGCGCCTGGTTGGAGCTCAGGCCCCGGGGCTTGTCGAGCAGCACGATGCCGTGCAGGTCGCGGAACTGGATGCGCGGCGGGCGGCTCATCGGCTCGGCGGGACCCCGTACTGACCGGTTCAATCGTGCTTGTCGCCGCCCGGCGGCGCCAGGTCGCGCGCCTGCTGGCGCAGCAGCGATTCGATGCGCTCGCCCTTGTCGACCGAATCGTCGTACTTGAACTTCAGCTCGGGCACCCGGCGCATGCGCATGCCGCTGTGTGCCAGCGCATGCCGGATCTCGTGGCTCAGCTCGTTGAGCGCCTTCACCGCGGGCAACCCCTGTTCGGGCAGCATCGTGGTCACCCATACCGTGGCCCAATCCAGGTCACGGGTGATTTCCACGTCGCACACGCTGGTCGACGGCAAGCCGTGATCGCGTACGGCCGCGTGCACCAGCAAGCCGAGCTCACGGCGCAGTTCGGCACCAATGCGGTCGGTACGTTTGAAATCACGGGAGGGCATGAAAAACTCCGAAGGACAATCTTCCTTCTCCCCTCGGGAGAAGGTGCCCCCGAAGGGGCGGATGAGGGTTCCCGACCCTGAGTGAACTCTGCATCGGGAAGGCTGCGCAAACCGTGAACCCCACCCCGCCCCTCTCCCGACAGGAGAGGGGCTCAAGGTCAAAGCGTGCGCGCCACTTCGGTGCGTTCGAAGCACTCGATCTGGTCGCCCGGCTTGACGTCGTTGTACTGCTTCACGGCGATGCCGCACTCCATGCCGTTGCGCACTTCGTCGACGAGGTCCTTGAAGCGGCGCAGCGATTCCAGCTCGCCCTCGAAGATCACCACGTGGTCGCGCAGCACGCGGATCGGCTTGCTGCGCTTGACCACACCCTCGGTGACCATGCAACCGGCCACGGCACCGAATTTCGAGCTGCGGAACACGTCGCGAACCTCGGCGGTGCCGATGATGTCCTCGCGCACTTCCATGCCGAGCAGGCCGGTGGCCGCCTGGGTCACCTGGTCGATCACGTCGTAGATGATCGAGAAATAACGCACATCCAGACCGTTGGTCTCGATCACCTTGCGCGCCGAGGCGTCGGCACGCACGTTGAAGCCGATCACCAACGCCTTCGAGGCGGCGGCCAAGGTGGCATCGGACTCGGTGATGCCGCCGACGCCGGAAGCCACCACGTTGACCCGTACGCGATCGTTACCGATCTGGGTCAGCGATTCGCGCAAGGCCTCGACCGAGCCCTGCACGTCGCCCTTGACCAGGATGTTGAGCGTCTGCTGCTCCTCGCCCTGGCCCATTTTGGCGATGATGTCCTCGAGCCGGTTGCTCTTGCTGACCATCCGCGTCTCACGCCGCTTCAGCTGGCGCTCCTCGGCGACCTCGCGAGCCAGGCGCTCGTCCTCGACGGCAACGAAATCGTCGCCGGTTTCCGGCACTCCGGACAGGCCCAGCACCTGCACCGGGATCGACGGGCCGGCTTCGGCAACCTGCTTGCCGGTCTCGTCGATCAGCGCGCGCATGCGGCCGTATTCGACGCCGCAGACCACGAAATCGCCCTTGCGCAGCGTGCCCTGCTGCACCAGCACGGTGGCCACCGGACCGCGGCCGCGGTCCAGGCTGGATTCGATCACCACGCCGGAGGCGCGGCCATCGACGACGGCCTTCAATTCCATCACTTCGGCCTGCACCGAGATCGCGTCGAGCAGGTCCTCGACGCCCATGCCGGTCTTGGCCGACACCGGCACGAACTGCACGTCGCCGCCCCAGTCTTCCGGCACCACTTCCTGTGCCACAAGGCCCTGCTTGACGTTGTCGGGGTTCGCGCCGTCCTTGTCCATCTTGTTGACGGCCACGATCAACGGCACCTTGGCGGCGCGCGCGTGCTTGACCGCTTCGATCGTCTGCGGCTTGACGCCGTCGTCGGCGGCCACCACCAGGATCACGATGTCGGTCGATTGCGCGCCACGGGCACGCATCGAGGTGAACGCGGCATGGCCCGGCGTGTCCAGGAACGTGATCACGCCCTTCGACGTCTGCACATGGTACGCACCGATGTGCTGGGTGATCCCGCCGGCCTCGCCCGACGCGACCTTGGTGCGGCGGATGTAGTCGAGCAGCGAGGTCTTGCCGTGATCGACGTGACCCATGATCGTCACCACCGGCGGCCGCGAGACCTTCTCGCCCTCCAGCTCGATGGTCTGGGTATGCGCCGCCAGCGTCTCCTCGGCGTTGTTCTGGTTGTCCGCCACCGGCGTGTGGCCGAGCTCCTCGACCACCAGCACCGCGGTGTCGTGGTCGACGGTCTGATTGATGGTCGCCATCACGCCCATCTTGAACAGCGCCTTGACCACCTCGGAGCCCTTGACCGCCATCTTCTGCGCCAGCTCGGCGACGACGTTGGTATCGCCCACCACCACTTCACGCACCACCGGCGCGGTGGGCCGCGAGAAGCCGTGAGGGCCGGTCGGCCCAGCACCGCCCCCGCGCAACGGCTCGCGGCCGCCGCTGCGGCCCGGCTTGCCGCGCTTGCTGCTGGAAGAGCGGCGGGCCCGGTCGGCCTCGCTCAAATGCATCTGCCCGCCGGCAAAGCGCTTGCCGGCGTCGCGGTCTTCCTTGCTGCCGACGCTGTCATTGCGCTCGCGCGGATGCTTGGGCTTGCCGCGACCGGCATCGCCGGCAGCGGTCGGAGCAACGGCACCACCGGCCACCACGGCACGCGCCGCGGGGGCGACCGGTGCAGCGGGAGCCGCGGCCGGCTTGACCGGCTTTTCGCGTTTGCGCGGCTCATGGATGCGCGGCAGGATCATGCCCAGGTCGCGCTGGTCGATGCGCTGGACGGCTGCCGCCGCGTCATCGCCGGCGGCCACGGGCGCCGCCTCGGCCGCCGGCTCCGGCGTCGCCTCGACGTGCTCGACCACGGCCGGCTCGACTGGGCCGGCCGGCTCCACCTCGTGCTGCTCTTTCTCGGCTCTCCGGCGCTGTTCGTCCAGGGCGTGCTGCGCCTCCGCCTGGCGGCGCTGCTCGGCCTCGGTCCGCTCGCGCTCTTCCTGCTCGCGCTGCTGCTGCGATTCCTGCAGCTTGCGCACGGCATCCTCGCGCTCGGGCTCGGCGCTGGCTTCCTCGGCGATCACGCTGCGCTTGACGTAGGTGCGTTTGGCGCGCACCTCGACATTGACCGTCTTGGCTGCACCCGTGGCACCGCGGCCGCCCGGCGCAGCCACCTTCAGCTCGCCGACCGTGCGGCGCTTCAGGGTGATCTGGCGTGGTGCGCTGTCGTCGACCTCGGCGGCGGCTTCGCTCTTGCCATGCGTGCGGCGCAGGAAGCCGAGCAGCTTCACCTTCTCGGTGCTGCTGATGACCTGCTCCTGGTCGGAGAATTTCATGCCTGCCTCGCCAAGCTGGGTCAGCAGCTTGTCGACCGGCATACCCAGCACCTGGGCGAGTTGTTTGATCGTGACGTCCGACATCGTGTTCTTTGCTCCGCCGTTCCCGCGCCTATCGTCTGTGCGGCATCATCTGCGCCGCCACCTCCATCCGTGGTGAAAGGCTTCGGAGGAAGCCTTTCCCGGCAACCCCTCCGGGGTTGCCGCCGCCCGCGGTTAGCCACCCTTCTCCAGTCGCGCGATCATCGGCGCACGTGCAGCCATGATCAGTGCCGCGGCACGCTCTTCGTCCATGCCTTCGATGTCGATCAGGTCGTCCACCGCCAGGTCGGCCAGGTCGTCGACCGTGGTCACCGCACGCGCGGCCAGTGCAAAGGCGGTCTCCTCGTCCATGCCCTCCAGCGCCAGCAGTTCTTCGGAAGGCTGATGTTCGTCGACGCCCTCCTCCACCGCCAGTGCCTCGGTCAGCAGCGCGTCGCGGGCGCGGGCGCGCAGTTCCTCGACGATGTCCTCATCGAAGCCCTCCACCGCGAGCAACTCGGCGCTGGGCACATAGGCGATTTCCTCGATGCTGGAGAAGCCCTCCTGCACGAGGATCACGGCGATCTCCTGGTCCACTTCGAGCTTGTCCATGAACAGCTGGCGCGCAGCCTCCTGCTCGGACTCGCTCTTGGCGGTGACCTGGTCCTGGGTCATCACGTTGAGCTGCCAGCCGGTCAGCTTGCTGGCGAGACGCACGTTCTGGCCACCCCGGCCGATCGCCTGGGACAGCTTGTCCTCGGCCACCGCGATGTCCATCGAGTGCTTTTCCTCGTCCATGATGATGGACTGCACTTCGGCCGGCGCCATCGCGTTGATGACGTACTGCGCCTGGTTCTCGTGCCACAGGATGATGTCGACGCGCTCGCCGTTGAGGTCGTTGGAGACCGCCTGCACGCGCGAACCGCGCATGCCGATGCAGGCACCGATCGGATCGGTGCGGCTGTCGTGGGCCAGCACGGCGATCTTGGCGCGATCGCCCGGATCGCGCGCGCAGCCCTTGATCTCGACCAGGCCCTGGCCGACCTCCGGCACTTCCAGCTTGAACAGCTCGATCATGAATTCCGGCGCCGCGCGCGACACGAACAGCTGCGGGCCGCGGGCCTCGGAGCGCACTTCGTACAGGTAGCCGCGCACGCGGTCGCCGACGCGGGCCGATTCGCGCGGAATGGTCTTGTCGCGCGGGATGAACGCCTCGGCGTTGCTGCCCAGGTCGAGGTAGATGTTGCCGCGCTCGACGCGCTTGACGATACCGGTGACCAGTTCACCCACGCGATCGGCGAAGGCGTCGACCACCTGCTGGCGCTCGGCTTCGCGCACGCGCTGCACGATCACCTGCTTCGCGGCCTGCGCGGCGATGCGGCCGAATTCGGCGTTCTCGATCTGATGCTCGATGTACTCGCCCACCTTGGCGTCGGCGCGCTCGTCCAGCGCGTCCATCAGGCGCAGCTGATACGACGGCGATTCCATCTCGCCGTCGTCGGCGATGACTTCCCAGCGACGGAACGTCTCGTATTCGCCGGTGTTGTGGTCGATCGACACGCGGATGTCCGGCTCCTCGTCCGGATAGCGCTTCTTCGCGGCCGAGGCCAGCGCGGCCTCCATCGCCTCGAAAATCACTTCCAGCGGCACGCCCTTTTCATTGGCGACCGCGTCGACGACCAGCAAAAGTTCTTTGCTCATTGCTGCAACTCCGTAGGCACCCCGTCCGGATGCCGATGTTTGAATTGTTGCGTTCGTCCCGAAACGCAAAATTTGGAACGCGGCCGTGGATGGCCGCACTGATCACTTCTTGCCGGGCGCCTTGCCGCCGCGCTTGGGCTGCGGCGCGTAACCGAGCGCCACCCAGTCCGGTACCACACGCGCGCTTTCCACCAGCGCGTGCTCGAATTCGAACGTCTTGCCTTCGGCTTCCAGCACAACGCGCCCGCCTTCGGCCGAAACCAGCTTGCCGCGCAGGCGACGACGGCCTTCCAGCGGCGCCTTCAGCAGCACCTTCACTTCCTGCCCGCCCGCCCGCGCAAACTGTGCGGCGTTGAACAGCGGCCGATCCAGGCCCGGCGAGGAAACTTCCAGCACGTAGTGGCCGGGAATCGGATCCTCCACGTCCAGCAGGGCGGACAATTCGCGGCTCGCGGTCTCGCAATCCTCGATGCCGACCTCACGGCGTTCGCCGTCGCCCGTTTCCCTGTCCAGCAAATCCAGGTAGACGCGCAGGGTACTCTGCCCGTGCGACGGGGTGAACTCCACGCCGAGGCATTCCAGGCCCAGATCGACCAGTACCTCGCTGAAACGTTGTGCCAGTGCCTGCGTATCCATGGGTAGCCTTCCCGGATCACTCTTCCAGAACAGCAGAAACAAAAAATGGGCTCCAACGGCCCATTTCCCTATCTCGCCGATGTTCCTCCTCCTCAAGCAGCTCTTTCCGGCGCACGTGACCGCCAGCGGCGACCCGGCACGACGCATCCTTGCGCCCAACAAAAAAGCCTCACGAGGAGGCTTTCTTGCACCAAGAAAGATCTGGTAGCGGGGGCAGGATTCGAACCTGCGACCTTCGGGTTATGAGCCCGACGAGCTGCCAGACTGCTCCACCCCGCATCAGAGTCCGAAGAGTTTACCGGGGTGGCCGGTTTCTTGCAAGCCTCGAATCCGCTGCTTTCGGTGCCGGGCCGCAATTCACAACCCGAACGCGCGCCGACACCAACCCAGCAGCGGGCCCCAGTACAGGCCCAGCACCAGCAGCGACAGCGCGTTCAGCGACAGCACCACGCGCAACGGCCGGTCCGGCTGTGCCTGCAATGCGCCGCCCTCCTCCGGCTTGTCGAAGTACATCGCCTTGACCACGTACAGGTAGTAGTACAGGCCGATGATGGCGAACACGATACCGACGATGGCCAGCCACAGCATGTTGGCGTGGATCGCCGCCTCCAGCACCAGCACCTTGGCCCAGAAGCCGAACAGCGGCGGCACGCCGGCCAGCGAGAACATCGCCAGCAGCATCAGGAATGCCATCCACGGCGATTTCTGGTTCAGCCCCTTCAGGTCGGCAATTTCCTCGCACTCGAAACCCGCCCGGGTCATCGCCAGCATCACGCCGAACGCGGCCACGCCCATCAGCGCGTAGCAGATCGCGTAGAACATCGCCGCGGCATAGCCTTCCGGACCGGCGGCGGAAAGGCCCAGCAGCAGGTAGCCCATGTGCGAGATGGTCGAATACGCCAGCATGCGCTTCAGGTTGGTCTGCACGATCGCGACCAGGTTGCCGATCGCCAGCGAAGCGACCGCCAGCACCGCCAGCATCAGTTGCCAGTGCTGCGACAGGTCGCCCATGCCGGCATCGAGCAGGCGATAGGCCATGCCGAACGCGGCCAGCTTGGAACCGGAGGCGATGAAGGTGGTGACCGGGGTGGGCGCTCCCTGGTAGACGTCGGGAATCCACATGTGGAACGGTGCGGCGCCCAGCTTGAAACCGATGCCGACGATCATGAAGATCAGGCCGAACAACAGCAAGGTCGGCGCCGTGGTGTAGCTCATCACGTTGTGCAGCTGCGCCAGATCCAGACTCGGCGTGCCGCCCATGCCGGAGGCGCCGTAGACCATCGACATGCCGTACAGCAGCATGCCCGAGGCCAGCGCACCCAGCACGAAGTACTTGATCGCCGCCTCCGGCGGCAGTTTCGCATCGCGGTTCAGCGCGACCAGCGCGTACGACGACAGCGACAACAGCTCCAGCCCCAGGTACACGGTGACCAGGTTGCCGGCCGAAACCAGCAGCATGATGCCGATCACCGCGAAGATCATCAGCGTATAGAACTCGCCGCCAAGCAGCTTGCGGTCGATCAGGTACGGGCGCGCGTAGACGAACACCATCGCGGTGGTACCCAGCGCGAACACCTTGAGGATCTCGGCCACGTCGTCGCGCACGAACATGCCGCCGAACGCGGTCACCGTTTGCGGCGGCTGGCCGGCGACCACCAGGTAGATCGCCACCAGCAGCACGGCGATCGAGATCCAGTGCAGCAGCGGGCGCTGCGCGGGCTTCATGAAGGCGTCCAGCAACAGCAACAGGCACGCCGCTGCCACCAGGTAGAACTCCGGCAGCAGGATCAGGATGTCATTGAAAGTCGGCATGTTGGGTCCCGATCAGATCTTGTGAATGGCAAGCTGCTGCACCAGCTGCGCCACCGAGCCGTCCATCAGGTGGACCAGAGGCTGCGGCCAGATGCCCAGCGCCAGCACGGCGGCGGCAAAGGCGCCCAGCACGAACGTCTCGCGTGCGTTGATTTCCTTCATCTCGGCCACGTGCGGGTTGCCGATCTCGCCCCACAGCACGCGCTTGACCAGCCACAGCGTGTAGCCGGCGCCGATGATCAGGGTGAACGCGGCGAACAGCGCGATCCACGGGCTGGCGCTGAAACTGGACAGGATCACCATGAACTCGCCCACGAAACCGCTGGTGCCCGGCAGGCCGCAGTTGGCCATCGCGAACAGCACGTAGAAGAAGCCGAACCATGGCATCACGTTGATCACGCCGCCGTAGTCCTTGATCAGGCGCGTATGCGTGCGGTCATACATCACGCCGATGCAGGTGAACATCGCGCCGGAGACGAAGCCGTGCGAAATCATCTGCACCATCGCGCCCTGCATGCCGAGCAGCGCCATGTCGGTATGGCCCTGCTCGCGCACCAGCATGAAGGCGATGAAGATGCCGAGCGTGACGAAGCCCATGTGGGCCACCGACGAGTACGCCACCAGTTTCTTCATGTCCTCCTGCACCAGTGCGACGTAGCCGATGTAGACGATCGCAACCAGACTCAGCACGATGACCAGCCAGGCGAAATGCGCGCCCGCGTCCGGCACGATCGGCAGGATGAAGCGCAGCATGCCGTAGGTGCCGACCTTCAGCATCACCGCCGCCAGCACCACCGAACCGCCGGTCGGCGCCTCGACGTGGGCATCCGGCAACCAGGTGTGCACCGGCACCATCGGCACCTTGATCGCGAACGCGATCAGGAACGCGAAGAAGATCCAGGCCTGCTCCTTGAACGTCAGCGGCAGCGCGGCCAGCGTGGCCAGGTCGAACGTGTGCGCCTTCTGGTACAGGTACAGCAGCGCGATCAGCATGAAGACCGAGCCGAAGAACGTGTAGATGAAGAACTTCAGCGTCGCATAGACGCGGCGCGGACCGCCCCAGATGCCGATCAGGATGAACATCGGGATCAGGATCGCCTCGAACAGCGCGTAGAACAACAGCGCATCGGTGGCGCAGAACACGCCGATCAGCAGGCCTTCGAGGATCAGCATCGCGGCCATGTACTGGTGCGGCTTGTCCTGGATGACTTCCCACGCACCGGCGACCACCAGGATGCCGACGAAGGTGGTCATCACGATCAGCGCCACCGAAATGCCGTCCACCGCCAGGCCGTAATGGACACCCCACGAGGCGATCCACAGGTGGCTTTCGACCAGCTGCATCGCGGCGCCGGTGGGGTTGTACTGCACCAGCAGGAACAGGCTGACCACGAAGGTCAGCACCGCCACCAGCAGCGACAGCCAGCGCGCCAGGCTGGGGCGGGCCGAGCCGGCAAGCAGCACCGGGATGGCCCCAGCAACGGGGAGCCAGATCAGCAGGCTGAGCAAATGATTGAACATGGATCTGTTTCCCTTATGGCCCGACCGGCCCGGAACCGATGAGCCAGTACCCGCCAAGCAGCAGGATCAGGCCGAGGATCATCGCGAAGGCGTAGTGATAGAGGTAGCCCGACTGCAGGCGGCGCATCGTGGCGGCGACGCGATGCACCAGATTCACCGAGCCGTTGACCATCGCGCCATCGATCACCGCCGTCTCACTGGCCTTCCAGAAGCCGCGGCCCAGCAGCACGCCGCCACGGGCGAACAGCGCGAAGTACACGTCGTCGACCCAGTACTTGCGATCGAGCACCGTCCACAGCGGCTTCAGCGCGGACTTGATCCGGCCGGCCAGCGCCGGGTTGAACAGGTAGATGTAGGTGGTGGTCGCGAACGCGACGAGCACCAGCAGGAACGGCAACTGGGTGAACCCGTGCAGCGCCATCGCCGCCGCACCGTGGAACTCGTGACCGAGTTCGGCCAGCACGTCATTGGCCTCTTCCACATGGATCGCGCCACCGAACCAGCGGCCGAACAGCGTCGGCCCGACCGTGAAGAATCCGACCAGCAGCGACGGGATCGCCAGCAGCACCAGCGGCAGCGTCACCACCCACGGCGATTCCTTCGGCGCATGCGCCAGCACGCCCGGCTCGTGATGGCCATGGTCGTCATGGCCATCGTGATGGCCGTGGCCACGCGGCTCAACCACCTTGAAGCGCTCCTTGCCGTGGAACGTGAGGTACATCTGGCGGAACGTGTACAGGCCCGTCACCAGCACGCCGGCCATTACGCAGAAATAGGCATACTGCGCGCCCCAGCGGTGCGACAGGCCGACCGCCTCGATGATCGCGTCCTTCGAGTAGAAGCCGGAAGTGAACGGCACTGCCACCAGCGCCAGCGAGCCGATCCACATGGTGATCCAGGTGATCGGCATGTACTTGCGCAGGCCGCCCATGTAGCGCATGTCCTGCTCGTGGTGCATCGCGATGATCACCGAACCGGCGCCGAGGAACAGCAGCGCCTTGAAGAACGCGTGGGTCATCAGGTGGAACACCGCGCCCGAATACATCGACACGCCCAGCGCGACCGTCATGTAGCCCAGCTGCGACAGCGTGGAGTAGGCGATCACCCGCTTGATGTCATTTTGGACTATGCCAATCAAGCCGGTGAACAGCGCGGTGGTGGCTCCGATCACCAGCACGAAACTGAGCGCGGTGGAAGACATTTCGAACAGCGGCGACATGCGCGCCACCATGAAGATGCCGGCGGTGACCATGGTCGCCGCATGGATCAGCGCGGAGATCGGGGTCGGGCCCTCCATCGAGTCGGGCAGCCACACGTGCAGCGGCACCTGCGCCGACTTGCCCATCGCGCCGACGAACAGGCAGATGCAGATCACCGTGGCCGCGTCCCACTGCGTGTTCGCGGTGATCTGCAGGGTCTTGCCGGCCAGGCCGGGGGCCGCGGCGAACGCCGTGGCGTAGTCCAGCGTGCCGACGAAATACAGCACCGCCGCGATGCCGAGCAGGAAGCCGAAGTCGCCCACGCGGTTGACCAGGAACGCCTTCAGGTTGGCGAAGATCGCGGTCGGCCGCTTGTACCAGAAGCCGATCAGCAGGTACGACACCAGGCCCACCGCTTCCCAGCCGAAGAACAGCTGCATGAAGTTGTTACTCATGACCAGCATGAACATCGAGAAGGTGAACAGCGAGATGTAGCTGAAGAAGCGCGTGTAGCCGTGGTCGTCGGCCATGTAGCCGATGGTGTAGACGTGCACCAGCAGCGAAACGAAGCTCACCACCACCAGCATCAGCGCGGTCAGCCGGTCGACCATGAAGCCGACGCTGGCGTTGAACGGGCCGATCTGGAACCAGGTGTAGATGTTCTGGTTGTATTCGGCCGCGCCGCCCAAGGTGAGCTGGTACAGCACGTAGAACGACAGCGCGCACGATACCGCCACGCCGAGGATGGTGACGCTGTGCGAACCGGCGCGACCCAGGAACCTGCCCAGGAAGCCGGCCAGCACGCAGCCGACCAGCGGCGCCAGTGCGATCGTCAGCAGGATGGAGGTGGAGAGACCCATGTGATCAGCCCTTCATGCTGTCGATGTCGGCGATGTTGATGGTGCTGCGCGTACGGAACAGCAGCACCAGGATCGCCAGGCCGATGGCGGCTTCCGCCGCGGCCACGGTGAGGATGAAGAACACGAACACCTGCCCGGAGACGTCGCCGAGGAAGCGCGAGAACGCCACGAAGTTCATGTTCACGGCGAGCAGCATCAGCTCGATCGACATCAGCAGCACGATCACGTTCTTGCGGTTGATGAACAGGCCGGCGACGGCGATGCAGAACAGCACCGCGCCGAGCACGATGTAGTGCGCGAGCGAAATCATGGCTGCGGCTCCTGTGGTGCGGCCGGTTCACCGGGACGGACCGCGGCCATCTTCACGATGCGCACGCGGTCGCGCGGGTTGACCTTGACCTGCTGGCTGGCCGATTCGTAGCGCGCGGCGCGGCGCTCGCGCAGGGTCAGCGCGACCGCCGCCACGATGCCCACGGTAAGGATCAGCGCGGCGATCTCGAACGGCAGCAGGTACGTCGTATACAGCGCATGGCCCAGCCACGCGGTGTTGGACATGCCCGCGGCGATGGCGGGATCGGCGCCCATGACGTGCGTCTGCATCGCACGCACGCCGATCAGGCCGAGCATCTCCAGCAGCATCACGGCGGCCACGACCAGGCCGACCGGCAGGAACTTCACGAAGCCCTCGCGCATTTTTTCCTGGTCGATGTCGAGCATCATCACCACGAACAGGAACAGCACCATCACCGCGCCGACGTAGACCACGACCAGTGCCAGCGCGAGGAACTCGGCTTCGAGCAGCAGCCACAGGCAGGCGGCGCTGAAGAAGGTGAGCACCAGCGCCAGCACCGCATGCACGGAGTTCTTCAGCGTGATCACCGACAGCGCGGCGGCGACGGTGACGAAGCCGAAGGCATAGAAACAGACGAGTTGGAGCAGTTGGGGATTCATCGTTGGCCTCAGCGGTACGCCGCGTCTTGCGCGCGGTCGGCGGCGATCTGCTGTTCGAAGCGATCACCGATGGCGAGCAGCTTCTGCTTGTCCACCACGTTCTCGCCGCGATTCTCGAAATGGTATTCGTGGATCGACGTCTCGACGATCGAATCGACCGGGCAGCTCTCCTCGCAGAAACCGCAGAAGATGCACTTGAACAGGTCGATCTCGTAACGGGTGGTGCGGCGCTGGCCATCGCTCTCGCGCGGCGCCGAGTCGATCGTGATCGCCAATGCCGGACACACCGCCTCGCACAGCTTGCAGGCGATGCAGCGCTCCTCGCCGTTCGCATAGCGGCGCAGCGCGTGCAGGCCGCGGAAGCGGTTCGACTTGGGGATGTGCTCCATCGGGTAGCGCATCGTGTACTTCGGCTTGAACAGGTAGCGCAGGGTCACGCCCATGCCCTGGAACAGCTCGACCAGCAGCAGACTCTTGAAATAACCGGTAACGCGATTCATGGCTTATGCCCCCGTGCCGATGCTGACCAGACCCCAGTATTTCAGGCAGCCAGCCACGAAAACCCATGCGATGGCGATGGGGATGAACACCTTCCAGCCCAGCCGCATGATCTGGTCATAGCGGTAGCGCGGGAAGGTGGCGCGGAACCACAGGAACATGAACGAGAGCAGGAACGCCTTGAGCAGCAGCCAGGGGAAACCGCCCTGCCCGAGGAAGCCCCACGAGGCCGGGAACGGCGACAGCCAGCCGCCCATGAACAGCACCGCGGCCAGGAAGCTGAGCAGGATCATGTTGGCGTATTCGGCCAGGAAGAACAGCGCGAAGGCCGAGCCGGAATATTCCACGTGGAAGCCGGCGACGATTTCCGATTCGCCTTCGGCCACGTCGAACGGCGCGCGGTTGGTCTCGGCCACGCCGGAGATGAAATACACCACGAACACCGGCAGCAGCGGCAGCCAGAACCAGTCGAGGACGCCCTTGCTGCCGGCCTGCGCATTGACGATCGCGCTGAGGTTCAGCGAACCGGCCAGTACCAGCACGCAGACCAGACACAGGCCCATCGCCAGCTCGTAGGAGATCACCTGCGCCGCCGAGCGCATCGCACCGAGCAGCGCATAGCGCGAGTTGGATGCCCAGCCGGCGATGATGATGCCGTACACGCCCATCGAGGTCATCGCCAGCAGGTACAGCACGCCGGCGTTGGCGTTGGACAGCACCATCGTGCTGCTGAACGGCACCACCGCCCACACCGCCAGCGCGGGGATCAGCGCGATCATCGGCGCGGTGTAGTACAGGAAGCGATTCGCCTTGGTCGGCAGGATCACTTCCTTGATCAGCAGCTTGACCACGTCGGCGAGGGCCTGCAGCAAGCCGAACGGGCCGATCTTGTTCGGCCCCATGCGCACGTGCATCCAGCCGAGAACCTTGCGCTCCCAGTACACGAACATCGCCACCGCCAGCACCAGTGGCAGCACGATCGCCAGGATGTACAGGATCGGCACGACGAGCTGATGGATGAGTTGATCAAGCATCTGCTTTAAGCCTTGCTCAGGGTGATGGACGCGCCGTACGGCGGCAGCGTGGCGGTGAGATCCTGCGCAGCCTCGATCCATGCCGTGCCGTCGGGCACCGCCGCATCGATCACCAGCGGCAACTGCACATCCGCTACGCGTACCGGGCCATCGGAGTCGAGACCCAGCCGCCGCGCCTCATCCCCGTTCAGGCGTACCGCCGGGGCACGGTTGAGCGGATGTGCGTTCAGCGCCGTGGCCCGGCGCAGCACCGCATCGCTACGGTAGATCGGCCAGGTGGCCAGACGGGTGATGCCGCCGGCGGAAGCACGTGCGGCCAGGCCGCTGCGCGGCGCCGCGGCACGGTCGGCGATGCCGTCGCGCAGGCCGGCGAGGTCGTCGAACTCGAAACCGGCCAGTTGCAGGGCGCCACCCAGCGCGCGCAATACCTTCCAGCCCGGCCGCGCCTGGCCCGGTGCCTTCGCCCCGGCGGCCACACCCTGGGCCAGTCCGTCGACGTTGACCAGGGTCGCGTCGATCTCCGGCAGCAGCGCGATCGGCAGGATCACGTCGGCCACCTCGCGCAACGCGGCGCTGGCGTAGGCGCTGAATGCCACCACCTGGTCCGCGCCATGCAGCGCCTTCAGCGCGGCGTTGCCGTCGGCGAAATCGTGCGGCGGCTCGACGCCGTACAGCAGGTAGCTCTTGCGCGGCTGCGCCAGCATCGCCTGCGCAGCCAGCCCGCCGTTGCCCGGCACCACGCCGAGCCGCGCCAGACCGACGGCATTCGCGCCGACCGGCAATTCGTCGTAGCCGGCACCGGTGGCGTCGGCGATGAACCGGGCGACTGCGCGCAGCCAGGACGCCTGCGGATGGGTCGCCGCGGCCTCGCCGAGGATCACCACGGCCTTGCCCTGCGCCGACACCGCCTGCTTCAGCGCGGCGATCGCAGCGTCATTGCCTTCGTCGCTCCGCGCGGCACTGATGGCATCGGCCAGTGCTGCCGGCGCATTTGCGCCGGCAGCCACGGCAGCCTTGGCCAGCGCCAGCAGCGCGTCGACCAGCGCCTGCGGCGCCACGACGGCCTCACCGGCCAGTGCGTAGTTGAAATCGAAATGCGCCGGGTTGACCGCGTAGATCTTCGCGCCCTTCTTGGCCGCCTGGTGCAGGCGGTGATTCAGCAGCGGCATCTCGTAGCGCAAGTCGCAGCCGACCAGTAAGGCGGCCCGGACCTGTTCGACCTCCGCCACCGGCAGCGCGAACGGCTGCGCCACGGCGTTGTCGGCGAAATCGAGCTGGCGCAGGCGGTGGTCGACGTGCGCGCTGCCCAGGCCGCGGGCCAGCCGCATCAGCAGGTCGCCCTCCTCGTTCGAGGTCGCCGGATGCAGCAGGATGCCCAGCTCGCTGCCGGGCGCCTTCTTCAGCGCCGCGCCGGCGTATTCCAGGGCATCTTCCCAGCTGGTCGCCTGCCACTGGCCGTTGCGCTTCACTTCCGGCACGCCGATGCGGTCGGCGGCGTACATGCCCTGGTGGCTGTAGCGGTCGCGGTCGGACAGCCAGCACTCGTTGACCGCCTCGTTGTCGCGCGGCACCGTGCGCAGTACTTCGCCGCGACGGGTGTGCAGCCACAGGTTCGAGCCCAGTGCGTCGTGCCAGGCGATCGACGGCTTGGCGATCAGCTCCCACGCGCGCGCCTTGAACTGGAACGGCTTGTTGGTGAGCGCGCCGACCGGGCAGACATCGATGATGTTGCCGGACAGCTCGCTCTCGACGTTCTTGCCGATGTACGTGCCGATCACGTGGCGGTCGCCGCGATCCATGCTGCCGAATTCGTAGGTGCCGGCGATCTCGCTGATGAAGCGCACGCAGCGCGTGCAGTGGATGCAGCGCGTCATCTCGGTGGCCACCAGCGGGCCGATGTCCTCGTCGGCGATGGTGCGCTTGCGCTCGGTGAAGCGCGACACGCTGCGGCCGTAGCCCAGCGCCATGTCCTGCAGCTCGCACTCGCCGCCCTGATCGCAGACCGGGCAGTCCATCGGGTGGTTGATGAGCAGGAACTCCATCACGTTGCGCTGCGCGTGCAGCGCCTTGTCCGAACGGGTGAGCACCTTCATGCCTTCGGCCACCGGCGTGGCGCAGGCCGGCTGCGGCTTGGGCATCGGGCGCCCGCCCATCTCCACCTCGACCAGGCACTGCCGGCAGCTCGCCGCGATCGGCAGCTTGCGGTGGTAGCAGAAACGCGGGATCGGAATGCCGGCCTTGTCGGTGGCCTCGATGATCATCGCGCCCTTGGGCACCTGGATCGGCTTGCCGTCGACCTCGATGTTGACGAGGTTCGGCGCGGTCTGGGTCGGCTGCGCGCTCATGCGGCGGCTCCAAGCTTGTCGTCGACCATGGAGTGGCCATGCTCGACGTAGTATTCGAATTCGTTCCAGTAGTGACGCAGGAACCCCTGCACCGGCCACGACGCCGCCTCGCCGAACGCGCAGATGGTATGGCCCTCGATCTGGCCGGCGACCGCCTTCAGGCGATGCAGGTCGTCGGGCACGCCCTTGCCGGCGACGATGCGGGTGAGCACGCGGTGCATCCAGCCGGTGCCCTCGCGGCACGGCGTGCACTGGCCGCAGGATTCCATGTGGTAGAACTGGCTGATGCGCTCGCAGGCGCGCACCATGCAGGTGGTCTCGTCCATCACGATCACCGCGCCCGAGCCCAGGCCCGAGCCGGCCTTCTGGATCGCGTCGTAATCCATGGTGAGGCCCATCATCACCTCGCCCGGCAGCACCGGCATGGAGGAGCCGCCGGGGATCACCGCCTTGATCCTGTGCCCGTTGCGCACGCCACCGGCCATCTCCAGCAGTTCCGCGAACGGCGTGCCCAGGCGGATCTCGTAATTGCCGGGGCGGTTGACGTGGCCGGACACCGAGAAGATCTTCGGGCCGCCGTTGTTCGGCTTGCCGAGGTTGAGGAACCAGTCGGCGCCGTGGCGCAGGATCGCCGGCACCGAGGCGTAGGTCTCGGTGTTGTTGATCGTGGTGGGCTTGCCGTACAGGCCGTAGTTGGCCGGGAACGGCGGCTTGAAGCGCGGCCAGCCCTTCTTGCCTTCCAGCGATTCCATCAGCGCGGTTTCCTCGCCGCAGATGTAGGCGCCGGCGCCGAGCGCCGCATGGATGTCCACATCGATGCCGCTGCCGCCGATATTCTTGCCGAGCAGGCCGGCCGCGTAGGCTTCCTTCAGCGCCGCCTCGAAGTGCTCGAACGGTTCGTGGTGGAACTCGCCGCGCAGGTAGTTGTAGGCCACGGTGGAGCCGGTGCAATAGCAGGCGATGGCCAGGCCCTCGACCACCGCGTGCGGGTTGTAGCGCAGGATGTCGCGGTCCTTGGCCGTGCCCGGCTCGGACTCGTCCGAGTTGCACAGGATGTACTTCTGCATGTCGCCCTTGGGCATGAAGGACCACTTCAGGCCGGTCGGGAAGCCCGCGCCACCGCGGCCGCGCAGGCTGCTCTTCTTGATCTCGTCGATCAGCGAGGCCGGGTCGGGCTTCTCGGCGAGGATCTTCCTCCACGCCTGGTAACCATCGACCTTTTCGTAGCTCTCCATCGACCACGGCGTATCGAAGTGCAGCGTGGTGTAGACGACCTGGTGTTCCTGGGGCGCGGGTCCGACGGCCATCAGTGCTTCCCCTCGGCATTATGGGCGTGGTCCGGGCCATCCAGGCTCAGGCCATCGAGGATCTCGTCGAGCTTCTCGATGGTCAGATGTTCGTGATAATGGCCATTCACCGTCATCGCCGGCGCGTAGACGCAGGCCGCGATGCACTCTTCTTCCTTCTTCAGGTAGACGCGGCCGTCCGGCGTGCTCTCGCCCAGCTTGATGCCCAGCTTCTTCTCGCAGTGCTGTACCAGGCCATCGGCGCCGTTGAGCCAGCAGGAGATGTTGGTGCAGATCGCCACGTTGTTGCGGGCGACCGGCTTGGTTTCCAGCATCGAGTAGAAGCTGGCCACCTCGTAGGCCCAGATCGCCGGCAGCTCGAGGTACTTCGCGACCGCGGCGATCAGCTCGTCGGTGAGGAAGCCCTTGTTCTGCTCCTGTGCACCGAACAGCGCCTGGATCAGCGCCGAACGCTTGCGGTCGGGCGGAAACTTGGCCACCCAGTGGTCGATGTGCTGGCGGGTGTGCTCGGTAAGTACGACGAGAGGATCGACGTTCCTGACCTGCTCGTAATGTCCGGTGGCTTTCATGCGTTTCTCCGTCGTGCCGGCTCAGCGGTCCACTTCGCCGAACACGAGGTCATAGGTACCGATCATGGCCACCACGTCGGCGAGCATGTGGCCGCGCACGATGGTATCCATGGATGACAGATGGGCGAAGCCCGGGGCGCGCAGGTGCACGCGGAACGGCTTGTTGGCGCCGTCGGAAACCAGGTAGCAGCCGAACTCGCCCTTGGGCGCCTCGACCGCGCAATAGGTTTCGCCAGCCGGCACGCAGTAGCCTTCGGTGAACAGCTTGAAGTGGTGGATGAGCGCTTCCATGTCCTGCTTCATCTCGACCCGCGACGGCGGCGCCACCTTGAAGTTCTTCACCATCACCGGGCCGGGGTTGGCGCGCAGCCACTCCACGCACTGCCGGATGATGCGGTTGGACTGGCGCATCTCTTCCACGCGGACCAGGTAGCGGTCGTAGCAGTCGCCGTTGACGCCGACCGGGATGTCGAAGTCCATCTCGGCGTACTTCGCGTACGGCTGCTTCTTGCGCAGGTCCCACTCGACGCCCGAGCCGCGCAGCATCGCGCCGGTCATGCCCCACTGCTGGGCCAGCTCCGGGCTGACCACGCCGATGCCGACGGTGCGCTGCTTCCAGATGCGGTTGGTGGTGAGCAGCTCCTCGTACTCATCCACCTTCGACGGGAAATCGGCGGTGAAGGCGTCGAGGAAATCGAGCATCGAGCCTTCGCGCCAACTGTTGATGCGCTTCAGGTCGCTGCCCTTGTGCCACGGCGACTCGCGGTACTTCGACATCTGGTCCGGCAGGTCGCGGTAGACGCCGCCCGGGCGGTAGTACGTGGCGTGCATGCGCGCGCCCGACACCGCCTCGTAGACGTCCATCAGCTCCTCGCGCTCGCGGAACGCGTACAGGATCACTGCCATCGCGCCCAGGTCGAGCGCGTTCGAGCCGATCCACATCAAGTGGTTCAGGATGCGGGTGATCTCGTCGAACATGGTGCGGATGTACTGCGCCCGCTCCGGCGCCTCGACCCCCAGCAGGGTCTCGATCGCGCGCACGTAGGCGTGCTCGTTGCACATCATCGACACGTAGTCGAGCCGGTCCATGTATCCGATCGACTGGTTGAACGGCTTGGACTCGGCCAGCTTCTCGGTGCCGCGATGGAGCAGGCCCACGTGCGGATCGGCGCGCACGATGGTCTCGCCGTCCATCTCCATGATCAGGCGCAGCACGCCGTGCGCGGCCGGATGCTGCGGGCCGAAGTTCATCGTGTAGTTGCGGATTTCTTGCATGGTCATGTCTCGCCTGACGGATTTCAGCGAGAAATCGCGAGTGGATTTGCGCGCCAGGCTAGGCGCGAGGAGAAGCCATAGTGGTCACTATGGCGCGGACGAGCAACGACGCATGGCACGCAAAGCCGCCGCGAGGCTCGCTGTAAATTCGTCAGTCGAGACATGCTAGTTCTCCCGCCAGTGGTCGGCGGCTTCGGCCTTGGCCTGCATCAGGTCGGCGTCGTCGCGGATGGTGCGCGGCACCAGCACGCGCGGCTCGATCGACACCGGCTCGTAGATCACCCGCTTCTGCTCGGGGTCGTAGCGCACCTCGACGTTGCCGATCAGCGGGAAGTCCTTGCGGAACGGGTGGCCGACGAAGCCGTAGTCGGTGAGGATGCGGCGCAGATCGTGGTGCCCGTCGAAGATGATGCCGTACAGGTCGAACGCCTCGCGCTCGAACCAGTTCACGCCCGGCCACACCGCGGTCAGCGATGGCACCAGCGGCAGGCTGTCGTCCGCGCAGAACACGCGCAGGCGCAGGCGGCGGTTGTGCTCGATCGACAGCAGCTGGATCACCGCCGCGAAGCGGCGCGGCGGGCTCTCGCCGCGCGGGCGCCCGGCCCAGTCGAAGCGCCCCTGTGCCTGGCCTTCCACGCCGCGCGAGAAACCGGTGCCGGTGACGGTCTCGGTATCCCACTCCACCTGGCCGTAGCCGAGATAGTCGATGCCGCACAGGTCGATCAGTTCGCTGAAGCGGAACGCCGGCTCGTCGCGCAGCGCGGTGGCCACGGCGAGCAGGTCGGCGGCAGCCAGTTCGGCGATGGTCTCGTTGCGCACGGTGCTGATGGCCAGCGTGTCGCCGAATCGCGCGGCGAGCTGCCCGGCCAGCGAGGTCTTTGGAGTGTCGGTCATGGACTGCGCCTTCAGAAACGTGCCATTAAGAGCGCGCGATGGTGCTGGTGCGGCGAATCTTCTTCTGCAACTGCAGGATGCCGTGGATCAGCGCTTCGGCCGTGGGCGGGCAGCCCGGCACGTAGATGTCCACCGGCACAATGCGGTCGCAGCCGCGCACCACCGAGTAGGAATAGTGGTAGTAGCCGCCGCCGTTGGCGCAGCTGCCCATCGAGATCACCCATTTCGGCTCGGGCATCTGGTCGTAGACCTTGCGCAGCGCCGGGGCCATCTTGTTGACCAGGGTACCGGCCACGATCATCACGTCGGACTGGCGCGGGCTGGGTCGGAAGATCACGCCGTAGCGGTCCAGGTCCAGCCGCGACATGCCGGCGTGCATCATCTCCACCGCGCAGCAGGCCAGGCCGAAGGTCATCGGCCACATCGAGCCGGTGCGTGCCCAGTTCATCAGCGCGTCGATGCTGGTGGTGGCGAAACCGCGTTGCACGACCGGGTTGTCGCCGGCTGGCCGCAGGATGTCGTCGACCAGGTTCAGCGGTTCCGGGTTGTGCATCACCCGGCTGACGGAATCCATCACTCCCATTCGAGTGCTCCCTTCTTCCACACGTAGGCGAAACCGACGACCAGCAGCAGCAGGAACAGCGCCATCTCGATCAGCGCAACCATGCCGATCTGCTGGAACACCACGGCCCACGGAAACAGGAAGGCGATTTCCAAATCGAAGATGATGAACAGGATGGCGAGCAGGTAATAACGCACGTCGAAGCGCATGCGGGCGTCCTCGAACGCCTCGAAGCCGCACTCGTAGGGCGAGAGCTTCTCGGCCTCGGGGCGGCGCGGACCGGCCAGCAGGCCGATGGCCAGCAGCACCAGGCCAAGCCCGGCAGCGACGCCGATGAACAACAGGACGGGCCAGTATTCGGCAAGCATGATGCAACCTACCTCCGCGCCAATGGCGCATCAGTGACCGTGGGAATCGGGATGGGCAACCCGCGGTCCGGCGATTTCGATTCGGCAGGCCGGCATGGCCATGGGCTGCAAACCCCGCCCGCAGGCCAGGTAGCCGCGCGCGTCCGACGTTTCGCGAGGTGAATTCGCGAATCTCGCCATTGTATCAGTGCGCAGGAGCACAACAAGCCTTGACCGCCGCTCGGGTGCGAATTGACGCCGCGATCGGGTGATGTCTGCGTGACACCGCATCACATGGTGTGGGTGGGGCGCTCGGAGTTGAGCGTACCGGCAAGGATGTTCTCGATCCGGCTGCGGGCCGCCTCGGCATCGCCCGACTCGTTGAAATGGATGCCGATGCCGGCGGTGCGGTTGCCCTGTGCCCCAACCGGACTGATCCAGACCACCTTGCCGACCACCGACAGGCGCTCGGTCTCCTCGGCCAGCGTCACCAACAGCACGACCTCGTCGCCCAGCGCATAGGACTGCGACGTCGCCGCAAACAGCCCGCCATGCTTGAGGAACGGCATGTAGGCGTTGTACAGCGAGGCCGCATCCTTGATTTTCAGCGAAATGATGCCCTGCCGGGCCGTCATGGGTTTCATGCTTGGCTCCTGCCGGACGTGCAGATCGCCCGATCGATGAGCCGGATCTTAGATGTTGTGATCCGCCCGCACCACTGCTGCGGCATCCGCCCTGCTGCAGCCATGACGCGCAACACGTTCAGGCCCCGTCCGTCTGACTGGCCAGCAGCGACTGGCGCTCGCTGACCAGGCTGCCCCACGATGCCGGCGGCACCCAGCCGGCGACCCACGCCGGCACCGCCTCGGCCGGCATCGGCCGGGAGATCGAGAAACCCTGCAACTGATGGCAGCCCAGCGAAGCCAGCAGGTCGCCCTGCTCCGCCGTCTCGACGCCCTCGGCGATCACTGTCTTGGCCAGCATGCGCGCGGTGGTGATCACCCCGGCCGCGATCGCCATGTTGCGCTCGTCGTCGAGGATGTCGCGCACGAAACTCTGGTCGAGCTTGATGTGCTCGATGTCGAGCTTCTGGATGTGGCTCAGCGAGGCGCTGCCGGTGCCGAAATCGTCCAGGCCGACACGGATGCCGCGCCGGCGGCACTCCTCGATGACGACCTTGGCGCGCGCATGATCCATCGACGGGCCGGTTTCGGTCACCTCGATGCCGAAACCGACGTCCATCACGCCCGGGTAATTCTCCAGCACCGCGTCGATGTCGATGAAGAACGCCGGGTGCAGCAGGTGGCGAGTGCTGATGTTGATCGAGACCGGGATCGAGATGCCCGCACGCATCCACGACTGGCAGCAGCGCAGCGCCTCGTCCAGCACGTAGCGGCCGATCGGCCGGGCCAGCTGCGGATCGTCCAGCACATGCATGAACTTTGCCGGTTCGATCAGTTCGTCGGTGTCACCCAGGCGCAGCAGCGCCTCCATCCCGGCCACGCCGTGCAACCCCGGCAAACCGTCGATGTACACGATCGGCTGAAACAGCAGTTGCAGGTGCGACCGCTGCAAGGCCTGGGCGATCCGCTCGCGCATCGCCTGCAGTCGCAGTTGCTCCAGCTCCATCGCTGGCTCGTAGAGCGAACCGCGGTCCTTGCCCTCTTCCTTCGCCGCGTACATCGCCAGGTCCGCGTGCCGCACCAGGCCCTCCGCATCCGACGCGTCCAGCGGGAACAGCGTCCAGCCCACGCTGGCGGACAGGTACAGTTGCTCGCCCATCAGGTTGAACGGCGCCCGCAGCGCCTGCAGGATGCAGCGACTGATCACGTCGAGCTGTTCGCGGCTGTCCAGGCCGGCGATCACCAGCGCGAATTCGTCGCCGCCGAAACGGGCCAGCACGTCGGCCTCGCGCAGCATGCCCAGAATCCGCGCCGAGGCTTCCGCCAGCACGCAGTCGCCGCCGCCGTGGCCGATCGTGTCGTTGACGCTCTTGAAGCGGTCCAGATCGAGCACGCCGACCGCCAGCAGCGCGCCCTGCTCCGTGGCCCGCGCGCGCGCCTGCTCCAGCAGATCGAACAGCAGCCGCCGGTTCGGCAGGCCGGTGACCACGTCGTAGAAGGCCAGCCGCTCGACCCGCGCCTCGTGCATCTTCTGCCCGGTGACGTCGCGCTGGTGCCACAGCCGCCCCTGCAGCACGCCATCGATCCGGATCGGGGTGAAATCGCGCAGGAAGGTGCGTCCGTCCTTCATCACCACCTCGTCGCCCTCGACCGGCTCGTCCCGGGCCAGGATCTCCTGGATCCGGCGCCACTCGCGCTCGGGGTCGGCGCAGGCCTGCCGCAGGCGCTCGTAGAACGCTTCCGCCGGCAGGCCTTCCAGTTCCGCCGGCGTCTCGGCCAGACCGAACAGCGTGCAGAACGCCTCGTTGGCAAAGCTCACCCGACGGTCTTCGGACATCACCACGATGCCGGCGTGCTGTCGGGACAGGATGGTGCGGAAGTACTGCAGGCCGAAGCGCAGATCCCGCTCTGCCGCCAGCCGGGCCGCCTGGGCGTTCTGCATCTGGATGCCCAGCCCCAGCTCGACCGCCATCTCCGCAAAGACCCGGATCTCGATCGCGCCGAAGGCATCGACCTCGTCCGCGCCGATGACGAAGCAGCCCACCACCGCTCCGCCCGTCCGCAGCGGCAACGCCAGCAGCGTGCGCATGCCGGAGGGTCCCTCCCCGGGCGCCCACTCCGGCCGGTCCGCTCCCGCCGCGTGGCCGACCTGCGCCTCGCCGGTGGACAGCGCACGCGCCACGGCATCGCCGGCGTGCGCATGCTCGGCCGGGACGAAACGGGCACCCGTCACATCATCTGCCAGGCCTTCCTGTGCCCGTACGCGCAAGGCCGCCGGATCGCCCTCCTCGCACAGGCCGATCCAGGCCGCACGGTAGCCGCCGATGCCTCGCGCCACACGGCAGGCACCCGCCAGCAGCGACGGCTCGTCCGCGCTGTGCGTAACCAGCTTGACCATCTCGCTGAACAGCCGCAGCACGCGGCGCTGGCGCGCCTCGTCCCGCACCGACTGCAGCAACCGCGCGCGCTGCTCGCAAGCCTCCAGCCCCAGCCCGATGCTCGCCGCTGCCTGCCGCAGCAGCTCGATCATCGGCGCCGAGAAAAAATCGGCGTCCCCGGCTCTTATCACCAGCGCCGCGCAGACCTCGCCGAATTTCAGCACCGGTACGGCCGCCACGGCGCGTACACCATGGCGCACATAGGCCGGACGCAGCGCCTCCAGGCCCTCGAGCTGGCGGACGTCCGACTCCAACTGCGGCTCGCCCCGCCAGAACGCCGGCCGTGCCAGCGCGAACGGCAGGCGCTCGGGGTAGACGTCGGCCACGCCCGGCGCCGTCCGCGCCGGCGCGATGCGTCGCCACTGGCCGCCCTGCAGTTCGCCGACCATCACCAGCCGCGCACCGATTCGCCGTTCGAGTACCTCGATCACCGCCTCGTACAGCATCGGCGGCTCCAGCGAGCGCATCAGCAACTGGCCGATCTCGGACAGCGCGGCGTAGAAGCTCTCGCTGGGCGTGGCCATCGCGACGGCGTCGATCTGCATCGCGTTCTGATCCGGTGTATGCATTCCCGTGGCCAGCCAGATAGGCGGATTCAGCCGCTGCTGCCTTGATTCGGACGAGTCGTCGATCAGTGTGGATGCGCTCGGGCGATTGCCGAACGAAACACGGCGACGGCCCGTGCCGCACCCAGTCCCCCCGGCGCGAAACTAGCCCGGTCAAACCGCCTGCGCAAGAGCCGGATCGGCACAGCCGGACAGTTCGCACCAGCCCCAGTGGTCGAAAATCCAGGGCGACCGCACGGTCAGCGCCAGGCGCACGAAACACGGCCCCGTGCCGATCCCCGCCGGCACCGCCAGGCGGAAGCTGCCGCTGCGGTCGCACCGCAACGGGGCATCACGCCAGCGCCAGCTGCGCGCGCCGGCCGCACCAACCACGCTGAGCCGCAGCCACGGCCGCAGCCAGCGGGGTGGTTGCCAAGGCAACGCGGGCAGCAGCGTCGGCAACCCGGCATGGCACTCGGGGCGGGCGGCCAGGCGCAGCNGNCNCCTGCCGCTCAGCGCCATCTGGCTGCGATGTGCGGCCAGCGCCGCGCGCTTGCCCGCCGACTGCTGCGCCGTGCCGTGGATCTCGACAACCTTGCCGTCGCCGCCGCGACCATGCACCAGATAATTCAACAATGGCGGCGGATCGGCCTGTTCCGCCAGCGCCAGCCGTGTCAGCACATGCGCCGCGGCGTGATCGGGGTGGCGGTCGGCCAGCGCCGGTGCCACCACTAGGCTGGGGCCGAACTGGCCGATCGCCGCCACCAGCGCCGATACCGAGGCGCCGCACGACTGCAGCAGTTGGTCGGTGAGGCCGAGATCCGGCCAGCCCAGCGACTGCAACGCCGACGCCGGCATGCCCAGGCACGCCAGCGCCTGCAGCATCTCCGCGTGGCGACGGTGCCCCCAGCGCAGCCGGTCGGCGCGGTCGATACGCACACGCCGTTCCAGCCAGCGCTGCGGCCACGGGTTGTTGTCGCCTTCGGTCAGCAACAGGATCCGCACCGCGCCGCCGGCCGCCCGCACCTGCTGGATCAGCAGCCCGGTCGCGAGGGTCTCGTCATCCGGATGCGGCGCCACCACCAGCAAGCGGGTCTGCGCGGAAAATGCCGGCAATCCGTTCGCCGCGGCCGACGGTGCGCAGGCGCCGGTTCTGCTCACCGCCACTGCGCCAGCAGTTCCAGCAGCAGCAGGTCGGCGCGCAACGGGCCGCGCAGACCCTCGCGGGTGCGATTGGCCGCGTCGTACCAGTGACCGAGCGCCTCGACGTCCATCGCGCTGGCCAGCGGCCCCGCGCCTTGCGCCGAGCGCGCCTTGATCTCGTCGGCAGCGGCCTGGGCGGCAAACCACAGTCGCTGTGCCGGTTCACTGTCCAGCCAGCGCCTGACCACTTCGGTCGGCTGGCCGCGGCCGGCGGCCAGCGCGGCCAGATCCCGGCGAACTTCCTGCCGCCGCTCCAGCGCGCCTTCCCCGGCCCAGGCCTTGGCCAGGCCGGGATTGCCGCCAGCCGCGGCAAGCGCACCCGCCGCATCGCGCGCGCCTTCCGCCTGCAGCCAGGCCAGCGCGTCGGCGGTGACGGGCAGCTGGAACTCGATCCGCTGGCAGCGGCTGCGAATGGTCTGCGGCAGACGCCACGGCGCATCGGCCAGCAGGATCAGCATGGTCTGCGCGGCCGGCTCCTCCAGTGTCTTCAGCAGCGCATTGGCGGCGGCGGGATTCATCGCGTCGGCGGGGTCGATGAGCGCCACCTGCCAGCCGCCGAACTGGCTGGCCATGGCCAGCCGCGCCGACAGCTCGCGGATCTGGTCGACCACGATCTCGCTGCGCTGCACGCCGTCCTTGCGCAGCCCGAAGCCGAGCGTCACGACGTCCGGGTGCGAGCCGGCGTTCAGCAGCAGGCAGCTGCGGCAGTGTCCGCAGGCGTCGCCGTCCACCGGTTCGGCGCACAGCAGGCCCTGCACGAAGCGCTGCGCGAACGCGCGCTTGCCCAGGCCGGCGGCACCGCACAGCAGCAAGGCGTGCGGCAGCGCATCGCGCTGGCGGCGCGCCTGCAGCCGCGTCCAGTGTTCGGCATGCCAGGGCAATCCGTTCATGCCTGCGCTTCTCCAAGCAGTGCCGCCAGCGCCTGCGTCGCGGCGCGCAGGACGGCAGCAGGCGACTGGCTGGCGTCGATCACCCGGAAACGCTGCGGCTCGGCCGCGGCGCGTTCGCGATAACTCGCGCGCACCCGTTCGAAGAACGCATCGGCCTCGACCTCGATGCGGTCCGCGTCGCCGCGGCCGGCGGCGCGCGCACGGCCGGTCGCCACCGGCAGGTCGAGCAGCAGGGTCAGGTCGGGTTTCACCCCGGCGCAGGCCCAACTCTCCAGCTCCGCGATGCGTTCCACCGGCTGGCCGCGGCCGCCACCCTGGTAGGCGTAGCTGGCATCGGCAAAACGGTCGCACAGCACCCATTGCCCGGCGGCCAGGGCTGGTTCGATCAGCTCGCGCACCAGCTGTGCGCGCGAGGCGAACATCAGCAGCAGTTCGGTCTCGGCGGTCAGCCCGCGCTGGGCCGGATCGAGCACGATCGCGCGTACCGCTTCGCCCACGGCGGTGCCGCCGGGCTCGCGCGTCTGCACCAGCGCGATACCGTGCCGTTCGATGTGCTCGCGCAGGCCGGCCAGCAAGGTGCTCTTGCCGGCGCCCTCGCCGCCTTCGAGGCTGATGAATTTCCCGCGCGGGGCCGTCATCGGCAACGCTTCCGCTGGTAGCAGTCGACGTTGCGATTGTGTTCCTCCAGCGTGCGGGCGAACACGTGGCCGCCGTCGCCACGCGCCACGAAGTACAGCGCATCGCCGGCGGCCGGGTGCAAGGCGGCCGCCAGCGCCGGCCTGCCCGGCAACGCGATCGGCGTCGGTGGCAGGCCGGCGCGGGTATAAGTGTTGTACGGCGTGTCCGCGGTGAGATCGCTCTTGCGGATGTTGCCGGCGTAGCTCGCGCCCATGCCGTAGATCACGCTGGGGTCGGTCTGCAGCAGCATGTGGTTCTGCAGGCGCCGCACGAACACGCCGGCGATCTGTGCGCGCTCGTTCGGTCGGCCGGTTTCCTTCTCCACGATCGAAGCCAGGATCAGCGCCTCGTACGGCGAGGCCAGCGGCAAGCCCTGCGCGCGTCCCGCCCACAGTTCATCGAGCGTCTTCGCCATTGCGGCATGCGCGCGCCTGAGGATGTCCAGGTCGCCGTCGCCCTTCACGTAGGCGTAGGTCTCGGGCAGGAAACGGCCTTCCGGCGCTTCGCCGCCGGCGCCGATCTTCCGCATGATCGCGGCATCGTCCAGCGCGGCGCTGTCGTGGTTCAACTTCTCGGCCCTGGCCAGCGCCTGGCGCAGTTCGGCGAAGGTCCAGCCGTCGACGATGGTGAAATTGCGCTGCAACACCCGGCCGGCGGCCATGTTCGCCAGCAGCTGGCGTGGGGTGATGCCGGGTTCCAGCGCGTATTCGCCTGCATGCAGCTTGCCGGCCACGTGCATCTGCTCGGCCAGCAGGCGCCAATACCACGGGTTGGCGGTGCTGAATCCGCGCTGGCGCAATTCGACGACGATGGCCTTGAAGCTGCTGCCGCGGCCGACGTCGATGCTGTCGCCCTGCGCCGCCACGTTTAGCGGCGCGCTGCCGAAGCGGGCGTAGTCGTTCCAGCCGTAGACCAGCACGCCGGCCACCGCCAGCAGCATGATCAGCAACAGTCGCCGTGGCCATGCGCGCCTGCGCACCGGTTGGTCGCTCATCCGCCCTGCTCCATCGAAAACCCCAGGTCACGCCAATGCTGCTGCAAGCGGCGGGTCGTCGTCCCCGGCGCATAGCTGCGGCCATCCAGCGAACGCACCGGCACAATGCCGCGCACGCTCGAACTCAGGAACACCTCGCCGGCACCCAGCAACGTATCCAGCGCCAGCTCGCCGACCCGCACCTGCGGACAGGCTGCCAGCACCTCGGCGCGCGCCACCCCGGCCACGCCGCAACGGTCCAGCGCCGGGGTCAGCCATTGGCCGTCGACCAGCGCGAACAGATTGGCCATGGTCGCCGAAATCACCCGCCCGTGGCTATCGAGCAACAGACCTTCGGCAATCGCCGGATCGTTCCATTCGGCGCGTGCGAGCACCTGCTCCAGCCGGTTCAGGTGCTTGATGCCGGCCAGCAGCGGCTGCTCCGCCAGGCGGATGCTGCACACGCGCATGCGCACGCCTTGCGCATAGACCTCGGCGGCGACCGGCGGCGGCGCGAACGCGGCGACCACTCGCGTCGGTTGCGGCGCGGCTGGCAGGGCGTAGCCGCGTTCGCCCGGGCCGCGGGTAACGGTGATGCGCAGTACCGCGGCCGGCATGTCGCGACTGACTTCCAGCGCCTCGCGCCACAGCTGCGCCGGATCGGGCGCCGGGATGCGCAGGCGCGCGCAGCCTTCGGCCAGCCGCTGCATGTGCCGCGGCCACAGTGGCGCGATCGCATCGACGAAACGGATGCTCTCGAACAGGCCGTCGCCATAGGCCAGGCCGCGATCCAGCGCCGATACCTGTGCCGTCGCCACGCCGTTGACCCGCATGCGCGCCGTCATGAGTCCGGCACTCCCAGCGCACGCAGCAGTCCGCGCGCCTTGGCGCGGGTCTCGTCCAGTTCGCTGGTGGCGACCGAATCGGCCACGATGCCGGCACCGGCGCGCAGGCTCACTTCATCGCCGGCCAGGGTCAGGGTGCGGATCAGGATGTTCAAGTCGAGCTCACCGTTGCGGTCGAGATAACCCAGCGCGCCGGTGTAAGCGCCACGCGGCGCGTCTTCCAGCGCGGCAATGATTTCCATGCAGCGCACCTTCGGACAGCCGGTGATGGTGCCGCCGGGAAACGTGGCGGCGATCACCTCACCCGGCGTCACCCCGGCGCGCAGGCGCCCGCGTACATTGGAGACGATGTGGTGAACGTGGGCGTAACTCTCCACCGCCATCAGCTCGTCGACCTCGACCGTACCTGGCACGCAGACGCGGCCGAGGTCGTTGCGCTCCAGGTCGATCAGCATCACGTGCTCGGCGCGTTCCTTGGGATGCGCGCTCAGCTCGCGGATGCGCGCCGTGTCGTCGTCGCCGGGCAACCGGGGACGCGTGCCGGCGATCGGCCGGGTCTGCGCCACGCCACCGCGCACCTCGACCAGCCGTTCCGGCGAGGAACTCGCCACCGCCCAACCCGGCTGTTGCAGCAGGCCGGCGAACGGCGCCGGGTTGGCCCGGCGCAGCACCGCGTACAGCGAGGCCGGCACGGGCGGCTGTGCAAAATGCGCGCGCCAGGCACGTGACAGGTTCACCTGGAAGATGTCGCCGGCATGCAGGTGTTCGTGGATGCGCACCACGCCGTCGAGGAACTGCTGCCGCGCGTCTTCGTCCCAGTCGCGCAATGCCGGCAGCGGCGGCATCGACGGTACGGCCGCGAGATCGGCTTCCAGCGCATCGAGCAGATGTTCGCAGCCGGCCTCGGCGACCAGGATCGTGCAATTGCGCACATGATCGACGATCACCGCGGCCGGACAGCGCACCGCCAGTGCCAGCGGCAGCGTCGACGGCGGTCGCAGTTTCAGTGTCGGCTCGATCTCGCCGGCCAGTTCGTAGGCCAGCAACAGCACCCAGCCGCCGTGGAACGGCAACCCGTCGCTTTCCGGCGGCAATCGCTCGGCCTGCCAGGCAGCGTCCAGCGCATCGAGGAAGCGCCCTTCGCGCACCACACCTGCATCATCGCGCAGGCCGCCGTCGGCATGCAGGCTCATTCGCTCGCGCGGGAACGCGAACAGGATGTCGTGGCGCGACTGCGCGGTGCCATGCACCACGCTTTCCAGCAGACAGGGATAGCGCCCGGGACATGCAGCGGCCGGCGCGAGCAGGTCGCGCCGGCCGTCCAGGATACGGCGATGGCAGGTCACGCCCGATCGATCGGTCAGACGCGACGGAACGCCAGCGTACCGTTGGTGCCGCCGAAACCGAACGAGTTGGAGATCGCCACCTCGACCTTTGCCTCGCGCGCGGTGTTCGGCACGAAGTCGAGGTCGCAGCCTTCGCCGGGCTCGTCCAGGTTGATCGTCGGCGGCAGCACCTGGTCGCGCAGCGCCAGGATGCTGAAGATCGCCTCGACGCCGCCGGCCGCACCGAGCAGGTGGCCAGTGGTGGACTTGGTCGAGCTCATCGCCAGCTTGTACGCGTGGTCGCCGAACACCTTCTTCGCCGCCATCACCTCGCCCAGGTCGCCCAGTGGCGTGGAGGTGCCGTGCGCATTGACGTACTGCACGTCGGCCGGATTGAGGCCGGCATCGTTCAACGCGGTCTGGATGCAGCGTGCTGCGCCTTCGCCGCCCTCGCTCGGCGCGGTCATGTGGAACGCGTCGCCACTCATGCCGAAGCCGACCAGCTCGGCGTAGATGCGCGCGCCGCGGGCCTTGGCGTGCTCGTACTCCTCCAGCATCAGCACGCCGGCGCCGTCGGACAGCACGAAGCCGTCGCGGTCCTTGTCCCACGGGCGGCTGGCCCGGGTCGGCTCGTCATTGCGGGTGGACATCGCCTTGGCCGAGCAGAAGCCGGCCATCGCGGTGCCGGTGGTGGCGAACTCGGCGCCGCCGGCGATCATCGCGTCGGCATCGCCGTACTGGATCATCCGCGCGGCCAGGCCGATGTTGTGCGCGCCGGTGGTGCAGGCGGTGACGCAGGCGATGTTCGGGCCTTTCAGGCCGAACATGATGGAGAGCTGGCCCGAGACCATGTTGATGATCGAGCTGGGCACGTAGAACGGCGAGACCCGGCGCGGACCCTTCGCCGCCAGCTCCAGCGTGGTGGCTTCGATCGTGTACAGGCCGCCGATGCCGGCGCCGACCGCCACGCCGATGCGCGGCGCGTTGGCCTCGGTCACTTCCAGCCCGGAATCACGCAGGGCCTGGGTGCCCGCCGCCACGCCGTAGTGGATGAACGGGTCCATCTTCTTGACGTCCTTGAGCGGCATCCACTCGGCCGGATCGAAGCCGCTGACCTGGCCGGCGATGCGCGTGGAATAAGCGGAGGTATCGAAGTGGGTGACCGGGCCGATGCCGCTGGCGCCCTTGAGCACACGATCCCAGGCGCTGGCGATGTCGTTGCCGACCGGCGAGATGATGCCCATGCCGGTCACTACCACACGTCGCTTGCTCATGCTGATGTTCCTTACGTGATTGCGTGGATCTGCCGCTGCCGGCAGCCGTCCCGCGCGGGGAGCGGAGACGTCGTCCGGTCGTGCCTGGCGGGCATCCCGCTCACCATACGGGGTCGGACGTTGCAAATTGCAGAAACGAAAACTGCGCCAAGATGGCGCAGCGTTCGGTGCCGCCGCAAAGGCAGATCGACCTGCGCGAGGCAGGCCGGCCGATCGGCGGCGATCAATTCCGTGGCGATCAATCCTTGGAGTGGGCCTTGATGTAATCGACGGCCTGCTGCACGGTGGTGATCTTTTCGGCGTCCTCGTCGGGAATCTCGGTCTCGAATTCTTCCTCGAGCGCCATCACCAGCTCCACCGTGTCCAGCGAATCTGCGCCCAGATCGTCCACGAACGAAGCGTTCGCCGTGACTTCATCTTCCTTCACGCCGAGCTGCTCGACGACGATTTTCTTGACGCGCTCTTCGATGGTGCTCATGTTGCCCATACCTCTCAAGGGAGTAATTGATTGTCTGTGCCGGCGCGAGGCCCGCGAAAGGCCGGCGCATTGTAGTGGCTAAACCGCGTGGCCGCCACGATTGGCCGGTGACGAGGAGGCGAGCCTCCCGTGACCGGCGCGAAAACGCGATTGTCGCCTAAAACGAAGCCGCTGGCGACAACCGCGTCTCCCGTTGCTACGGCATGTACATGCCGCCATTGACGTGCAGGGTTTCCCCGGTGATGTAGGCGGCCGCCGGCGAGGCCAGGAAACCCACCGCCTTGGCGATGTCCACCGCCTCGCCGAGCCGGCCCAGCGCGATCTGGCCGAGCAGCGCCTGCTTCGACTCCTCCGGCAGCGCGCGGGTCATGTCGGTGTCGATGAAGCCGGGCGCCACCACGTTGACGGTGATCCCGCGGCTGCCGATCTCGCGCGCCAGTGACTTGGAGAACGCGATGATGCCGGCCTTCGCCGCGGCGTAGTTGGACTGCCCCGGATTGCCGGTGAGCCCGATCACCGAGGCGATCGAGATGATGCGGCCCTTGCGCGCCTTCATCATGCCGCGCAGCACCGCCTTGGAAGTGCGGTAGACCGAGGTGAGGTTGGTGTCGAGGATCGTCTGCCAGTCCTCGTCCTTCATCCGCAGCAGCAACTGGTCGCGGGTGATGCCGGCGTTGTTGACCAGGATCGAGACCGCGCCAAATTCCTTCGCGATACCGTCGATCAGCCCCTCGACCGCGGCGCCGTCGGTGACGTTCAGCACGCGGCCGTGGCCGCCGCGCGCGGCCAGCCGCACGCCGATCGCGGCGGCGCCACCTTCGCTGGTGGCGGTGCCGATCACGGTGGCACCCAGCGCCGCCAGTTCGTCCGCGATCGCCGCGCCGATGCCGCGGCTGGCGCCGGTGACCAGCGCGATTTCGCCTTGCAGTGGTTTGCTCATGGGAAGCGTTCCTTCGGGAATCGGAAAATCGGGGCTCACGCCCATTCGGCGCGGGCGGCGTCGAGTTCGGCCGGAGCGCCGATCGCGCGCGCCTCGATGCTCTTGTCGATGCGCTTGATCAGGCCGGCAAGCACCTTGCCCGGGCCGCACTCGGCGATGCGTGCGGCGCCGCCGACGGCCAGCGCCTGCACACATTCGGTCCAGCGCACCGGCAGATACAGCTGGCGCTGCAGCGCGCCGCGGATCCCGTCCAGCGTGGCGTAACTTTTAGCCTCGGCGTTCTGGATCACCGGGATCGACGGCAACTGCCAGTCGATCGCGGCCATCCGCTCGCCCAGCCGGTCGGCGGCTCCGCGCATCAGCATGCAGTGCGAGGGCACCGACACGGCCAGCCTGATCGCCTTCTTCACGCCCAGTTCGGCCAGCCGGGCCAGCGCGCGGTCGACTGCCTCGGCGTTGCCGGCGATCACCAGTTGACCCGGCGAATTGAAGTTGGCCGGCGCCACCACCTGGCCCTGCGCCGCGTCTTCGCACACCTGCGCGATCTGCGCGTCGTCGCCGCCCAGGATTGCCGCCATCGCGCCCGTGCCGGCCGGCACCGCGGCCTGCATCAGCCGACCACGCTCGGCCACCAGCGCTGCCGCGTCGTGCAGCGACAACGCGCCGGCGCAGACCAGCGCGCTGTACTCGCCCAGGCTGTGGCCGGACAACTGCGCCGGCTGCGCGCCGCCCAGCTTCTGCCACACGTGCCATACCGCCACACTGGCGGCCAGCAGCGCCGGCTGGGTGTGCTCGGTGCGGTTGAGCTGATCTTCCGGGCCGTGCGCGCTCAGCTTCCACAGATCGATGCCGGCGCCCTGCGAGGCTTCCTCGAACGTGGCGCGCACCTCGGCATGCGCCGCGTCCAGCTCGGCCAGCATGCCGACCGACTGCGAACCCTGGCCGGGGAAAACGAAAGCGAGCGAAGCGGAAACGGAACTCATGAGATGGGCGGACCCCGTCGACGAAAACCGCCATGGTGCCAGCATTGCCGCCCATACGCAGCTGTATTCAATGTTTTTCGCGATGCAAAACACGATGCCGCCCGGGCGGGCGGCATCGTGGAGGACGACTCGAAACGGCGGTGGCTCAGTAGCGCAGCAGCGCCGAGGCCCAGGTGAAGCCGCCGCCGAACGCCTCCAGCAGCAGGTTCTGGCCACGCTGCGCCTTGCCCGAGCGCACCGCATAGTCCAGCGCCAGTGGCACCGAGCCAGACGAGGTGTTGGCGTGCTTGTCGACCGTCACGATGACGCGCTCCATCGACATGTTCAGCCGCTTTGCAGTCGCCTCGATGATGCGCAGGTTGGCCTGATGCGGAATCAGCCAGTCCACCTGCGACTCGTCCATGCCGGCGGCCTGCAGGGTCTCGCCGACCAGCGAGTCGAGCGTCTTCACCGCAACCTTGAACACCTCGCGGCCGGCCATGCGGATGCGCACGCCGTGGCCCGGCTCGTCCTTGAAGCCGGCCGACACGCCGACCGGGTTGTACAGCAGTTCCTTGTAGCCGCCGTCGGCATGCAGGCAGGTGGCGTAGATGCCCGGTTCGCTGGAGGCTTCCAGCACCACCGCGCCGGCGCCATCGCCGAACAGCACGCAGGTCTCGCGCTCGTTCCAGTCGACCATCCGGGTCAGCGTCTCGGCGCCGATCACCAGCGCCTTCTTCGACTGTCCGCTCTTGATGAACTTGTCGGCCACGCCGAGCGCGTAGACGAAGCCCGAGCAGGCCGCGTTGACGTCGAACGCGGCGCAGCCGTTCGCACCGAGGCGATGCTGCACCAGGCAGGCGGTGGACGGGAAGATGATGTCCGGCGTGGTCGTGCCGAGCACGATCAGGTCGAGTTCGGACGCCTTGACGCCGGCCGTCTCCAGCGCCTGCTGCGCGGCACGAAAAGCCAGGTCGCCGGTGGTCTCGCCCTCGGCCGCGATGTGCCGCTGGCGGATGCCGGTACGGGTGCGGATCCATTCGTCACTGGTGTCGACGATCTTTTCCAGATCGGCGTTGGTTACCACGCGCTCCGGCAGTGCACTGCCGGTGGCGATGATGCGGGAATAGATCTGGGCCATTCAGCTGTCCATCAACGTAAACGCAGGATTGAACGCCTTGGGCAGCGCCAACGCAACCGCCCGATGCGACATACGGAGGTATCCATCAACGCAAAACGGCGCGTTGCCGCGCCGTCTCGCCTGACCGGAATCCGGGAACCCCGCGGGGTCCGGAAAACCGATCAATCCTCGACCGACACCGCGCCCTTGGTCTCGATCACCTTCTTGCCGCGGTAGTAGCCGTCCTTGGTGACGTGGTGACGCTGATGCACCTCGCCGCTGGTCGGATCAGTGGACAGCTGCACGGTCTTCAGCGCGTCGTGCGCACGACGCATGCCACGGGTGGACGGGGTACGGCGGCTCTTGGCAACGGCCATGGTAGTTCTCCAGCTGAAACTTGATGATTGAAACTTGGGATGATCGGTTGCGTCATGACCCGGGTCGGATGACTCGGGCCGGCGGTTACTTCTTCAGTTCGCGCAACACCGCGAACGGACTTTCGGCACGCCCCTCGCCGGCAGGATCCGGCTCGTGGCCTGTCATGTCGTCGGGCAGGTTGCTGTCCGGGTTGACCGGGACCAGCGGCAGTGCCAGCAGCAATTCGTCTTCTATCACATCCGCCGGATTCAGCCGGCCATCCTCGGCCACCAGCAGCGGCTCGCAATCCGGCGGCAAGCCAGCCTCGTCGCGTTCCTGGCGGATCAGGCCGAGCCGCGTATCCACCGCGACCGGCAGCATGAACGGCTCCAGCGTGCGTTGGCAGACCAGCGCCAGCGATGCCCGCACGCGAACGTCGACGTAGCTGATGCCCAACTCGTCACGACCGAAATCCAGCTCGTACTGCAGCAGTCCATCGGGGCCCGCCAACACCCCGCACAGGCGGGACAGGGTCGCGATGGGTAGCGTTCCTTCGAACGAACGCCGCGCCGAGACCATGCGCCAAGCGTCCACGGACTCTGGCAGTGTCACGGACATAATCGCGAAATGTTAGGTTCGAAGCGGCGCGAAGTCAACCGACACGGCCTCATCCCATTCCCTCCGCCGCCGATTTTGCCTGATCCGGCCCCGATGGGGCAGACTGAACATCCCCTCGCCCGAGCCCTCGCCCTTGAACTCCTATCTGACGCTCGGTGCCGCCGTATTGCTGGCGCTGCTGATTGCCTTGGTGGCCGCGGCGCTGCTACTGCGTCGGCGCCAGACACGGCGCGGCAGCAGCCTCAAGACCCTGCTCGACCTCGCCGACCGGCTGGAAACCGACCTGAAGACCTGCCGCAGCGGCCTGCGGCAGGCTCATGCGGTGATGTCGCTCAACCCCGATCTGCCGGCCGCCAGCGAACAGGATGCGCAGCATGCGATCGACGCCGGCCTGCGCGCGCTGCTGCAGCAGCGCCTGTGGATTCGCGACCGCTCCCCGCGCGCCAGCCAGCATGAGCTGGACGAGGCCGCCGCCTCGATGCGCAGCACCCGCGACCGCCTGCAGCCGCTGCTGAAGGCCCTCGACCAGGCCCAGACCGACCTCGACAGCGCGATGCGCGAACACCTCCGGCGCGAATCGGACACATGATCGCGCCCCGCTCCACGCCCCGCATCGTGCTGGGGTCGACCTCGCACTACCGCGCTGAACTGCTGCGCCGGCTGCTCCCGGATTTCGAACAGGCCGCACCCGGCACCGACGAGACCCCGCTGCCGGACGAGCCTCCCGCGGCTCGCGCCCTGCGCCTGGCGATCGCCAAAGCCGCGGCGGTCGCGCGGGACTACCCGGACGCGCTGGTGATCGGCTCCGACCAGGTCGCCGAGCTCGACGGCGTGGTCCTCGACAAGCCCGGCAGCGCCGAACGCGCCCGCACCCAGCTCGCCGCCAGCTCCGGCCGCGAGGTACATTTCCATACCGCACTGTGCCTGCTCGATACCCGCGACGGCCGCCGGCACACCCATGTCGACCACACCCGCGTGCACTTCCGCGAACTGGACGCGGCGGCGATCGCCCGCTACGTCGAACGCGAACAGCCGCTGGACTGCGCCGGGAGCTTCAAGTGCGAGGGCCTCGGCATCAGCCTGTTCAAGGCGATCGACAACCGCGACCCCAGCGCGCTGATCGGCCTGCCGCTGATCGCGCTGGCGCAACTGCTGCGCGCGGCGGGCGTCGAGTTGCCCTGAAGCGACCGCTACACTGCCTCCAGCCCCCCGCCTTCGCAAGGAACGGAGCTTCATGTCCGCATTGACCCAGCCCCACGACGAATCCCTGCAACAGCGACTGGACGCGGCGATGGCCCAGGTCAACCGCGTGCTGCTGGGCAAGCCGCGCCAGGTGAAGCTCGCCTTCACCTGCCTGATCGCCGGCGGCCACCTGCTGCTGGAAGACGTGCCCGGCGTGGGCAAGACCACCCTGGCGCACGCGCTGGCGGCCACCTTCGCGCTGGAGTTCCAGCGCGTGCAGTTCACCAGCGACCTGCTGCCCTCGGACATCATCGGGGTCAGCGTGTACGAGCGCGAGACCGGCCAGTTCCGCTTCCACCCCGGCCCGATCTTTACCGGCCTGCTGCTGGCCGACGAGATCAACCGCGCCAGCCCGAAGACGCAGAGCGCGCTGCTGGAAGCAATGGCCGAAGGCCAGGTCACCGTGGACGGCCAGACGCATGCGCTGGCGCAGCCGTTCTTCGTGGTGGCCACGCAGAATCCGCTGGATCTCAACGGCACCTTCCCGCTGCCCGACTCGCAGCTCGACCGCTTCATGCTGCGGCTGTCGCTGGACTACCCGGATGCCACCGCCGAGCGCGCCCTGCTCACCGGCAGCGACCGCCGTGACCTGCTGGCCCAGTTGATGCCGCAACTCGACGGCGCGGCGTTGCTGGCGCTGCACCGGCAGGCGCAGGCGATCACCGCCAGCACCGCCCTGCTCGACTACCTGCAGGCCCTGCTCGCCGCCAGCCGGCGCCACGCCGACATCCGCGTGGGCCTGTCGCCGCGCGCCGGCCTGGCCCTGCTCGCCGCGGCGCGCGCGTGGGCGCTGCTCAGCGGCCGCGGCCACGTGCTGCCGGAAGACATCCAGGCGCTGTTCGTGCCGCTGACCGCGCATCGCCTGCTGCCGACGCGCGGCGCCAACGGCGACACGCTGGCACGGCAGCTGCTGGCCGAGGTGGCGGTGGACTGATGCGCGACCTGCTGCAGCGGCTGCTGCGACGGGCCGAGTGCCGGCTGCCCGCACTCACCCGCTACCGTCGCCCGGGGAGCCTGCCGATCGAACTGCACCGGCGGCGCATCTACATCGTGCCGACCGGCTTCGGCCTCGGCTTCTCCATGCTGCTGCTGGTGATGCTGGTCGGCGCGCTGAACTACGCGAACAACGCCGGTCTGCTGCTCACCTGCCTGCTCGGCGCGGCCAGCGCGGCCAGCATGCTGGTGGCGTTCCGCAGCCTCGACGGTTTGCGCCTGGGCCACATCCGCGCCGGCCATGCGGTCGCCGGCCAGTCGCTCGAACTCACCCTTACGTTCGACTCCCGGCGTCCGCGCAACGCGATCCGCGTCGATCTCGGCGACAGCACCGTGGCGTTCGCGCTCGATGGCCACGCCAGCACCCTGGTGAAGCTGGCCTTGCCCACTGAACGGCGCGGCTGGCAGCCGCTGCCGCGCCTGCGGGTGTGGAGCACCTGGCCACTGGGCCTGTTCCGCGCATGGAGCTGGCTGCACCCCGAGCAGCCCGTGCTGGTGTGGCCGCGCGGGGAAGCCGCCGGGCCGCCGCCGCAGGCCCGCGCCGACGACGCCCGCCACCTGCGCCTGCACCGCGGTGACGAACTGGCTGCACTACGCGACTACCGCGCCGGCGACCCGCAGCGGCACATCGCCTGGAAGGCCAGCGCCCGCCACGAGAACCTGCTGGTGAAGGACTTCGAACAACCGCAAAGCCATCCACAATGGCAACTCGACTGGCGCCAGCTGGGCGGACTGGACCACGAGGCGCGCATCGCCCGGTTGGCGCGCTGGCTCAACGAGGCCCAGGCCCAGCGCCGCCACTACAGCCTGTGGCTGCCCGGCCACGAGATTCCCGGCGGCAGCGGGCCGCTGCACTACGCGCGCTGCATGAACGCGCTGGCGCAGCTGCCATGACGCCACGCCCACCCCGGCCGCCGAGCGAGCGGCCGATCGACACCCGCGCGTTCGACCTGCTCAGCCTGACCATGGCCCTGGTGCTGGGCCTGCACTCGCCGCACCTGCCGTGGTGGCTCGGCATCGCACTGGCGCTGATCCTCGGCTGGCGCTGGTGGCAGCGGCGGCGTCAGGCCGGCCGGGTGCCGCGCTGGCTCAAGCTGCCGTTGCTGGTCCTGCTGACGCTGGCGGTGATCGTGCAGTACGGCAACATCTTCGGCCGCGAACCCGGGGCGGCGCTGGCGGTCGGCCTGCTGGTCCTGAAGCTGCTGGAAACCGAGGCCGCGCGCGACGTACGCGTGGGCATCAGCTTCGCCTGCTTCGCGCTGATGACCGCGCTGCTGTTCGACCAGGGGCTGGTTGCCACCGTGGTGGTCGCGCTGGGCCTGCCGCCGGCGCTGGCCACTTTGCGCGCGCTGGAACCCGGGCAGCTACCGACGCCCGGCCTGCCGCGGGCCTTGCTGCCGGCGCTGGCGCTGACCACCGCGGCGCTGCCGCTGGCCCTGCTGGCCTTCCTGCTGGTGCCGCGGCTGAGCTCGCCGCTGTGGGGCGCCCCCGCGCAGGACCAGGCGCGCACCGGCCTCGGCGACAGCATGACGCCGGGCAATTTCACCGACCTGCTCACCGACGACCATCCGGCGATGCGGGTCAGTTTCGACGGCGCGCCGCCGGCGCCGGACCGGCGCTATTTCCGCGCCTACGTGATGTGGAATTTTGACGGCCGCAGCTGGCGCCGGCTCGACCCGCGCTACGCCCCGCCGCAGCCACCGGCGCCGCTGGAGGCGGCCGCCTCGATCCGCTACCGGATCAACCTGCAGCCGACCCGGCGCCGCGTGCTGCCGATGCTGGACGTGCCGCTGCAGGCGCCGGCGCAGGCCACCCTGCAAGCCGACCACGAGGTGATGGCCGACAAGCCGGTCAACGACCCGCTCGACTACGCCGCGCGCTCGGCAGTGCGCTACCGGCTGCAACCCGATCTGGACGAGCGCTCGCGCCGGCTCGGCCTGCACCTGCCGGCGGATTTCAACCCGCGCACGCACGCACTGGCCGCGCAATGGCGGCAGCGCTACGGCAGCGACGACGCCGCGATCGTGCAGGCCGCGCTGGATCTGTTCCACGACGGCGGCTTCCGCTACACGCTGGCGCCGGCGCCGCTGGGGCGCGACTCGGTGGACGACTTCCTGTTCGACACCCACGAGGGTTTCTGCGAGCACTACTCGTCGGCGTTCACCGTGCTGATGCGCGCCGCCGGCATCCCGGCGCGGGTGGTCACCGGCTACCAGGGCGGCTACTGGAACAAGCTCGGCGACTACCTGCTGGTGCGCTATTCCGACGCACATGCGTGGAGCGAGGTGTGGCTGGCCGGACGCGGCTGGGTGCGCGTCGACCCCACCGGCGCGGTGCGCCCGGAGCGCGTTTCGTTGGGCGCGGCCGCAGCCGCCGGCGACCAGTTGTCCTGGTACCGCAACGACTGGCTGCAGGGCCTGCGCAATCGCTGGGACATCGTCAACCGCTGGTGGGACCAGGGCGTTATCGGCTTCGATGCGCTGCGCCAGCGCGGCCTGCTGACGCCGTTCGGCATCCGCGATGCCGACACGGCGACGCTCGGCGTGCTGCTGGCGATCAGCAGCGTGCTGTTCATCGCGATCGGGCTGGCGTGGGCATTGTTGCGGCGGCAGCCGCGCGACCCGTTGCGCGGCGCGCTGCGCGAGCTGGAGCGGAAGCTGGCACACAAGGGCATGGCGCGCCGCCCAGCCGAAGGTCCGCAGCATTACCTGAGCCGCGCCGGCCGTGCGCTGCCGGGTCAACGCGACGAACTGGCAAGCCTGATGAGGAGTTACCTGGAACTGCGTTATGCCCATGACGAACCGCCGACTGAACCATTGCGCGCGTTCCAGCGCGCGGTGCGGGATTTCCGTATCGTCAACGTGGTCAAATAAGAGCCGACACGACGGCGCAGGCCGTCACCCCCGTATGGAGAGATCATCATGTCCCTGCATCGCCCATTGACCCTCGCTGCCGCACTCGCCCTGCTGGCTGGGTGTGCGACGATTCCGAAACCGCTGGAAGGCACCTATACCGACGTTTCCACCACCAGCGCCCAGCAAGGCGGCGCGGGTGGCACCCGGGTGCGCTGGGGCGGCGAGATCATCAAGACCGAACCGGGCCCGCAGCAGACCTGCTTCTACCTGCTGTCGCGCCCGCTGGACAGCCAGGCACGCCCGGAAACCGGCAACAGCGGTGAGAACCAGGGCCGCTTCGTCGCCTGCCGCGACGGCTTCTACGACCCGGAAGTGTTCGTGCGCGGCCGCGAGCTGACCGTCACCGGCACGCTGCATGGCACGGTGTCGCAGAAGGTGGGTGAGTTCGACTACGCCTACCCGCGCGTCGAGGCTGACGTGGTCTACCTGTGGCCGAAACGTCCAGTCATCGTCAATTACCCGCCGGGCTTCTATGACCCGTTCTGGGGTCCGGGCTTCGGCCCGTACTGGGGTGGTTATCCCTACGGTTACTATCCGCCCCGCGTGATCGTGGTGCGGCCGCCTCCGCCGCCTCCGCCGAAGAAGTAAGTTCACACGAAAACGCCGGCTTCGAGCCTAATGCCAGTCAGTTAAGGTATTGACGAAGCCGGAACGACCCAAGAGGCTCATGGTTTTCCATGAGCCTCTTGCTTTGATCTCAGCCCTGCAAGCCAACTTTGATGCGGTAGGCGATCTGTCTCCCGACGCGTTTGATCGTTTCAGCCAGCTCATTCCGGCCGCCTGGATCGAGCAAGCATTGCAAGCGACTGGCACGACGTCACTGCGCCGTCGACGTCTGCCGGCCGAGCGATTGATCTGGCTGGTCATCGGCTTAGCGCTGTTTCGCAACGAACCGATCTGGCACAT